>DASSXQ010000190.1:0-11486 GCA_035703725.1 Rudaea sp.
CGCCATCCCGCACTCGCACACGGCGTACCCGGGTGTTGAGACGGACCTCGACGCCATCATGTGCGAGCGCCGTCGAGAGAATCTGCGCCGCGTCGCGCTCTTCCCTTTCAAGGAACAGCGGCTTGTCTTGCACGATCGTGGTTTGCGCACCCAACCGGCAAAACGCCTGTGCTTGTTCGCAACCGATCGGGCCACCACCGATCACCAGCAGACGCCGTGGCAGTTCGGTCATGTCGAACATGTTTTCGTTGGTCAGGTATCCCGCTTGCGCGAGACCCGGAACCGTTGGCGCATTCGGGCGCGCGCCCGTAGCTATCAAGGCCTTGTCAAAACACAGTCGGGTTGCATTCACCGTCAACGTATCCGTGCCGACAAAACGCGCGTCGCCAAAGAAAACATCGATGCCGGCTGCCGTCAGTCTGCGTACCGAATTGCGCTGCCCAAGGTGGCTTCGAATGCGTCGCACGCGCTGCATCGTCGATGAAAAATTCATGTTCATTGTCGATGGAACCTGCGCACCGTAACGCGATGCGTCGCGCATCTCGGCGTACAACCGTGAGCTGCGTATGATCGCCTTGGACGGGACGCAACCGGTATTGATGCACGTACCGCCAATGAAATCACGCTCGATCAAGGCGACTTTGACACCACGCGCGGCAGCCATTTGCGCCGCGACAAGGCCGGCAAACCCGGACCCGATGACAACAAGCCGATAGCGTCCTGCCGGTTGCGGATTGACCCACGCCTGCGGGCGCAGGTTGGCGATGCGTTCACGTTCGTGGATATCTTGCGCGTCGTCGGGATCTTGACTGCTCAATTGCACCATCACCATTCCTCCTCGGCAGCCGTGATTTGCAACCAACCGCCACGAAATCCGGCGTGATGCAGGCCACGGCGAACAGGTTCGCAGATACCCATCAATTGCCAGATTTGTTCGCTGCGGTGATTCTCGATCATCAGGGTGACGATGCCCTGGTCGAGGCCGTAGTGCCCCGGAGAAATCCAGGCACGACCGTTTTCGTCGGCAAGTGTCGGGTTGACACCCGTTGTCAGCCGACCAGCATCGAGCACATGCGGGTAGCGCGCCAACATGTTGCGCACCGCCTGCAGCGCAAGGCTGGGCGCGAATGGCAGCGACGCCAACGCCGAGGGTATCGAAACGGTGCCATCATCCGGTCCATAAGGTGCGCCACGCGCCGCATAACCGAGGCCAGACTGCATGATCCCGCTTACGCCCAGCCATGCACCCGTGGGACCGTCGCAGGCGGAAAGGCCCCAACCGTTGGCATCGTAGCCTTTGAATTGATGCGGATTGCGCTGGGCATATTCACGCTGGATGCAAATCGCATGACGGGTGTTTTCGAAGTAATCGGAATTCTTTTCACGCATGAAGCGATCACGGATGCCGCGAAAATCGATCCATGCGTGCGAAAACTGATGCACAAACAACGGCCCGGCATAAAGGCAATCATGGCCGTACAGGTTTTCCCATTGGTAGGTCAACGTCCATGACTTGTAGCAATCCGGCGGAATCGGGTGCGAAGGCGATCCCATCGCCAACGCGTACATCAATATCGCCTCACTATAGCCTTCCCATCCGTAATGCAAAAAGCCGCTTTCGGGTTTCCAGCCCATCCTCATCGTTGGTTGACAATCTTGTGCCCAGCACCAGTCGATACGACGATACAATTCCTGCACCAACGCGCGCAATTCGCGTTCGTCGCCATCGTTTGAATCAAAGTATTCCGCCGCAGTCAATGCACCGGCGATCAGCAACGCACTGTCGACCATTGACAGCTCCGACTGCCACACGCGCACGCCAGTGTCCATGTCGAGAAAGTGATAATAGAAGCCCTTGAAACCCGTTCCCGTCGGGCTACCGCTCTGATCGCTGTCGCGAAAAAAACGTAGCGCAGCGAGCACGTGTTGGACTGCGTCGGCGCGGTCGAACCAGCCGCGCGCAACGGCGACCGGATAGGTAGCGAACGCGAAGCCGACCACCGCAATGCTGCATGGCGAACGCTCGCGCGAAGTATCCGCCACCAGGCCGTTGCGTGGATTGGTATTGAGCGGAAAGTAGTCGAATGCAGCACGTTGCAAGCTATCCAGCAATGCTTCATCAGCCAGAGTGCAGATGTCGTTCACTGCGCGGATTCAGTCGCTCGCGCCGCGACATTCCTGCATGCGGCTGGCATCCACATCATGGCATTTGAGCCATTGCGTTGCGTCATGATTTCGTCGTCCTTATGTCGCCTGATACGGCAGGCAACCCGAGGCGGTGACGGGCATCGCGTTCACAATTGTCGTCCACCAGTACCAATGTGCATTGTGGCGACTATACGCTCCATCGCGATTACCGCGACTTCATCACTACTACGGACCGCTCCGTCCCGTGGTAGCGCATCGGTACTGTCGGCCTCGTCTTGTGGGTCCGCGCCCTTGCCTTGCCATGTCCACCGAAGGTTCCCGCAGTTCAAGGCAAGAGCCTGAACCCGACTCACGCAGCCTCTACGCCGGACACCGTCCGGCCCCCAGGCAGGCAACTGCCAGACCAATCCCGGAGCACCGTCACTCCCCGGGTTTGATGTCATCCGGGTCATTGCACAGCGTTGGTGATGTGCAGCCAATCCTGGCGGCAAAGGATCCAATCGCCGCCCACTGCAAGGTATGATCGCCCTGGTGTTCCAGAAACAACCGTACCGCTTGTTCGCTGACTTGCGCTGAATGCTTCTTTGATGTTTTCAATACTCCATCCTCGCAAAGGTAGGAGTTTCCGGGAAAGTCGGGGCGGTTAAGTACGTTCGTTTGAAGGTCCGGAGATGCAACATGATGAAATGGCTTTTCGCACCCGAACACGCGCATTGGCTCACGCTGGGCGCAGCCGTGGCGTGGGCATTGCTCAAGGCACTGATCCTGCTTGTGGCGGGATTGAAGCTGGCAGCCTGGCTTGCCAAGTTGGCCGGCAAAACCATGCAACGCACGCGCATGGAGATCACCATTGTGCAGTTTCTGCAACGTGTCATTTTGACCGTATTGCAGATTGTCTTGCTGCTGGCCGTCGTGCAGTTGCTGGGCGTGCCGATGACATCGATGCTGGCCTTGCTCGGCGCCGCCGGATTGGCCATCGGCCTGGCACTGAAAGATTCGTTGTCGAATATCGCATCCGGCGTGATGCTGGTGGCATTGCGACCCATCAAGGTTGGTGACGTCGTCACCATCCACGCCGTCACCGGTACGGTTGAAGCGATCAATATTTTTCAGACTCGTCTGCGCGGCTCCGATAATCAGACCATCACGCTGCCCAACTCGCTGATCACCACGGACTCGATCATCAATCTCACGCCCGATACCATGCGCCGCATTGAATTGGTCATTGGCATCGACTACGGCGACGACATTGATGTTGCGCGCGCAACCGCACTGGAAGTGATTCATGCCGATGCGCGTGTACTGTCCAAACCGACACCCGACGTCCTGGTGTATGAGCTGGCCGATAGCAGCGTGAAACTGGGTATTCGATGTTATGCCGGCAACGCCGACTATTTCGGCACCAAGTGCGATCTCACCGAAAACATCAAGAAGGCTTTTGATCGCAACGGAATCAGGGTTCCATTTCCGCAACACGTCGTGCATGTCAATCCGGGCAGCAACAAAACCATCCGATTGACTGCACCTGACCAAGGCTGATTGCGTGAAAAATCACAACGTTGTCGCTGCACCGGACACGGAAAAGCATTTCGCAGCTTTGATCGTTGGGTTCCGGCATTGAGCCCGAATCAAAACCGGATCCAGATCCGTTGCGCCCGCTTCCGTGTTCGGCCCCTTCCCCCGCTGGATGGTCCGCGCCAGGCAACGACTGGCGCGAAACGCGCTGGGATGAAATGGCTTGGCTTCCCCTGCGCAGCGGGAGAAGCCGTCCGCCAGGACTGAAGCGGGCGCCCGTTGCGCCTTGTATCGTCACGCTCCGAGAAAATCTTTTTTACCCAGTTCCACGCCGTTGTGGCGCAGGATTGCGTACGCCGTGGTGATGTGAAAATACAGATTCGGCAGGACGAAATCGCGCAGGAAATCCAATCCCTTGAAGTGCATTTCGCCACTGCGCATCTTGAGGGTGACGTCGCGGTCTTCACTGCCGTTGAATTGTGCGGCATTGGCGCTGTTGACGACGGTCAACGCATTGGCAATGCGCGCCTTGAGTTGGGCAAAGCTGGTTTCGTTGTCTTCGAATGTCGGGATCTCGCCAGCACTCAACCGCATTGCGCCGCGCACAGCCAAGTCGCAGGCAATCTGCACCTGTTTGGTCAACCCAAACATGTCTGGCGCCAACCGCGCGTTCAACAAAACCTCTGGTTCGATTTTCTTCTGCTCGGCAAACGCGGCGGCTTTGTCGAGAATGGCGGACAAGCTGCCAAGCATGCGATTGGCCGTAGGTATCAACGTGTCGTACATCGTGATTTGCATGGAATTTCCTTTCGTTGAAGTGTGATTGCAAACGAATCGAACAAATGACCGCAGCGTGACCTGCGCAAGAAACGTGCGGATTGTAACTGCCAATGCCGCCACCGGGTCAGCGTCGATGCAGGACTTTCCGCACAGGCATCATGCATGCCGATACCTTAGGGTGCGAAGTTGCATTCACACCATGAGAGATGTCATGCGTCCACTTTTCAAGTGCCTCACCGTCGCTTCCGCGATTCTGCTGTTCACGCTTGCCGGCTCGATTCAGGCGGCCGAGAACGCGAAGCCCGACGCCGCAAAGTCTGCGGAAAGCGCAGCCAAGGACATCCACTTGCCGCCGTTCCCCGCCGACGCCCACGTGAATCAAGTCACCCACGTCGCGGGCAAGACCATCAATTACACCGTCACAGTCGGCACGCTGCCGGTGCGCGACGAGAAAGGCAACAAGACGGCCGAGGTAATGTTCACCGCTTACACGGTTGGCGGCGACAAGCAACGGCCCGTCACTTTTGCGCTCAACGGAGGTCCGGGCGCATCGTCGGTGTATCTGAATTTTGGCGCGATCGGACCGAAGAAAGTGAACTTTGGCGATGCCGATGACAGCCCGTCGGATCCGGCCACATTGCACGACAATCCGGGCACGTGGCTGGACTTCACCGATCTGGTTTTCATCGATCCGGTAGGCACCGGTTACAGCCGTGCCCTTGTAGACGACAAGGAAGCAACCACGCTGTTTTACAGCACGAATTCCGATATTCATTACCTGTCGCGCATCATCTACGACTGGTTGGTCACCAACGGGCGCATGAATTCGCGCAAGTATCTGGTTGGCGAAAGCTACGGCGGCTTCCGCGGCCCGCGCATCACCGAGTATCTGCAGACCCAATTGGGAGTGGCCATGAACGGCGTCGTTCTGGTATCGCCGTATCTTGACCCGGATTCGTACAAGAACGAATACGTCTCACCGATTCCATGGATGCTCACCCTGCCATCGATCACGGCGGCAAATCTGGAACGCGAAGGCAAGCTCACCGCGCAAGCCATGGAACAAGTGATCGACTACACGCGCGGCGAATACGCACACACGCTGATGCTGGGCAACTCCAACCCGACCGCACGCGACGCCATGATCAAACGCGTCACCGAAATGACGGGACTTGATCCCACCTTCGTGCGCTATTCCGGTGGACGCATCGATACACGCGCCTATCTGCGCGAAGTCCATCGCTCGCAGGGCAAGATCGGAAGCGTCTACGATTCCAATGTCACCGCCTGGGATCCTTTCCCGCATGCACCGCGCCAACGCAGCGGCGACCCGCTGCTCAACTCCATCATCGCCCCGACCACCACGGCGATGGTCAATTTCATCACGCGCACGGTTGGCTGGAAATTCGACGGTCGTTACAACGCGCTCAGCTACGAGGTCAACAAGCTCTGGCACGAAGACGACGACGCCGACTCGGGTTCCGTATCGCAACTGCGTCAATCCGTTGCCAACGATCCGCGCCTGCATGTGCTCATCGTGCATGGCTGGAACGACCTGTCCTGCCCGTTCATGGGTTCGGTACTCGTTGTCGACCAGATGCCCGACATGG
The DNA here is from genome assembly GCA_035703725.1 of Rudaea sp. Taxonomy (GTDB): domain Bacteria; phylum Pseudomonadota; class Gammaproteobacteria; order Xanthomonadales; family Rhodanobacteraceae; genus Rudaea. The sequence continues at coordinate 6,054 of DASSXQ010000190.1, forward strand.
GCAAGCCGGCACGCGTTCAAGTCAAGGAATTCCCCGGCGGCCACATGTTCTACACGCGCCCGGATAGTCAGGCCGCACTGCGCAAGGACGTGATGGCGATGTACGCCGCACATTGAGGTATCAATACGGACTCGGTCGATGCTGCAGATTCTGCGATAATCCGCAGCATCGGCCCCGTAGCTCAGCTGGATAGAGCGTCCCCCTCCTAAGGGGAAGGTCGCCCGTTCGAATCGGGCCGGGGTCGCCATCAAATCCCAGAGTGACCCATCGCATGATCATCAAACCCAAAGTCCGTGGATTCATTTGCACGACCGCGCATCCGGTTGGCTGCGAGCGCAACGTGCTCGATCAGATCAAAATTACCCAAGCCGCTGGCCACCATGCGAGCAACGGCCCCAAACGCGTATTGGTGATTGGTGCTTCTACCGGCTATGGACTGGCATCGCGCATCACCGCGGCATTTGGTTACGGCGCGGCCACGCTCGGCGTGTTCTTTGAAAAACCGAGTAGCGACACCAAGCCCGGCACCGCTGGTTGGTACAACGCCGCCGCGTTCGACAAAGCCGCCAAACAAGCGGGCCTGTTCAGCAAGTCCATCAATTTGGATGCTTTCGCGCACGAAACCCGCGCCAAGGCGATCGAGATCATCAAGAACGACATGGGTGGTCCGATTGATTTGATCGTCTACTCGCTCGCCTCGCCCGTACGCAAGCTGCCCGACACCGGCGAAGTGGTGCGTTCGTCCATCAAGACGATTGGTGAAGCTTTCCATAACACCTCGGTCGATACCAACAAAGACGTCGTGATCAACGCGACGGTTGAGCCGGCCACCGAGCAGGAAATCAAGGACACCGTCACCGTCATGGGTGGCGAAGACTGGGCCCTTTGGATCGACGCACTCAGCGCGGCCGGCGTGCTCGCCGATCACGCAAAAACCATTGCCTACAGCTACATCGGCACCGAAATCACCTGGCCCATGTACTGGCACGGCACGCTCGGCCAAGCCAAGCAACACCTGGAAAACACCGCAAAACAACTGCGCAGCCGCCACCCCGGACTGCAAGCCTACGTCGGCGTGATGAAATCCGTGATCACCCAGGCCAGCGCCGCCATCCCGGTGATTCCGCTGTACGTATCCATCGCCTTCAAGATCATGAAAGAGAAAGGCATCCACGAAAATCCCATCGAACAAACCAACCGCCTGTTCCACGACCGCCTCTACCGCGCCGACGGCGGCGCCACCGCAACCGACAACGAAGGCCGCGTGCGCCTCGACGACTGGGAACTGCGCGACGACGTGCAAGACGTCTGCAAAACCGTATGGCCGACCGTCACCACCGAAAACCTGCGCGAAGTCACCGACTACTCGGGTTACAAACACGAGTTTCTGAAGCTCTTCGGGTTTGATCGCGACGATGTGGATTACGACGCGGAAGTTGAGGCGGATCGGCGGTTTGATTGTCTGGAGGGGTGAGGGGCACGCGACTCGCAAGCCAATCGTTTGCAAGAACGAATAGGTCGGCCTGACGCCAACTCAGAAAGCAGCCCTTCGGAAAATCATCGTGCACGTTTTCCGAGGACCCATCTTGGAAAGTCGAACCTGACCCCGGTTTCTCTCCGATGAAGTTTTATACTGCGTTGTTGATTTTGCTCCTCGCCTCGCCGGCGTTCGCCACGCCTGTGGCGACTGTCAACTTCACCCCGCAGGCGGGATTCGGTGGGGCAAGCGAAGGTCGCGGTACGCTCAAACTTCTTTTCGGCAAGCCGCGCCCATATCACGTATGCAGCGATGGTCGTGTTCTTGCGAATGGTACGTTTCGGCTGGATCAAACCGTAATGTTTGAAGGTGAGCCGCCGAGACATCGCCACTGGATTCTGACGACGGTGCGCCCGGGTGAATTTACCGGCACACTCAGCGATGCGGCCGGCACGGTGACTGGGCACAGCGAGAATTCACGTCTGACGCTGCACTACCGACTCACCGGTCCGCTGGTCATGCACCAGACACTTGAAATGATGCCGGACGGCACCATCGACAACGTGGGCAAGATCACATTGCTTGGCATCCCGGTGGGACATCTGCAAGAGACCATTGTGCGCAAGCCGACGGCGGCCGAATGACACACGGCGTCAGCGCAACAAGTTTGGCTACGACGTTGTTTCGAAGAATACCGGGCGAATTTGACATGGCCCGCGCTGCGACCCTACAACAAGGAGAACACCATGATGCAAGTACGCAAGGCTTCTGAACGCGGCGTCGCCGAGCACGGTTGGCTGAGTTCGCGTCACACGTTCTCGTTTGCCGGCTACGTGGACCCCGACCAGATCGGTTTTTCCGATTTGCGCGTCATCAACGAGGATCGCGTGGCGCCGGGTCAGGGTTTTGGCACGCATCCGCACCGCGACATGGAAATATTTTCCTATGTGCTGGAAGGCGCCCTGGCACACAGCGACAGTATGGGAACGGGCTCGAAGATTCTTCCGGGCGACGTGCAGTTGATGAGCGCAGGCAGCGGCGTCACCCACAGCGAGTTCAACGGGTCGAAGGACGCGCCCGTGCATTTTCTGCAGATCTGGATCGTGCCGGAAAGCATTGGTGGCAAACCGGTCTACCAGCAGCAGCACTTCGACGAAGCGGCCAAACGCGGTCGCCTGCGGTTGATCATTTCACCGGATGGCCACGATGGTTCGCTGCGCATCCAGCAGGACACCAAGGTTTACGCTGGCCTGTTCGATGGCGACGAACGTGCCACGCTGACTTTGGACAAAGACCGTCACGCGTACGTGCATGTTGCTCGCGGCAGCATCGAACTCAATGGCACACAGTTGCAAGCCGGTGACGGCGTGCGCCTGCGCAACCCGCAAACGCTGCACCTGGCCGCCGGCAAGGACGCCGAGGTACTGGTGTTCGACCTGCGTGGGCAGGAATTGCCGCAGATGCCGTGAGGCCTGGCTCGCACCCTGATGACCGAGTGTTGTCGGGGTCTCGATGCGCAAGCGGAAATCGCCTGGCTGGAGACCGATCTGGCAATCAACGTGACTTTCTACGAAACGCTCGGCTTCGTCGTCGCTCGCTGCGAACCCGTGCTGGGTGTAATGACCTGGTTCATGCGTCGGGAACCCCGCTCAACCGCAAGTCGGTAATCGCTGCAACCTGCCAATCCGGCAGCACCCATAATGACGGCGATCATCACACAAGCAAGGTTGCAACCTTGCCGGGTTCACGGTGGATCGCGCACCCGTCATCTCCTCGGCAATGCCAGTCAACACGCAGCGCGGTCCGGGTTGCGCGAGAACTCCAACTTGCATGCAGCCACGAATTCCACACGATTCAGTGAGCAACGATGAATGCTGTGATAATGTGTGGCGGGGATCACGAATTGGGATCAAGCGGCGCCATGTGGTGTCGACATTTGATGGTTGCGCGCACTCGGAACGCAAAGCGCATGACAAGGTGTCGCAGCAACCGTTGATTCGCTGATCGCGTCATCAAATCTGCCGGGGAACACGTTCATGAAACTTCACGAATTCCGTGCACCGATTTTTCGGTGCGCATTGTCTGTTTTCAGTTTGGCACTGGCCGCAACGTTGGTTGTCACCGGAACCGCGCAAGCTGCGCCACCGCAGTTGTCGGCGAATGCCGTTGCTCAGGTTCGGGTAATCGACTCCATCAAGAACGCAAAGTCCGCTACGCAGCGCAAGATCGACTCGCGTCTGTATTTGGGCATGTTGCATGAACGCCGCGATTCGCGTCTGGCGTCGCTGAGCGATTTTCGCTTCGTCAAGGCAGAATCCGATAATCGCGTTGCCGTCGATATCGTATTGACGTCTGCCGGGCAACTCGCGTCTGCTCTCGCCAAACTCGATCGGGTCAACGCGAAAGTATTGTCTTCAATCGCTACCGTCCCACGCGTGTACGCGCGAGTGCATTTGCGGGATCTGGAGACAATTGCCGCGTTTGACGAAATACGCGCAATTCGCCAGCACATGCCCGCGCTGACAAACAAGATCAACACGTCCGAGGGAGATGCGACGCACGATGGTCCCGGTGCGCGCGCAGATTTTGCAACGACGGGTGCCGGCGTGAAAGTCTGCGCGCTTTCCGACGGCGTCGATTCGCTGGCCAGCGTCCAGGCAAGCGGTGATTTGCCCGCGGACGTCAATGTGTTGTCGGGCCAGGCCGGAGACGGCGACGAAGGTACGGCGATGCTGGAAATCATCCACGACGTCGCTCCCGGTGCCGCACTGGGCTTCGCGCAAGGCGGACCCGACGAGGCCGGTTTCGCGCAAAACATCATCAGCCTTGCGATCAGCGGCTGCAACATCATTGTTGATGACATCACCTATCTCGACGAGTCGCCTTTCGAGGATGGGCCGGTTGCGCGGGCCGTCAACATCGTAACCAATGCGGGCGTGCTGTATTTCTCCTCCGCCGGCAATGAAGGCAACAAGGACGACGGCAAATCGGGAACCTGGGAAGGCGATTTCAAGGCAAGCGCGACCACCGCACCAACCGCGCTCGCCGGCATGACGCTGCACGACTTCGGCGATGGCGGCAATTCGATCAAGGTCACCAATGCCGGAGGAAATTACCCCATTTTGATCTGGGCCTAGCATTACGATTTCTCCACCGGAAACGCATCCACCGATTTCGATCTGTATGATTTCAACGGTGGGCTTACGACGCTGTTCGATGCCAGTACCGATGTGCAGGACGGTGCCGGCGGCGACGACTATCCCATCGAGTTTATCGGTGGCGGAACATTTACCGGGGAGCGACTGGTCGTGGTCCGTAAAACGGTTGGCACCACCAGCCCACCCATGTTCAACCTCATCGTGTTTCGCGGGCGAGTTGATCCGGCGCTCGCCACCAATGGCGCCACGCGCGGGCACAGCGCGGCAGCGGCGGCTTTCAGCGTCGCAGCCACTCCAGCCGCTGCATCGTTTGACGGCGTCACTCCGGCTGGGCCATTTCCCGGGCTGTTCACCAGTGCAAATGCCAGTGAAAGTTTCACCTCGGATGGGCCGCGCCGCATCATTCTCGATGGATTGACCGGTGCCGAACTGACTGTCGGTAACCGAACTGCTAGCGGTGGCGTATTGCGCCAAAAACCCGACATCACCGCAGCCGATGGAGTGTCAACGGCAACTCCGGGGTTTTCCACATTCTATGGAACATCGGCTGCTGCGCCACACGCCGCAGCGATTGCGGCGCTGCTCAAGTCCGCAGTGCCAACACTCACACCGGCACAGATTCGGACCGCACTCGTTTCCACTGCGATCGACATCGAAACGCCTGGAGTCGATCGCAATACCGGGGCCGGAATCGTGATGCCGTATGCAGCATTGGCCTTTGCTGGCGCGCAGCCGGATCGCATTTTCGCTGACGACTTCGAATAGCGCGTACAACCTCCGCGCCGGAAATTCACCAGC
>DASSXQ010000116.1:0-3394 GCA_035703725.1 Rudaea sp.
GATCAGCGGGCCCAATGCCGAACCCAAACCGTTGATCAACAACACGCTGCTGCTGGCGCCAAGCACGTCGTGTGGCGGCAGACAATCGAGCAGATGCGCCACCACGATCGGGTAAATCGAAAATACCGCGCCGCCGTACAAAAAGATGGCAACATAACCCGGCCATTGCACGCGACCGACTGGCAACAGCATGAGCACGGCAATCACGCAGGCCAGCGCGCCGACGAGCATCATCGCCAGACGCCGGTCATGTCGATCCGACAAGCGCCCAAGCGGCCATTGCAGCGCCGCGCCGCCGGCAATGGCGATGCTCATGAAGCCGGCGATTTGATCACGATCCAGACCGCGATGTGCGGCGTAAATCGGCAATAGACCCCAGAACGCGCCCATTGCCAGGCCGGAAAACAGTGCGCCGACACCCGCGGAAGGGGCAAGCGCAAACAGGCGTCGCAACTGCAGGCGCGGAGTAGCTTGCACGTGTGGCTGGGACTGGCGTGTCCACAGCACCGGCAGTGTGGAAGCGCAGATCAGCAGTGCTACCAGCACGAACAACACAAACGCTTGTTGTGCGCTGAACCGCAGCAATTGCTGGGCCAGGGTCAATGCGCTCAGATTGACAATCATGTAGACGGCAAATATGCGTCCGCGTTGCGCTGGCGCGGATTGGGCGTTGAGCCAGCTTTCAATGACCGTGTACAAACCCACCAAGGCGATGCCGATGATCAAGCGCAGCACCAACCACAGCCAGGCGTTGTCACTCAATGCGTGCAACAAGGCGATGCAGGCGCACATTGACGCGCACAGCGCGAACGCCCGGATGTGCCCGACTCGGCGAATCATCCACGGCGCCAGAAACGTGCCGAGCAGGAAGCCGCCAAAATACGCCGAAGTCAAGATGCCAAGCAGGCCGTCGCTGAAGCCCAACGCGTGCCCGCGCAACGGGATCGCCGTGTTGAGCAGACCCGAACCCAGCAGCACCAATGCGACGCCGCAGAGCAGGGATACGACGCGGCGAAGTGCATCGAACATGTCGGCTTTTTGCCAGAACATCCAAAATGGTGGTTTCAGGGAAACATGGCAGACGCGGCGATGCAAGTCACGACATGGCGCATCCATGCTAGGATTCCGCCCCCTTTTCCACACCCAATCAGGTGGCTGGTTTCCAGTTGCCACGGAGTTTCACGCATGCGTACGCACCTTTGCGGTCTCGTCGACGAGACCTTGATCGATCACGCTGTCGTCCTGTGCGGCTGGGTGGATACCCGGCGCGACCACGGCGGCGTGATTTTCATTGATTTGCGTGACCACGAAGGCATTGTCCAGGTGGTCATCGAGCCCGACAACGCGGCGGCATTTGCTGCGGCCGAGCATGTACGCTACGAGTATTGCCTGTGCATCCGTGGCAAGGTGCGCGCGCGCCCCGCAAGCCAGATCAACGAGCGCTTGCGCAGCGGCAAGATCGAGGTGCTGGCCGACTCGGTCGACGTGCTCAATGCAGCGGCACCGTTGCCATTCATGCTCGACGATGCGGTCGGCGAGGACGTGCGCATGCGTTGGCGCTATCTGGATTTGCGTCGCCCGGAAATGCAGCGGCGCATGCGTCTGCGCACGAAGCTGGTTTCGGCGATCCGCACGTATCTGGATGCGCGCGACTTTCAGGATATCGAAACGCCGATTCTGACTCGCGCCACGCCCGAGGGCGCGCGCGACTTTCTGGTGCCGGCCCGCACCCAGCCCGGCGAGTTTTATGCGTTGCCGCAGTCGCCGCAATTGTTCAAACAAATTCTGATGGTTGCCGGTTTCGATCGTTACTACCAGATCGCGCGTTGTTTCCGCGATGAAGCGCTGCGCGCGGATCGCCAGCTGGAGTTCACCCAGCTCGACATGGAGTTCGCTTTTGTCGAAGAACGCGACGTGCAGGATTGTGTCGAAGCCATGATCCGGCATGTCTTCAAGCAGGTGATCGATGTGGATCTGGTTGATCCGTTTCCGCGCATGGATTACGCCGAAGCGATGCGCCGCTACGGCTCGGACAAGCCGGATTTGCGCGTGCAGCTTGAACTGGTCGATATCGCCGAGCATGTGCGTCACGTGGAATTCAAGGTGTTCAGCGGCCCGGCCAACGATGCGGGCGGTCGCGTGGCCGCTTTGCGCTTGCCGAACGGCGCGTCGCAACCGCGAAAATATCTGGACGATCTGGGCGTGTACGTCGCGCGGTACGGCGCCAAGGGGCTGGCCTGGATTCGCATCGACGATCTCGACAAGGGCCGCGAAGGCATGACCTCGCCGATCATCAAGTTCCTCGACGATGCCGCACTCGATGGCGTGCTCGCGGCCGTCGGCGCGCAGAGTGGCGACGTGATCTTTTTCGGTGCGGGCGCGTACAAAACGGTCAGCGATTTCATGGGTGCGCTGCGCTTGAAGGTCGCGCAAGACAACGGCCTGGTCGAAGACACGTGGAAACCGTTGTGGGTCACGGATTTCCCGATGTTCGAATACGATCACACCGACAAACGTTTCGTCGCCTTGCATCATCCGTTCACCGCGCCGAAAATCGACGATGTCGCCGCGCTCAACGCGCACGCCGCCACGGCGGTTTCGCGCGGTTACGACATGGTGCTCAATGGCAATGAGATTGGCGGCGGTTCAATCCGCATCCATCGACCGGAAATGCAAAGTGCGGTGTTCGAGTTGCTCGGCATCGGCGCCGAAGAGGCTCAAGCGAAATTCGGATTCCTGCTTGACGCGCTCAGATTCGGTGCGCCGCCACATGGCGGAATCGCATTCGGTATTGATCGCATCGCTGCGCTCATGGCTGGAACCGATTCGATCCGCGATGTCATTGCTTTCCCGAAAACGACCACGGCGCAATGCTTGATGACGGGCGCGCCTTCGAGCGTGCCTGAAGCGCAATTGCAGGAATTGCATGTGCGCGTGGTCAAGAAGCCGGGAATCGGGAATGGGGAAGCCGGAATCGGATAGGACGCTTCGGCTGCGTTTGCAGCGATGTCGAATCGAGCGGCACTGGCACGGTCAACCATGCACGAGCAAGAACATGTCATTTTGTTGCACGGCCTGTGGATGCGTGCATTCACGCTGGTTGCGCTGCGCAATCGATTGGAGCATGCGGGTTTTGCCGTGGAATTGTTCGACTACGCCAGCGTGATGCACGGCATTGATGTTGAAGTGGATCGATTGGTACAGCGCGCCTCCGCGATCGGAGGGAGAAAGGTTCACCTCGTCGGACACAGCCTGGGCGGTTTGATGGCGTTGCAGGCGTTGCAACGTGCACCCAGCCTTACCCGTGGTCGCGTCGTGTGTCTGGGTTCGCCATTGCGCGGCAGTGCGGCCGCACGCAGCGTGGCACGTTTGCCGGGTGGCAGCTATCTGATTG
>DASSXQ010000147.1:0-8448 GCA_035703725.1 Rudaea sp.
TCGAACAAACTGGTGACCGGTCGCGGCAATCTGGTAAGCCAGGTCGAAAAACTGCGTGCGCTTGGTGCGCGTGGATCCAAGGCATTGCCCGAACGGCTACTGGAACGGGCGGGTTTGCCGGATGCAACGCCGGACGACGCAGCCAAATCCCGCATTGACGATGACCCGGAAACCGGTGGTGGTGGCGCTTGAGGCATCGCCAAGCCGATGGCTGTGACATCACCTCGTACCATTCGAGGTGCCGCAGGACTATGGCATTGGCACGGTGATGCAGGCAAATCAGTTGAATTGATTTTTCCGCAGAGGCCGTGAATCAAAGGTTGTCCGTCGCACCCCGCAGTTTGCTGTGACGATAGCCGTAGCCGAAATAAATGGCAAAGCCGATCAGGGTCCACAAGCCCATCAAGGTCCAGTTGTACCAGTTCTCGCCGAAGATCAGCAGAAACAGACAACTCAACACACCCAGGGTGCATACGACAGGCGCCCACGGCACGCGGAATGTCCGCGGCAAATCCGGACGGGTGCGGCGCAGGATCAGCACGCCGGTGCATACGGCAGTAAACGCAATCAACGTACCCATCGAGACCAGATCGCCGAGAACATCCAGCGGAAACACGGCAGCCAGAGCGGCGATACCGATGCCGGTAATGACGGTATTGATGTGTGGCGTGCGATATTTCGGATGAATCCTGGCGAACACCGGCGGCAACATGCCATCGCGGCCCATGATCATGAAGATGCGTGGTTGCGCAATGATCATGACCAGCACCACCGACGACAACCCGATCAGTGCGCCGATCTCGACCAGCCAGCGCAACCATCCCAGTTCGGCGTGCGCCTTGACCGCCGTGACTACAGGCTCGCTGGTGCCGAGTTGGTCGAATGGCAGCAGCCCGGTCAGCACGGCGGCCATGCCGATGTATAAAACGGTACAAATGGCCAACGAGACCAGCGTGCCGATGGGCAGATCGCGTTGCGGATTTCTGGCTTCCTGTGCCGCGGTGGATGTGGCCTCGAAGCCGATGTAGGCAAAAAACACCAACGCGGAGCCGCGAATGATGCCGGACCATCCGTATTTCTCCGGGCCCTGATTCGCCGGAATGAACGGGTGCCATAGATCCGGATTGACGTATTGCCAGCCAGCGATGATGACAATCACGATCAAGGACACCTTGAGAATGACCATCGCCATGTTCACGCCGCTGGATTCGCGGATACCGATGTAACAAAGCCAGGTCAACGCAAGCACGATCGCGACCGCGGGAAGATTGATCAATGCGCCGGTGGTGACCAGATGATGGTCGGTGTAGGCGAGCGGCGCATTGGTCAGTGCGGCAGGCAGATGCAAGCCCATGTGATCAAGCAAACTGGTGAAGTATCCGGTCCAGCTCACTGCGACGGCGGATGCGGATACGCCGTATTCGAGCACCATGTTCCAGCCAATGAACCAGGCAACGAATTCGCCCAATGTGGCATAGGCATAGGAATACGAACTGCCCGACATCGGCACCAGTGTTGCGAATTCGGCATAACAAACCGCACAGAAACTGCAACAGATCGCCGCAAGGATGAAACAGAGCACGATCGCCGGTCCTGCGTGTTCGGCGGCTGCCTGCCCGGTAATCACGAAAATCCCGCCGCCGATGACAGCGCCGATGCCCAGCGCGGTCAGTCCCCACGGTCCGAGTGTGCGTTTTAGATCGATCCCGTCTGCGCCGATATTCGGGTCTGTGGCAAAGTCGGTTTTTTTGGCGAGCAGACGATCCAGCATGCGGTTTTCCCGATTGATTGCAATTGGTCACGCAGGTGCGAGGCCGGCGTGATGCCGACCTCCCGCCACGGCGGATTACTGACGCAACTTGCTATGGCGATAGCCGTAGCCGAAATAAATGGCGAATCCGACAGCAATCCAGCCAATCATCCAGTGCCAGTTGTCGAGAAAGGCAAGCATGAACAGGGCGAAACAGCACAATGCGCCAAGCACGCAAATCACGGGAGCAAATGCCACGCGGAATGGACGTTTGATGTCCGGGCGTGTACGTCGCAACACCAACACGCCGATGCAAACGGTGGTGAACGCGAGCAAGGTGCCCATCGATACCAGGTCACCGAGAACGCCGATGGGCAACAAACCTGCAAGAATGGCAGCAATGATGCCGACGATGACGGTACCCATGTACGGCGTGCGGAATTTGTGATGCAGACGGCCAAATATGGGCGGCAACAAACCATCGCGCGACATGGTGTAGAAAATGCGCGGTTGACCCATCAGCATGACCAGGATCACCGACGACAAGCCGGCGATGGCGCCCAGTTCGACGATGGTGCGCAACCAGACCAGGCTCGGATACGCGAGTAGCGCGGTAACGACGGGTTCGGCGGTATTGAGATTGAGGTACGACGTCATGCCGGTCAATACGGCCGATACGACGATGTACAGCGCGGTGCAAATCACCAGCGAACCGAGAATTCCGATCGGCATGTCGCGTTGCGGGTTCTTGGCTTCTTGAGCGGCGGTGGATACGGCATCAAAGCCAATGTAGGCAAAAAACACGATTGAGGCGCCGCGAAATACGCCGTTCCAGCCAAAGTGACCGGCGCTATCGAGCGGGGGTACGAACGGGTGCCAGAGCGAAGTATCGACAAATTGCAGGCTGAAGCCGACAAACAGCAGAATGACGGCAAGCTTGATCGCGACAATAATCGCGTTGGCCGTGGCCGACTGCGAGATGCCGCGGTAACACAAGGTGCTTATTGCGGCGATGATCAGCACGGCGGGCAGATTGATGATGGCGCCGGTGGTGTGGATTGAACCGTTGACAATCGTCAAGGGTGCCGACGCCAGTGCCGTAGGCAGGGCGAGCTGAATATGCATCCAACTGCCAAGCGATTGCAGAAAACTGTTCAGATAGCCCGACCAGCCAACGGCCACTGTCGACGCGGCGAACAGATATTCGAGTACCAGCATCCAGCCAATGAACCAAGCCACGATTTCACCCAGCGTGGCATAGGAATAGGAGTACGCGCTACCGGAAACCGGAAGCATCGACGCGAACTCGGCGTAGCACAAACCGGCAAATGTGCAGGCAATACCGGCAAACACGAAGCTCAACACGACCGCGGGCCCCGCGTATTCCGCAGCCGCATGGCCGGTCAACACGAAAATGCCGGCACCGATGATCGCACCGATTCCAAGCATCACCAGATGTTTGGCCGTCAGCACCCGTTTGAGCGTGACTTCGCCCTCGATGCTGCCGGTCACGGGCTCACCCGCATCGACATGCGGCGTTGCGTGTACCGGTTGAGTGATGAAAAGACTTTTCGCCATCGCGACTCCCCTCGCAAAGTGTGACCGCAGCGTGCACGACGGTGCGGAATCGTATCGCCAACACTGCCTGCACGAAGGCGACGCGGTACATTGCCAAAGTCCGACCGGCAACACAAGCAATTTGCTCGTGGTCCATGTGCCGCGTCGTTTGGTCGTGGCCCTTGTTCACCTGCTCCCAGAAGGAAGCGGGGCAGATACCACGAAGGCAGAGGGGCAAATGCGGGCTATTCGAAAGCCGTGGGCGTCACGCGCGGCCGCTGAACTCGCCGGTCAGCGTGCTAATCAGGATTTTCTCGCCGGTAGTGATGTATTCCGGAACCTGAATTTCGATCCCGGTATTGAGCTTGGCCGGTTTTGGTCGCTTGGTTGCCGTGGCACCTTTGAGTTCGGGAGCCGTATCGACGACTTCCAGCGTCACTGTTGCCGGCAATTGCAACGCGACTGGCTCGTCGTCGATCAGTTGCACGTAGCAGCCTTCGAGCCCGTCCGCGATATACCCGGCAGCGTCGCCGATGCTGTCGCGGCTGAGCGTGTATTGGGTGTAATCCTGAGCATCCATGAACACGAAAAAGTCGCCGTCCAGATAGGAATAATTCACCGCGCGCCGAACCAGTTCGGTTTCCTTCAATTCGTCATCCGCGCGCAGGGACAGGTCAAGTTTCTGCGCGCCGGGAACGCTGTACAGCGTGAACCGGAAAGTGACATTGCCACCGCGTGCGGTTGGCGAGCTGCGTTCAATATCGCGCACTTGCCATACCCGCCCGTTATGTTCGACGACGTTGCCTTTTTTGATATCGGAAGCTTTCATGCCAAGAGCCGGGAATGGGGAATGGGGAATGGGGAATCGGAAAAATCGGGAATCGGAAAAATCGGGAGTGGAATCACGTGTGTTTCGGGACTATTGCAGGGGCCGCCGTTGCTCGGCGGCTCCAACCATTCCCGATTTCCGGCGTTTCGGCTACTTGGGTGCCAACCGAATCGCGCCATCGATGCGGATCACGCTGCCGTTCATGTAGCGATTTTGCAGGATGAATGCGACGGTGTCGGCAAATTCCTGCGCCGTGCCCAGGCGCGACGGGTACGGTACTTGTGCACAAAGAGAATCGTATACGGCTTGCGGCATGCCGTCGACCATGGGTGTGTGGAATACGCCGGGAGCGACCGTCATCACGCGTACGCCAATGCGCGCAAACTCGCGAGCCATCGGCAAGGTCATCCCGATCACGCCGCCCTTGGACGCGGAATAGGCGGCTTGGCCAATCTGGCCTTCGTAAGCAGCGATCGATGCAGTGTTGACGATCACGCCGCGTTCGCCATCTTCGCCGGGATCGTTGTGCTGCATCAGGTCGGCAGTCGCCTTGGCCACGTTGAAGCTGCCGATCAGGTTGACCAGCACCGTGGTCTGAAAGGTTTTCAGCGGCATGGGACCTTCACGACCGAGCACCCGACCAGCACCGAGAATGCCGGCGCAGTTCATCGTCACGTTCAACCCACCCATTTTCTCTGCAGCTTGTTTGACCGCCGCAACAACGCCGGCTTCGTCGGTAACGTCGGTGCGCAGATAACTGCTGTTTGCCCCGAGTTCGGCCACGCTGCTCGCGCCTTTTTCATCGTTGATATCCAGCAACGCGACCTTTGCCCCGTTGCCGACAAGATACTTGGCCACGGCGTAGCCAAGCCCGGAAACGCCGCCGGTGACGACGGCCTTGATTTGATCGAGTTGCACGGTGATCCCTTGTTGTGAAGCGCGACCACAATTGACCGCGGCCTGATCGCTGCGATCAGGTCGATCGCGCGAAGAGCAGCGCGCATTGTAGCCCAAGCGTGGGCAACGGATGCTGGCGGCGGGTGTCAACCGAGTTGGCCGGCGCCGGTCGAATGTGTCAGGTCAGAAAACCCAGATCGGCCGTGGAAAAGTTGCCAACGTACGGGAAGATCGTGCCGATATCGCAATCATTCGCGCCCATCCATTTGGCCAGGGTTGCCGAATACTGATCGCACGACACGCTCGGAATCATTTGCCCGCGCGCCAGACAGTCGTCGCCGTCGAGAGTTTGATCGGGGAAATACCGATTGCCGCTGGCCATTTGCGCGCCGTAAAGCTGTTTGCCTTTCACCGATCCGCCCAGCACCAGTTGAATTCCGCCCCAGGCGTGATCGGTGCCGTCGCCGTTGGAATTGAGCGTGCGCGCAAACTCGGAAAAGGTGAAACTGGTTACCGCGTTGTGCGCGCCCAGTTGCGCCGTGGCATTGTAGAAACTGCCAAGAGCTTGCGAAATCGTCGCGAACAATTGCGGTTGGCCGGAGTTGACGTCAAGCTGACCATTGTGCGTATCGAAACTGCCAAAGGTGAGAAAGAATATCTGCCGCTTCGCCCCAAGCACATTGCGCACGGAAATGATTCTGGCGATTTCCTGCAGCGCATCGGCAATCGGGTTGACACCGGCCGCCGGGAAATTTCCGGAAACGTCGGTTGCACCCGCCAGCGCCGCGTTCAGCGTCTGATACCAGTCGATCGAATTCTGCACGGTCGATGCATAATTTCGTGACAGCGGATCTGGATAAGTTTGTCCCAGCAGTTCTTCCAGTGCCGTCATTTTTGCCCTGCCGATCGAGCCGGAATAGCCAGTGAGTCCGGCCGGACCGCTACTGTTGACGGAGTAGGGCTGAACCAATTGCCCGGCTTGCAGGCGATTTGGCCCGGACAACGAAAGCGACATGGGGATGGTCATGCCCGGGTTGAGCACGCTCAGACGATCCGCAGTCAGCCCGGCCCAGCCGACCGTGCCGTTTTGTGCCGGTTGCCCGTATTGCCATTGACCTTGCTGGTCGGCGTGGGAAAACAATTGCGGTGGAAGCGGATAGCCCGGCGTGTTGTACTGACTCTTGTTGGTTGGTTGGCGCAGTGTGCCGGTGTTCACGACAAAAGCCAGTTGCCCACTGTTGAACAAAGCGGCAAGCTCGGGACAATTTGGATGCATGCCGTAGGCGTCTGCGGCATGATCGAGCGTGGTTGGCGCGACTGGCAGCAGTGTCGCCTTGTCGATCGCCATGCCCCGAGGTGCGGGGCCGCTGCGCGAGGTGTTGTAGATGGCGTAGCGCGCGTCATCGCTTGGAATCAGCAGATTGAACGAATCGTTTCCGCCGGCCAGAAACAGGCAAACCAGTGCCTTGTAGTCATCCACCGGCGGGTAGCCGGGACAACTGGCCGCAAGCAGCGAATTCATCAGGCTGAGTTGACCGAACAGTGCGCCGCCGGTCGCGCAGGCGAGGCTTGAACAGGCACTGAGGCGCAAAAAATTGCGGCGGGAATGCGAGATGGGCTTGGACATGACGGGCCTCATTTCTGAATCGAGAATGCCGGGGAAGCCAACACCACTTGCAGCACGCCAAGGACGCGAGGTTGCGGTGCGGCGGTGCTGAAGGGGATCAGTCCGGCAAGCTGGATCAGCGTGTCGCGCATGGCACTGCCCATGCTGCCGTACATCAGGTCGTGGTTGATCTGGTCAACCAGCGCCGTCGGATTCGACGACAACGCAAACAGGCTGGACAGATCCACTGCAACCGTGCCGTCGCCGACACCATCCGCACCGACAAACGCCTTGATGCGTGCATTCAAATCGTTCGCGGTTGCGACCAGACTGCTTTCGCTCTCGATCTGGAATTCGGGAGCGTATAGGCCGGCACTGGCCATTTCGCCGGGCGGTTGATAATCAGGCGAATAGAAGTTGAATACGCTGTGCGAGTCCAGCGGCGCCTGCCCGTAATTCGTCGCCACGCCGTTCACCCGGTACATGCCGTTGTGCGCGGCGGCGTTGTAGTAGCGCCAGAGTGCGGTCAGTTTCAGCAGCGGTTCGCGCGGTTTGCCGAAAACAAACGGTGCGGGCAGGGCCGGGGCAGCATAGGCTGCTTCCGGATCGGTCAGGATTGCGCTGATCACGGCACCCAGGTCGCCGCCGCTGTTGACGAACACGGTCGCCACGCGTTGGATGTAGGCGGGTGTCGGATTGCTGCTGGTAAAGCGCTGAATCAATTGGCGTGAAATGAACGGTGCCACGTTGGGATGGTTGGCGATGATGCCGAGCAATTGGGTGAAGTCGCTGGCGCAATTTGGTGCAGGATTGTCGATGATCTGGCCATCGAGCACCGATTTGGGAATTTCGTCGTGATGCGTTTCGTAACAGAACATCGGCCGGTAATCGGCGATGGTCCAGGCCTGGCCATTGGTCGGGTAGCTGTAGAACCCATTGGAGTACTGCGGGTCGTAGCCCAGCCCGGTGAACACATGTGCATTGCCGGTGACGACGTCCTGATCGTATGTCGGTATCGTGTTGCCGTTATCGAGCACCGGGGAGAAATCGAGATTGCGTTCGATCAACCCGATGGAGAACAGCTGCAATACTTCACGTGCGTAGTTTTCATCCGGCGACACTTGCATCGATGGGTCGCCTTTGTCGTTGTGCACGTAGGTCAGCATTTTTCCCATTGCCGGGCTGTAGGTCACATCGGTCAACAGGTTCCGGTAAGTGCCGACGTGGTACATCCCGGTGTCGTCGTAGTAGCCGAATGCATCGCGCGCAAGTACGTCGTAATACTCGGCCAATGCAACCGGGTCCTGTTTGAGCTTGTTGCCCTGATCGCTGACGACCATGATTTGCGACAGCGCCCACGCGGTGCGCTGGCGCAGTTGATCCGGCGCGGTAATGGCGATCTTGAACCACAGCGCGGTGCGATCGGATTGTCCGGGATTCTTCACGCCGGCATCGAGCGCCTCAATCGTCGGACGTTCCAATGTCGTCGGCATCGCCAGTTGCTGGCTTATCCACTGCGCATAACCGATGCCGCGCAGGCGGCTGATCTCTTCCCTGGTCGGCCCAAACGTGGCCATGGTGAGAAAACGGGCTGCTTCGGCATCGCTGCCTGGCGCGTCGGCAACCGTCTGGAATCCCGATTGGAAAATCAGGTCATGGGCCGAGGCCGGAATGCAGACGAAGGCGAGCAGGATGAACAGCATCGACGCCGGACGCGGCGCATGGTGGGACAAACGCATGAGAATCCTCCAGATGGACACCTGCATCCCAGTGCAAAGCGATGCGAAGTGTCGTTGCAGGAGGAAAACG
>DASSXQ010000276.1:0-2877 GCA_035703725.1 Rudaea sp.
AGCCGAGCACACTGGTCACGGCATGACCAACCCGGGCAACGATGTCGCGGATCCGGTCCAGCAACGCATTCAGATCGATCAACGACAAATTCGGAAAATCGCGCGTCAGCGAAGCCAGTGCGGTCGTGTTGGTCCCGCCAAGGTGGAAACTTGCCACATTGCTGAAGGGCAAACCTCGCGCACTTGCCGGATCGAGCAGCAGAAAAAAATTCACACGGAAAGAGTCCCAGCGCACGGCTCGGACACTGGTTATGCGCGCAACCACGTTGCGTTCGCCGATGCGCAACGCCAGCGTATCGCCGAGTTTCAGATTGAACATGTCCACCCACATTTCATCGATGGAGATTTCCGGCGTTGCCGGTTCGGCGTCGAACCAATGCCCGGCAACAAGGCGATTGGTTGGCGGCAACGTATCGCTCCACGACAAGCGCGTTTCGCCGTTGATCCATCCGGCCGCGCGACGATTGGCAAAATCCCCGGCTTGCGGTGCCTTGCCGTTGATCGCGATCAGCTTGCCCACGGCCAGCGGCATCAAACTCACATTGTCGGCGCGCATCGAGGCCAAACGTGCGCTTACGGGACTTGCCTGATTCGGCTGAATGTTGATCAGAAAATAATTCGGCGTGTCCGCTGGCAGTTCGGCACGCCAGGCATGCAACAGGGAAGGCCCGACGATGCCGAGCAGATCCAGCGCCATAATTGCCAGCGCCAAGGCCGTTATCTGCAGCAGACTCACGCCGCGCCGCCGCGCAAGACTGGCCAAGCCGAAACGCAAGGCACCCGGCAAGCGACGCAAGACACGCGTCAAGGCGTGAATCGATGCCGCGCCCAAAATGAAGGCAAACACCGCTACACCCGCAAGGCTCAGCGCAAGCACGCTGGCCAGCGCCAGCGAATCGCTTTCCAGGTAGATCAAGCCGGCCGCAAGAGCGAACGGCAACAGATACAACACATCGAAGCGGCGCACGCGCGGGCCGGGCGCGCGCTGGAATACGCGCACGGGGGCAACATCGCGCAAGCGCAACAACGGCGGCAGCGCAAAACCAAACAGCACGGCAATCCCGATTGCAAACGCTGCCACGCTCGGCATCAGCGGAATTGCTGCCGCCGCAGTCGGCAACAGGTCACGCGCAAACATGAATACCAATTGCTGCAACCCCAACCCCAACATGACACCGACCAGGCAGGCGGGCACCGCCAGCAACATCAGCGTGGCAGTGATTGCGAGCAACACGTCACGTGCGCTGGCGCCAAGGCAGCGCAGCAGCGCCACTTCGTCGGTCTTGCGTCGTGCGTAACGCTGCGCGGCCAAGGCGACGGCGATTCCGGACAACAACGCCGCCAGCAGCGCCGCCAGTCGCAGAAACGCATCGCCGCGATCAAACGCGGTGCGCAAATTCTGCTGCGAACGCTCGACGGTGATCAATTCGGCGCCATCCGGCGAATGCGCTTTGAGAAATGTGGAAAATGCAGCAATCGCAGCGTCATCGCCTGCGGTCATCAATCGATAACGTGCGCGACTGCCCGCCGCGAGCAGGCCAGCGCTGCGCGCATCGTGCAGCGACATCAACAGGCGTGGCGCCAATGAAAACAACTGCCCGCCATCGGGTTCGCGCACGATCTCGCCGGCAACACGCAGCTTGCTGATGCCAATCGATATCTCGTCGCCGAGCTTGAGATCAAGCCCGGCAAGCAACGCATGGGCGGCATAAACGCTGCCCTGCGCCGGCGCATGCGTCGCAAGCTCGCGGCCATCGGCGGCGCGGATTTGTAATTTGCCGCGCAGCGGATAGGCCGCATCGGCAGCACGGATATCGGCAAGCCGGCTTTTGCCGTTGGCAAACAAGACGCTGGGGAAATCAGCGGTCGTCGTTGTACGCAATCCCAAACGTCTGGCTTCGCTTTCAAGCGGTTTGGGCAATGCGGCATGCGCGCTGATGCCGAGGTCGCCGCCAATGAGTTCGGATGCGGACGCGACAATACTGCGTTGCACCCGCTGCCCCAGCGTCGCTACCGCGCCGAGTGCAGCCACTGCCAATACCAGCGCAGCGGCGAGCGTGGCCAATTCGCCATAGCGAAATTCACGGCGCAGTGTGCGCCAGGCGAAAACCAGCGGTTTCATGTCGGCGATCCGGCACCGACTTGCAGACGACCATTGTCCAGATGCGCAATGGCGCTGCAGCGCTGAGCAAGATGCTCGTCGTGGGTGACCAACACCAGCGTGGTGGCGTGGGCGCGATTCAGCTCGAACAGCAGATCACCGACAATCGTGCCGGTACGTTGGTCCAGATTGCCGGTCGGTTCGTCGGCAAACAGGATTTTCGGCATATGCACGAATGCACGCGCCAGCGCCACACGTTGCTGTTCGCCGCCGGAAAGCTGATGTGGGTAATGATGTCGCCGCGCGGACAGGCCAACTTCGTGCAGTGCCGACTGCGCCAACTTGCGTGCGTCAGCGCAACCGGCCAGCTCCAGCGGCAGCATGACGTTTTCCACGGCGTTGAGCGCCGGCAACAAATGAAACGACTGGAAAACGAAACCGACATGGCGGCGCCGCAACGCGGCGCGGCGTTCTTCATCCAGCGTATCGATCCGCGAGCCAGCCAGCATGATTGTGCCGCTGCTCGGCGTATCCAGACCGGCGAGCAATGCCAACAACGTCGTCTTGCCTGAACCCGACGCGCCAACAATGGCAACACTGGATCCGGTGCGCACGCTCAGACTCACATCATCGAGAATGTCGATGCGCGCATCGGGACCATCGACGCTTTTGCTAACATCGCGGGCAATAACCTGATTTGCGTGTACCTGGACATCATTATTCATGCGCCATTTCATCCTTTGTCTTGCGCTGCTCTTGTCGAACGCGATGGGTGC
>DASSXQ010000002.1:0-3134 GCA_035703725.1 Rudaea sp.
TGGAAGGCTACGATTTCTCGAAAATTCCGTTCGACAGTGCCGAGCACGTGCACTTGTTCGTCGAGGCAAAAAAGCTGGCGTATGAAGACCGCGCGCATTTCTATGCCGACCCGGATTTCTACAAGGTGCCGTTGCAATGGCTGATCTCGAAAGACTACGCGGCACAGCGACGCAATCTGATTGCGCCCGATCACGCGATGAAGTCGGTCGCGGCCGGCAGCGAACCAAAATTGCATGGTGATACGATTTACCTGACTACCGCTGATCGCTGGGGCAACATGGTTTCGTTGATCCAGTCCAATTACCGTGGCATGGGTTCAGGCATGTCGCCACCGGGTCTTGGTTTCATTTTGCAGGATCGCGGCGAGCTCTTCGTGCTCAAGGATGGCCATGCCAATACCTACGAACCCGGCAAGCGTCCATTTCATACCATCATTCCGAGCTTCATCACGCGCGATGGCAAACCGTGGATCAGCTTTGGCCTGATGGGCGGCGACATGCAGCCACAAGGGCATGTGCAGATTGTGCAGAACCTGATCGATTATCACATGAACCTGCAGGAGGCTGGCGACGCGCCACGTATCCAACACGAAGGCTCAACCTCACCCGAAGGGCAAGCGACCGAGATGACCGATGGCGGTTGGGTTGATCTGGAGTCGGGATTTTCCTACGCGACGGTGCGTGGATTGATGGAAAAGGGCCACAGCGTTCGTTTCGCGCACGGGCCTTACGGCGGCTATCAGGCCATTGAATGGGATGCCGGGAATCATGTTTACATCGGTGCATCGGAAAGCCGCAAAGATGGGCAGGCGGCGGGTTATTGAACGCGCCTTGCGCGATAATTTCCACTGATTCATCCCCGAAACGACGTTGCTGCAAGGAAAACGCGCCGATGAAAGCCCGCATCTTGTTTTTTACTGCCATCCTGCCGCTTTTGGCGCTGGCCCAGCCCTTGTTGTCCGCTGCCGCGCCAGCCACGGAAAAGTCGGCGGCACCACAATTGAGCGCCGAGCAGAAATTGGCTCAATATCGGCACGATCAAATCAATCTGCTCGCCTTGCGCGCGGATGCGCCATCGCTGCTGGCTGCGGCGTTATTGGCGACGCCGGATGCCGCGGACAAGACGCGGCCGGGTGCACTGCAGACACCGGCGCTACTCGAGCGCGCCCAGAAGTTCGGGGCAGACTCGGCGCTGGTGTGGTGGGTGACGGCCGCACTTGAGTGCAAGGGCAAGCCCAAAGATTGTCCAACCAGCGACACCTTGCAGAAACTTGAACAGCTTGATCCGTCCAATGGCGCAGTCTGGATCTTGTCGATGTGGCGTGCGCAGCAATCCGGCGACGACGTCACTGCGCGCGCAGCCTTGACCAGTGCGGCGCAAACCAAGCACTACGACGACTATTTCGGCGCCATCATCCTGACCATTTATAGCGGCGAGGCCATCCTGCCGATGAGTTCCGAATTGCTCAATGCCACCGGCCAGGATGCCAGCGTGGACGGATTTCGGTTGATTACTGCGGCGGGCATTGCTGCCGGCTTGGTAAAGCCTGAAAACACGGCAATGACCAATGCGTGCAAATCCACCGACAATGCGGATGCCGCGTGGGTTACCGATTGCATCAGTGTGGCTCGAACCATGGCTGACAGCGGCAGCCTGTTCACCCGGCAAATCGGGTTGGATCTGCTGGAGTCGTTATCGCCCAGTGGACAAGCGCATGCGGATGCCGTCGCGCAATCACGCTTGCACCAATGGAAAATGTTGCAGATCAGTCAGTTGGGTGGTCGATTGGCCAATGACAGCCGGGTTACCCGTATTTACGTCGGCGCGTTACGGCAATCGAGCAGCGAAAGTGCAGCAGTCGATGCCGTCTTGCGAAGTCAGGGCGTGGCCCTTGCACCACCGGCTGACTGGCAGCCTGATGCGTCCGCCGGAACACCCGATTCCCGATAGCTTCCGCCAATCGCAGTCACGTTGTACTCTTGCTGGCACGTTGTCGACACGGAGATGCGCTCATGCAGAAAATTCTGGTGGCCAGTTCCAAGGGCGGTTGCGGCAAGACCACGATCGCGACCAACCTCGCCGCACATTTTGCCCAGTCCGGCAAGAACACCGTTCTGATCGATGCCGACCGACAAGGTTCCAGTTTGCACTGGGCGGAAAAGCGAGCGCAATTGCCTGCGCCGGTTCTTGCACTGTCGGCATTGCGCCAGGATTGGGCGCAACGAATTCCCGCCGATGCCGACATCGTCATCATTGACGCGCCAGCCGCGATTCACGGGCCCGAGTTGACCGAATTGATCGGCGAAGTCGATGTCGTGTTGATTCCGGTACTACCCTCGCGCCTCGATCTGGAAGCCAGTGAAACGTTTTTGGGCGAAGTCGCCGCAAAAGCCAGAGTCAAGAGTGGCAAAGTTGCCGTGGGACTGGTCGGTAATCGGCTCAAGCCCTGGACGACTGCGTCGCAGCAGGCCGTGGACGAATTCAAGCGCTTGCCGTTTCCATTGATTGCGCAATTGCGCGATACCCAGGGTTACGTGATGGTCGCCGGCCTGGGCAAGAGCATTTTCGATTACAACTCCGAATTGATTCGTTCGCATCAGCACGATTGGAGCAAATTGCTGCGCTGGTTGCGCAAGCAGTCGTGACAGGCCGTAGGTGAAAATGAACAGCTTGTTCCAAATTCAAAACGCACAAGTGAAATCCACAGGGGCAGAATATGAAGCGTGAAATCATCTTGCTGCGCCATGCGCACGCCGAAACGGGCGGACCAGCGGCACAAGACAAGCAGCGCGGCCTGAGTGCCCGCGGCGTTGCCGAAGCGCAATCGGCAGGCGAATGGTTGCGCGCGCAGTCGGCGATGCCGACACGCATCTTGTGTTCGCCAGCCGCGCGTGCGCAACAAACGCTTGAACACGCGCTCGGCGAGCTCGACGCACGGGTCGAGCCGCGCATCTACGAGGCCACGGCGGGCGAGCTTGACGCACTGATTGATGAAAACGAGGATGCGCAGCGATTGCTGATGGTCGGACACAATCCAGGCTTCGAAACCCTCGTGGCACTGTTGGCCACGGGGCAATCTGGTGATTTCCGCGGCATGCCGCCGGGCGGAATCGCCTGGTTTGAACTCGACGGT
>DASSXQ010000062.1:0-16470 GCA_035703725.1 Rudaea sp.
CAGGTCTGGCGTGGGCGTTGTGGCTATTGGTGGTGCAGCGCTTACCGGCGAATCTGGCCGGACTGGCAAGTCTGGCGACTCCGTTGCTCGGCGTGGGTCTGGCTTGGATGCTGCTCGGCGAACAACCCGATGCCGGTGAAGCAGCGGGCATCATATTGATGATCGTGGCGTTGTTCGGCGTGTTGCGAAAGTCGCCGCCGCGCCTGCAGTGAATCAACCACCGCGTGAAATCTGCGCCTGACGCTCCTGATCGTTGTGATACTGGGTCAAACGCGCAATCCTGCCTTGATGGATGACAAAGAATGCGCCGGCAGCGATGCAGTAGCGCTGCCCCTGCGCTGGCGGCATGCCCGACGGTGCTGCCTGATAGGTGCCATGAATGGTGAATTCGGCCGCCGCCCGGGTGCCATCATCGATGCACATGACAACGATATCGCGCAACTCTTCACGATAGCTGCGCAGCGCGCGATGCACGTGACTTTCAAATGCCGTTTTGCCGTGCTCGCGCGTGCCCTGATTGATGTCGTGGATGACATCGTCAGCCACACAATCGAGCATGCCTTCGACATCGCCACGATTCAGCGCCGCGTAGTAGCGCAAGATCAATGCACTGGTGCGATCTGCGGCGCGCGCGCCGTCGATAATCATGCCTGGTCACCCCGTCTGTAGCGACGCCAATGGCGCAGAGTTTACCCCGCGCGCCGGCGTGCAGACCATTGTTATTGCCGCCACGGCAGTTGGTCGAGATCCACATTGCCGCCGGTCAGGATGATCCCGATCCTGCGCCCGGCGAATCGTTGCCGATGATGCAGGATTGCGGCAAGCGCGACGGCCGAGGATGGTTCAACAACAATTTTCATGCGTTCCCAGATCAGGCGCATCGCGGCAATCGTCTCATCGTCGCCAACCTTGAGCACGCTGACGTTGTGCTTGCGCAGCAAGTCGAAGTTGATCGGACCAATTGCTGCACGCAATCCATCGCAAATCGTATCGGGCACGATGTCAACGACACGTTCGTTGCGACGCAACGACTCGAACGCGTCTGCTGCGCCTTCCGGCTCGGCAGCGAATAGCTTGATCTGCGGCAACAAGGTCGTGGCCGCCATTGCAGTGCCAGCCATCAGGCCACCGCCGCCAATCGGGGCGATCAGCGCATCCAGCGTTTCCGTCGCGCGGATCAACTCGAGTGCTGCCGTGCCTTGCCCGGCGATGACATCCTCATTGGTGAACGGATGCACGAGTGTCGCATTGGTTGCCTGCACGACCTGTTGCGCCGCCGTTTCGCGTGCCGCAAGTGTTGCCGCACACGTGTGCACGGTAGCACCGTATGCCTTGATAGCCGCGACCTTGCTGGCCACCGCGCCCTCGGGCACGACCACGTGTGCCGGAATGCCGCGGGTGCGCGCGGCCAGGGCCAGCGCGGCTCCGTGGTTGCCGGAGGAATGCGTCACCACGCCGCGCACGGCCACTGCGTCACTCAAAGCCCACACCGCGTTGCAGGCACCGCGAAACTTGAACGCGCCAACGCGCTGGAAGTTCTCGCACTTGAACAGCATCCGGCAACCGGCCAGTTCGTCGAGCGTGGTCGAACCCATTACCGGCGTGATGTGCGCGTGCCGTGCGATACGCATGGCAGCACGTTCGATTCGCGCGAAGTCGATAGTCGCGTTGGGGCGATCCACGCTCACGTTCCTGCAGAAGTCTCGGGAATGATCTGGGCAGGCGTTGCGCGCAGGCGTGCAGTGACGTGCCAGACCAGAATCCACGCCGCCGCGAGCAGCAGCGCTGCAAGCAGAAATGCCGCGCCGGGCAGGTTGTGTACCGGCGCATGATCACCGATGAACAGGGCAAAGATGTTCGCAAACAACGCGGGCCCGAAAATGCCGGCCAGACTGGTCAGACTCGATAGCGCGCCTTGCAAACGACCTTGTTCATGCGCATCGACCTGGCGCGTCATCAGCGCTTGCGCCGGCGGTCCGGCCAGGCCACCCAGACACAGGAACGGAATGCCCAGCACGAACAGCCAGGCGATCGGCGCCAGGCCGAAAAATACTTGACCCAGCACACACATGCCCAGTCCGATGAGGATCAAATTGCGCTCGCCGAATTTCGGCATCCAGCGCCGCACCAGCACCGCTTGCACCAGACCGCTGCACAAGCCGACCAGGGCCAATGTGTAGCCGACAGCCTGCGGCCCCCAACCGTAGCGATAGTCGGTGTACAACACATATGTCGAGTTGATTGCAAATTGGGCCAGACTGATCAGAAAAAACACCGCTGCCAGGCCAAACACCTGCGGGTAGCGCTTGAGCAACAGCAACGCGCCAAGTGGATTGGCATGACGCCAGTCGAGCCGTTCGCTGCGCTTTTCTTTTGGCAACGATTCGGGCAAGACGAAATAGCCGTAACAGAAATTGACCAATGACAAACCCGCGGCCACCCAAAACGGCGCGCGCACGTGGAAGTGTCCAAGCAATCCACCCAATGCCGGCCCGACAATGAAGCCGATACCGAATGCCGCACCGAGAATACCGAACGTCGCCGCGCGTTTTTCATGCGGCGTAATGTCGGCAATGTAGGCGTTGGCAGTGGAAAAACTCGCTGCGCAAATACCTGAAACTGCGCGACCGATGAACAGCAACCACAGCACCGGGGCCAACGCCATCACGATGAAATCAATACCCAGGCCGAAGCTTGAAATCAAGATCACGCTGCGTCGCCCGAATCGATCCGACAGCGCGCCTTGAATCGGCGAAAACACGAATTGCATCAGCATGAACAAGGTGCCGAACGCACTCGACCATACGGCCGCCTTGGCAATGCTGCCGCCAATCAACTGCACAATCAGATGTGGCAGCACCGGGATGATGATGCCGAAGCTGAGCATGTCCAACAGGACCGTGATGAAGATGAAGCGCACCGCGGCGCGGCGACCGCCTGCCATTGCGGAAGTGGTTGGTGTTGCTTCGCTCATCGTCGTATCGGTTGCGTAGGTCTGCGGGACGATCAGCGTCCGTGAATTTCAATGAAGCGCAAAAACTCCGCGCGTGTGCGCGCGTCTTTGCGGAACGTGCCGAGCATCTGGCTGGTAATCATCGAGACGCGACTCTTGTGCACACCACGCGTGGTCATGCATTGATGTGTGGCATCGATGACGACACCAACGCCGTGTGGTTTGAGAGCATCCTGGATGCAATGGGCAATCTGCGCCGTCAGCTTTTCCTGAACCTGCAAGCGCCGTGCATACGCCTTGACCACACGCGCCAACTTGGAAATTCCCACAACCTTGTTGGTCGGCAGGTAACCGACATGTGCGCGTCCGATGATCGGCGCCATGTGGTGTTCGCAATGCGATTCGAATTCGATGTCGCGTAACACGATCATCTCGTCATAGCCGGCCACTTCCTCGAATGTGCGCCGCAAATAATTTGCGGGATCTTCCGTGTACCCGGAAAACCAGTCGCGATAGGCCTTGACCACGCGCGTGGGAGTATCACGCAACCCTTCGCGCTGCGGGTCATCGCCCGCCCATTGCAATAGCGTGCGTACCGCTTCTTCGGCCTGAGCCTGGGTAACGCTGGAGACACTTTTCTCGTTCATGGGTTACACCCCCGTTACGGGATCATCAGTGTAGCCGATGCGACGCCGCGGCAGGGCAGGAGGTTCTGCCAGGCTGCTCGGCTGCCTTGATCCACGCACGGCGCGTGGCGGCACGCAGGAATATTGCGCCGGCCTTCGACAGTGCAGTTGTCACGCGTCCGAGTAGCGCCGGACGCACGCCACAATCAGGGTGCGAAAGGCCCGGACAATCCCGACGATACGCCTACTCGACTCGACAAAATGCAGCCTTCAGGTAGCGCGATTCCGGCACGTGTGCAAGCCACGGATGATCGGCACCGGCGCCGGTGACACCGATGACCTGAACCGTTCGATTGGCGTAATACGCCGCACGCCGCAGCATGTCGAGGAACTGGTCTTCACTGACCAACCCGGTGCACGAACAGGTCAGAAAGATGCCACCCGGCCGGACCGCGCCAAGCGCCAGCTTGTTCATGTCCAGATACTTTTTCAGTGCCGGAATCACTTGTTCGCGATCGCGCGTCATCTTCGCCGGATCGAGCACTACCACATCGAATTTTTTCTGTGGATTGCTCGCCGTGTCGCGCAACCAGGCAAAGATGTCGGCCTGGATGAATTTCACTTTCGTCTTGTTCAGACGCGCATTGGCTTCGGCAATCTCGAGGATCTCCTCATCCAGATCGATGCCGACAACCTCGCGCGCGCCACCGAGCGCTTTCGCATAAATGCCGAAACCGCCGGAGTTGCAACACAGGTCGAGCACGCGCGCATCGGCACAGAACTGCGCGAGCTGTTTGCGGTTATCGCGTTGGTCGGCAAAAAATCCGGTCTTGTGCTTGCTGCCAGGAGCGGCATGAAACGCCACACCGTTTTCGCGGATCACGGTAGGCTGCGGCGTCGGCGGGTGGGACAAGTCGAAACTTTCCTGCTTCTGCACGTGATCCTCGGCGTAAGCGTAAATCTGCGCATTCGGGTAGTGTTCCAGCAGACAACGTTTGATGATTTCGCGTTGCTTGAATATGCCGGCGGAAAAAAATTCGACGACCAGCGTATCGGCAAACCGATCCACCACCAGACCCGACAATCCATCGCCTTCCGAATGGATCAGTCGATAAGCATCAGTCAGCGTATCGAGTTTGAGGACCTCGCGGCGCAGTTGCACGGCCTGCGCGATCTTGCGCGCAAAAAACGCCTCGTCGACGATTTCATCGGGGTCGGAAGTGAGTACGCGCAAGGTAATACGCGAGTGGCCGTTGTAAAACCCGCGCCCGGCAAATGCACCGTCACGGTCGAAAATGTCCACGATCGTGCCGGGCCTGGGCCGGACAGTCGGCTTCTCGACCATCTTCTGGAAAATCCAGGGGTGGTTGGAACGTCGCTGGATTTTGAGCCGAATGACGGGATTGCTGGATTGATCGTCGACAGGTTTCATCGGCACATGATAACCCGGCACGGCGCCTCAACCCGCGAAGCGACCTTCAACCACGACCGGCCGCCCGCAATCGTCGCCCGGACCCACCACACGATTGCGACCACAGCGTTTGGCCGCGTACATGGCTTGATCGGCGTGCCGCAGAATCGCCGCGAAGTTGTCGCCATGCTCGAGCACCGCAACGCCAATCGATACGCGCAGGGGAATCATTCGGCGCTGCGGCGCAAATTCGATCGTTTCCACGGCCAGGCGCAAACGCTCGGCACTGGCACGTGCCGCAGCTTCGTTGGTTTCCGGCAGCACCGCGACGAATTCCTCGCCACCGAGGCGACCAAACAAATCTTCGGCACGCAAAGCACATTGCAGGTTGCCGGCAAGCGTCACCAGTGCTTCGTCGCCCGTCGCGTGACCATGCACATCGTTGATGTGTTTGAAATGATCCGCGTCGATCAACAATACGGCCAGTGGTCGTTCGTGGCGGTGGGCAAGTGCAATTGCCTGAGTCGCGAGACGATCCAGCGTGCTTCGGTTGCTGATTCCGGTAAGCCCGTCAATCGTGGCCTGTCTTTCCAGTTCCTCGTTCAGTCGGGCACCGCACATCAGCACGAAGCCGAGCGTGGCGATGGTCGGAAACAATGCCGCAAACCCGAACGCGAGCGTCTGCATTGCGCTGGCCGCCAACGCTGACGGCAGCATGGTGTCGCGCAAGCCTTCATAGGCAATACGCACGATCAACACCAACGCAAGCACCAGAAATGCGCTGGCGGTCAATCGATGGCTGCGCCGCTGCGACTGGCCCCAACCCAGCAGTGCAATCAACGCACTCATCATCTGCAGGCACAACACGCTGGATACCGTCATCAGACGCAAGCGCATACTCGGCAGATTGTAGGTGAACACGAGCTCAAGCAATGCGATTGCCAGTACCGGCGCATAAATCAGGCGCCAATTGCGCGGGCGTCCGACAAATGTTCGCACCGCCTGGACATGTTTGGCGTATGCCAGACTCAGCAGCACGTTGGCACAAACGATCGCCAGCCAATCCGGCCACGCGTCGCGCATGCCGTACAGAACCCATGCGGTGGGCTGGAGCACTATGCCGAGTATCCACAGGCGAATGCTCGGCCACAGATTCGTCGACGCATCGCGCATGACGTAGCGCAAACTGATGCCGACCAGCAACGCCAGCAGCGCCGCGATCATGACCGTAGTGCGGATATCCAATATCATGGGCCGCCCCTTTTTCGCGGCGCAGTCTGCGCTGCTTTTGCGGTTGAAGCAACTTGTTCGACGAGCAAATTTCGGCCTGATCCGCGCTTCGGGCTTCAAGGAACTTCTGCACGGCGTCCGCTTGTTCCTGCGCCGGACCGCCCCAATCCTTGCAGCCATGGATATTGCCGCTCCGACACCCGAGCCCACCGCCGACAGCGTGAAACGTGATCGCCTGCGCATTGCTTATGCAGCGCTGGGCTCGGCCGGATTGGTCGGCGGCATCTGGCTCGCCTGGCTTGGCGCATGGGTGCTGGGTTGGAACATGGACAATCTGGGCATTCACCCGCGCGACGTGCATGGCCTGATCGGCATTCTGACGGCACCGCTGGTGCACGCCTCGTTTGCCCATTTGATGTCGAATACGTTGCCGTTGGGCATTCTCGCGGCGCTCACGCTGTATGCCTATCCGCGCGCAACGCGCTATGCGTTGCCGTTCATCTGGATTGCATCGGGTTTGGGCGTGTGGTTGTGGGCGCGACCGTCCATCCACGTCGGCATCAGTGGTATCGCGCACGGCTTGATGTTCTTCCTGTTCTTCATGGGCTTGCTGCGTCGTGATCGTCTGGCGATCGCCATTTCATTGATGGTGTTTTTCCTGTATGGCGGCATGGTCTTGACGGTATTGCCGCGCGATCCGCATATCTCGTTCGAGTACCATTTGTTTGGTGCATTGGCTGGCGTCATCAGCGCGATCTTGCTGCGCCGTTTCGATCCGATCCCGGCACGCAAGCGCTACAGCTGGGAAGATGAGGAAGACGTCGACGAACCCGGCGACGACGAACTCGAACTGCCACGCCCGGATGACGTTCCGGTGTTGTGGGATGGTCCGGGTTCGCGCGGCGGCGACAACACCGTCATCGCCTTTCCCCGACGAGATTCCGACAAGCCATCGTTGCACTGATGCCGGTGCCAACAGGACCATTCTGCAGCGGTGCTAGAATCGGATCATCGTCTCCATCGCGGATAACGCCATGAACACGCAACCTCGTCGCGTCGAACATCTGCAAACCGACAAGGGTTCGGTGCCGGTATACACCACGGCCGTGGTGGAACAGCCGTGGAGCACTTATTCGCGCGAAGATCACGCAACATGGGCGCAGTTGTTCGAACGTCAGCGCAAGGTTCTGGTTGGCCGCGCGTGCGACGTGTTCATCGACAACCAGCAACGCTTCGGCATGACCCCGGACGCCATTCCGAAATACGACGATCTGAATCGGATACTGAAAAAACACACCGGCTGGGAATTGATCGGCGTCGAAGGTTTGCTGCCGGAACTGACCTTCTTCGAACATCTGGCCAACCGGCGTTTTCCCGTCACCTGGTGGATTCGCAAACCCGACCAGATCGACTACATTTCCGAACCGGACCTGTTCCACGACTTGTTCGGCCACGTGCCGCTGCTGCTCAATCCGGTCTTCGCCGACTACATGTGCGCGTATGGTCGCGGTGGCGTCAAGGCGCACGGAATCGGTGCCGAGGCGCTGGTGAATTTGACCCGGCTGTACTGGTACACGGTCGAGTTCGGCTTGATCAAGCAAGCCGATGGCTTGCGAATTTACGGCTCGGGCATCGTTTCGTCGAAAGGCGAGTCGATTCACTGTCTGGAATCGAACAGCCCGAATCGCATCGGCTTCGACCTCAAGCGCATCATGCGTACCCGCTATCGCATCGACACGTTTCAGAAAACCTATTTCGTCATCGACAGCTTCGAGCAGTTGATGAACGCGACAAAACCGGATTTCACCGCAATCTATTCCGAACTAGCCGGACGCGAATCGATACCCGCAGGCAATATCCTGCCAGACGACTTTGTATACAACCGCGGCAGCGGCGAAGGCTGGGCCAAAGATGGCGACGTGTAGTCGCATCCTGATCGGCGTGGTTCAAGGTGTGTTCGCAATCCACAAATCTTCCGGTTTCAGTCCGGCGTGTTTGGCAATTCACGCAAGCATGCCCGGGCCGATTTCGTCGCGTTCATGGAAAGCGAATACAGGGTTGGGACTATCGTGATCGCCCGAGCGTCTGGTGCGATCCATTTTTTCGCTTCAACGACCAGCCAGGTCGCGGCACCATGGTCGACAACTGACGTGCACGAATCGCCCGCCACTGACTCATGCCGCGGTTGGCAGCTCAAGGCTTGCCGGCCGCGGTGAAAACTCACTGTTTTCAATCTGCCCGGCCAGCACGCGCAGCGCAGGAATTTGCGTCCGCGCGAGCGCTTCGTTGGAAGTTCCGCCAAGACATGACCGCGGGCATCTCGACAACTTCGGCGAGCCAGCGGCCATCGGTTTCGTGTTCACACTCCGGTGTGAGTTTCATGGCGCCAGCCCATTCGCTTTTATACACGGCACGTGTACGGCAAATCGGTCCCGATACCGTATTTCGCGCGGGCTCCCAATACTTGTATGCGCCCTCGTCGCCGGTGGCCGTGGTTGCATGGTGCGCGGCAGGTTGAGCTATGCTGCGTGCTGGTTGTTTTCGCGCGATCCACGCATAGGAGGGTTCCCATGATCGCTCGCATCTGGCGTGGCATTACGCTCAAGGAAAAAGCTGACGATTATCTGGCCTACTTGCGCGATACGGGCCTGCGCGATTACGCCACGACACCTGGCAACCATGGTGTGACGGTTCTGCGCCGCAATCAAGGCGAACACTGCGAGATCATGCTGATTTCGCTGTGGGATTCGATGGAAGCGGTGCGCGCATTCGCCGGTGAAAATCCGGATCGATCCGTGTATTACCCGGAAGACGATCAGTACCTGCTGGAAATGGAACCGCTCGTGCGCCATTACGATGTCGCCGATCAGTTGTCGGCCAACACCGATGCCGCCGTTGTCGACTAGCAGCCAAACGCGCTTGGCGACCAAGGCGCCACTGCCGGATGTGCTTTTGCGGTGATGAGCGCCGAACTCGCATTCCTGCTTACCGTTCTGCTGTTGGTCGGCTTCGCCGCGCAATGGCTGGCGTGGCGCGTGCGCCTGCCGGCGATTCTGTTCCTGCTGCTGACCGGAATCATGCTCGGACCGGTAACCGGACTGGTGAATCCCGATCTTCTGCTCGGCGAATGGTTGTTTCCGCTGGTTTCGCTTGCAGTCGCCTTGATCCTGTTTGAGGGCAGCCTGACCTTGCGCTTTCACGAATTGCGCGAGATTGGCGGCAGCGTGCGCGGGCTGGTCAGCTACGGAGCCGTCGCGGCGCTGCTGATGTTGGCAGTATGTGCGCACTACATTGCCGGTCTGGATTGGCAAATCGCTTTGTTGTTCGGCGCGCTGACCTGCGTGACCGGGCCAACCGTGATTATGCCGATGCTGCGCACGCTGCGTCCGGACGCGAAGATCGCCAACGCGTTGCGGTGGGAAGGCATCATCATCGACCCGCTCGGTGCGCTGTTCGCGGTGTTGATGTTCGAGGCGATCGTGTCGCGCGAGCAAGGCCATTCGCTTGGCGTGTTCGCCGCCACGATCGGCTGCGGCGCAGCCATCGGTACGGTGGCGGCAATCGCGTTGGCTTTCGCACTGCGCCGGCATTTGATTCCGGAATACCTGCAAAACTACGGCACTCTGGCGGCGGTGCTCGGTGCATTTTCGTTATCCAACATCCTCACCCATGAATCAGGGTTGCTCGCAGTGACGATCATGGGCATCGTCATTGGCAATCAGCGCGACGTACACATCGATCACATCATGGATTTCAAGGAAGACCTGTCGACCTTGCTGGTGTCGATGTTGTTCGTGATACTTGCGGCACGCCTGCACTGGCCGCTGCCCGATGGCATGTTGCTGGCTGGCGTGCTGATTTTCCTTGCCGCGCAATTTGTGGTGCGGCCCGTGTCCGTGTTTCTGGCGACGTTGGGCGGTTCACTGAGTTGGCGGCAGCGTGCGCTGATGGCCTGGGTCGCGCCGCGCGGTATCGTCGCCGCAGCAGTGTCGGCGTTGTTCGCGCTGCGCTTGAGTGAATTGAACAT
The DNA here is from genome assembly GCA_035703725.1 of Rudaea sp. Taxonomy (GTDB): domain Bacteria; phylum Pseudomonadota; class Gammaproteobacteria; order Xanthomonadales; family Rhodanobacteraceae; genus Rudaea. The sequence goes on from DASSXQ010000062.1 coordinate 10,248, forward strand.
GCCCGGCGCTGACGCGTTGGTGCCACTGGTGTTCCTGCTGATCATCGGTACCGTGGTGGTACAAAGCGCCACGGCGCGCGCGCTGGCGCGTTGGTTGCGGGTGGCCGAACCGGATCCGGACGGAGTGCTCGTATTCGGTTCGGATCGGGTTGCGCGAGAAGTTGCCAGCGCATTGAAAACAGCGGAATTTCGCGTGCTGGTGGTCGACGACGATTGGGATGGAATTCGCGCCGCGCGCATGGCCGGACTCGATACGTTCTTCGGCAGTCCGACATCACAATATGCCGACCATCACATGGAACTGACCGGCATCGGTCGCTTGCTGGCGATGTCCACTCGGCGCGAGATGAATTCGCTCGCAGTGGTCCACTACCGCCAGGAATTTGGTCGCAACCGCGTCTATCGCCTGCGCAATCTGGCCGCCGACGAACGCGGCGACCGGCGCAATTTCGCCGGTGATCTGATGGCCCCGGCGTTGTTTGGCGATGACATGATTCACGCGCGCTTCGCCGAATTGCTCGATACCGGCTGGCGCATCAAGTCAACACGTTTGAGCGACGCGTTCGACTGGCCGAAATTCGTCGAAGAACACGGTACGGATTTCGTGTTGCTGTTCGGCATCGAAGAACGCGGCGCTCTGCGCGTGGTGTCGAGCAAACGCGATATCGAACCCAAGCCGGGCTGGACGGTTATCGTACTGGTGCCGGCAAAACCCGCACCCGTCTGCAATGCGGCCACGGCGGCGGCCGTGGGAGAAACGTAGATGGGTCGTGTGTAGCGGCATCCATCATTGTTTGATTAGAGGCAGAACTTCCACTCGACTTCGTCGAGCGGGTCGATCTCACGTGCAACGCTTTCACTCACCTGCGGCGAGCCAATCATTTTCCCTGGGGTGGCCAAGAAAAACAGGAGTGCGGCGACGAATCGCCGCACTCGCGATCCGGGCATGGATGCCCGGTTGAGCGACCCCGCAACGCCGACAAGCGCAAGGCGAGCCGGGCTTTCGCGCCATGCGTTGAAGCGCATCTCGTGCCGGTGAGCGCCCGCACACGGATGTGCGGGCTGGTCGCGGCACCAGCGATGGTTGCTTGCGACGATTCCATGCGTGCGCGCAGTGCACGAGGCACGGCGCCGGGGTGCATTTGTCCTGGTTGCTTCTTTTTGGGCACGCAAAGAATCAACCCGCTCGACGCAGTCGAGCGCAAGCTTTGCTTTTGATCGGGAAGTGACGGTTTCCCCCGGATCAAATCCGGGGGAAACCCATCCTGCTTACTCGGTCAACTCGCCTTTTTTGCGGCAGTTTCGGCTTCCAGTGCCGCCTTGACCGCCGGACGATCGTCCACGCGCGCAAAATATTTTGCCAGCGCCGGCCATTGGTCAAGACTTATCTTGAATGCGCGCGTCCAGCGCAGCACGGTATACAGGTAGGCATCCGCCATGGTGAATTGCGTGCCCATCAGGTAATCCTGTTTCGTCAGAACCGTATCGAGTTCGCCGAACCGTTGTTTGAGTTTGTTGGTAAAAATTTCCTTTGCCGCCTCGGGCATTGCCGCATTGAACAGCGGACTGAAGGACTTGTGGATTTCGGTGGAAACGAAGTTCAACCATTCCTGCAAGTGATAACGTTCAAATCCGCCATTTGCGGGGGCAAGTTCGGCCTCCGGTTTGCGATCCGCCAGATACTGCACAATGGCCGGGCCTTCCGTAAGCATCTTGCCGCCATCCGTCACCAGAACAGGCACATAGCCTTTCGGATTGATAGTTTTGAAATCTTCGCCATTGGAGGTTGTTTTGGCAGCCAGATCAACCTTGATCAGGTCAAAGGGCAGGTCCAGTTCGCGCAAAACAATATGAGGCGAAAGCGAACAGGCGCCGGGAGAGTAATACAGTTTCATGTGAATATCCTTTTTCGGTGACGCACTGCCAGGTGCGGAAAGCTTGCGGCAACCTGCACAGGCAGGTCCCGATCAGATTGGGATGGGAATGGCTTGAATCAAGCGTCCTTCGCAGCAGAAACCACGCGACGGCCTGTCCCGCAGGACTGGCGCCGGTATCGAGCAAGCGCGATTCGCTGCGCCACTGCCGCGCTGCAATCTACTTCTTCTTCGGAATATACAAATCCGTAATCGTGCCTTCGTACACTTCGGCCGCCATTCCGACGGATTCGGAAAGGGTCGGGTGCGGATGTACCGTCAGGCCGATGTCGGCGGCTTCGCAACCCATTTCGATGGCCAGCGCGACTTCCGAAATCAGGTCGCCGGCATTCGGCCCGGTGATGCCGGCGCCGATGATGCGATGTGTGGCCTCGTCGAAGATCAATTTGGTGAAGCCTTCGGTGCGACCAATGCCGATGGCGCGGCCTGAGGCGGCGTAGGGGAATTTGCCGACGCCGTATTTGATGCCATCCTTCTTCGCTTCCGCCTCGGTGACGCCAACCCAGGCGACTTCCGGATCGGTATAGGCGACGCTGGGAATGACGCGCGCGACGAATTCGCTTTTCAACCCCGCGCAGACTTCGGCCGCAACCTTGCCTTCGTGCGTGGCCTTGTGCGCGAGCATTGGATTGCCGACGATGTCGCCGATCGCGAAGATGTGCGGCACGTTCGTGCGCATTTGTTTGTCGGCGGGAATGAAGCCGCGATCGGTGACGTTGACGCCGGCCTTGTCCGCATCGATTGTCTTTCCGTTCGGCGCGCGACCGACTGCGACCAATACGCGATCGAACAGTTGCGGCTCAGGCGCCTTCTCACCCTCAAACGTCGCCTTCAATCCGTTTTTCTGTGCTTCGATTTTTGCGACTTTCACCTTCAGATGAATGCCCGCGTAGCGTTTGCCCAGGCGTTGTGCAAGTGGGCGCACCAGGTCCGGATCGGCACCGGGCATGAGCTGATCGAGCAATTCCACCACGGTGACTTGCGCGCCGAGCGCTTCATACACGCAGGCCATTTCCAGACCGATGATGCCACCGCCGACAACCAGCAGTTTCTTCGGCACCTCGTCGAGCACCAACGCATCGGTCGAATCCATCAGGCGCGGATCGTCCCAGGGAAAGCCGGGCAGCTTCACCGACTGCGAACCGGCAGCGATGATGCAACGCTCGAAGCGCACGAGCTTCTTGCCATCCTTGCCGTCGACTTCAATTTCGTTGGCGGAGACAAACTTGCCGACGCCTTGAACCACGGTAACCTTGCGTTGCTTGCCCATGCCGGCGAGTCCCCCGGTGAGCTGGGCGACGACCTTGTTCTTGAACGCGGCGAGTTTGCCGATGTCGATTTTCGGCTTGCCGAACGCGATGCCGATGTCGGCGGCGTGGGCGGCTTCATCGATCACTTTCGCCGCGTGCAACAGCGCCTTCGATGGAATGCAGCCGACATTCAGACACACGCCGCCAAGCGTCGCGTAACGTTCAATCAAGACCGTGTTCTGCTCCAGATCCGCAGCGCGGAATGCAGCCGTATAGCCTCCGGGGCCCGAACCAAGCACGCAGACCTGACATTCGATATCGGCTTTGCGTCCCGAACTTGCCGCAGCCTTCGGCGTCGCGCTTTCGCTTCCTCCGCCGGCGAGGGAAGCTCCCCGAAGGGGTGATGTGGGCTGCTCGTGATTGGCCGGCTTGGCGCTTGAATCGCGTGCCTGTTCCACCTTCGCCGCTTTCGCCGGCTGTGCAGGCGTACCCGCATCGACATCGCCCGCCGCTTCAATCAGCGCAACCACCACACCTTCGCCGATTTCATCGCCGACTTTCACTTTGACTTGCTTGACCACGCCATCGAACGGCGCCGGGACTTCCATCGTCGCCTTGTCCGATTCCAGCGTTACCAGTCCCTGGTCTTTCGCCACGGTATCGCCAGCCTGGACCAGCACTTCAATCACCGGCACATTGGCGTAACCGCCGATATCCGGAACCTTGACTTCGATGGTATTGGCCATGCTTGTTTCCTTCAGATACTTTTTGCGTGGCGTCCGACGACGCCATGTTCGGAATCGTGAGTCGCCGCATCCGCGCCATGAGCCACGCGTTTTGGCGCGTGATCCAGCGTCCAGACCGGATCAGTCATTGTTGCTTGCGATCACGGCTGGTCTGCAGCATGTGGCGCCTACAACAAACTGCGGCGCATGTCGGACAGCAGTTGCGCCAGATATGCCGTGAAGCGTGCTGCCGACGCGCCATCGATGACGCGGTGGTCGTAGCTGAGCGACAGCGGCAAAATCAATCGCGGCTGAAATGCCTTGCCGTCCCAGACCGGTTTCATTGCTGCTTTGGATACGCCAAGGATCGCCACCTCCGGCGCATTGACGATTGGCGTGAACGCCGTACCGCCGATGCCGCCGAGCGAGGAAATCGAGAAACATCCGCCGGACATTTCCGCAGGTCCGAGTTTGCCGTCGCGTGCACGTTCGGCAAGCGAACGTGTTTCCTGCGCAATCTCGACCAGACCTTTCTTGTCTGCGTCCTTGAGCACAGGCACGACCAAACCGTTGGGCGTATCCGCGGCAAATCCGACGTTGAAGTATTTTTTCAGGATCAGATTTTCGCCGCCTGCATCGAGCGAGGCGTTGAAGTCGGGAAACTTCTTCAAACCGGCAACAACCGCCTTGATCAGAAAGCCGAGCATGGTGAATTTGACGCCCTGCTTTTCGTGTTCCTTGTTCAGCGCCACACGCAAGGTTTCCAGATCGGTGACATCGGCATCATCGTGCTGGGTGACATGCGGGATCATCGCCCAGTTGCGCGCCAGATTCGCGCCGGAAAGTTTCTTGATCCTGGACATTGGCGTTGATTCGATTTCTCCAAATTTGGAAAAATCCACTTTTGGCCAGGGCAACAGATTCAAGCCGTTGCCGGATGCGCGCGCAGCGCCGCCCGCCAGCGCCTGCTTGACGAAGTTCTGTACGTCGTCCTTGATGATGCGTTGCTTGCGTCCGCTGCCGGTCACCAGAGCCAGGTCCACACCCAACTCGCGGGCAAATGCACGCACCGCCGGACTGGCGTACGGGACCTTGCCGGGCAGGATGGTATCCGCACCAAAGCTGATGGGCGGTGAATGCGGCGTGCTGTCTTCACTGTTGGCAACCATGGCGACTCGAGCCGGCGCGGAAGGCGGGTGCTGTTCGCTGGTCTGGCTTGCGGGCAAATCGTCCGGCGCGGGCGCCGCCGTGCGTTGGGGTTCTGGCGCCGGCGCTTTTTCCTGCCTGGCAGCAGGCGCACTTTTTGTCGCCGGCGGCGCGTCGGATTCTTCGATCAGCGCCACCACCGTACCTTCTGAAATTTCGTCGCCCACCTTGACCTTGACTTGTTTGACCACGCCAGCGACCGAAGACGGCACTTCCATTGTCGCCTTGTCGGATTCCAGCGTGACCAGACCCTGATCGCGAGTCACCGTGTCGCCAGGCTTCACCAGTACTTCGATCACCGGGATACTGGTGAAATCACCAATGTCCGGTACCTTGGCTTCTTTGACGTCGGCCATTGGCCCTCCCATTGAACAATTCGTGTGCGGCACTACGCGTGAGTCACGCACCGCCGCAGCGAACCGCGAGATGCGTATTGCCCCCATCATAATGCCAACCGAAAAAATTCGCCGCCTCTGCGTGCTGCGGCTGGTTTTCCGCGCGGGTGCGTTGTGCTTGTCCACCCCGCAAAAGACCACCTGTCCGGCGAGCAAGGCACTATCCGAACACGCGCAGCCGCAGCACGCGTGACAAATGCCACTGGCGATGGCAATTGTGCACGTCTATCGTCGCATCCCTGTTTGCGCTCGCCATCCACGGAGTTGACCATGCTTTCCATCCAGAAATTGTCCAAAACCTACGCCAATGGCGTGCAGGCGCTGAAAAACGTCAATCTGGAAATTCCCAATGGCATGTTTGGTCTGCTCGGGCCGAATGGTGCGGGAAAGTCGACATTGATGCGCACCATTGCCACCTTGCAGGATGCCGACAGCGGCTCGATCAAGCTGGGCTCGCTCGATGTGCTCAACGACAAGCCGGCCGCACGGCGCGTGCTTGGCTATCTGCCCCAGGAATTTGGCGTTTATCCCAAAGTAACTGCCGAGGCCATGCTTGACCACTTCGCCGTACTCAAGGGCGTTACCTCACGTGGCGAACGCAAAACCGTGGTCGAGGCATTGCTGCGCCAGGTGAACTTGTGGGAAGTGCGCAAACGCAAACTCGGCACGTTTTCCGGGGGCATGCGTCAGCGTTTCGGCATTGCCCAGGCGTT
>DASSXQ010000181.1:0-12909 GCA_035703725.1 Rudaea sp.
CACCCTGATCGAAATTCTCGTTGTCGTGGTCATTCTCGGCATCCTTGCCGCGATCGTCGTGCCCAAGGTCATGGAGCACCCCGGAGAAGCGCGCCAGGTGCGGGCCAAGCAAGATGTGCAGGCGATTGTCACGGCCCTGAAAACCTACAAACTCGACAATTTCACCTATCCCGGCACCGAGCAAGGTCTGGACGCGCTGGTGCATAAACCCAGCGGTACACCCGACGCGCCAAACTGGCACGGTTATCTGGACAAACTCCCGAAAGATCCGTGGGGCCGACCGTACATGTATTTGCATCCGGGCACGCACGGCGACATTGACGTGTTTACCTACGGCGCGGATGGCAAACCCGGCGGCGACAATGAAGACAAGGACGTGGGGAATTGGGATTAGAGCCGCGAGCCGTGAGCCGGAAGAACCATGGGCGTTTCGTCATTCGCTGCAATGGCGAGCGGTTGTTTCTGCGTGCTTCGACTTTCGATTCCCGGTTCCCGATTCCCGATTCCCGGCGCTCCACCGGCTTCACCCTGATCGAGATCCTCGTCGTCGTGGTGATCCTGGCGATTCTGGCAGGCGCACTGACGCTGGCGATTGGCGGGGTGAGCGGAGATCGCCAGCTCGCGCATCAAGCGGCACGCGCGCAAGCCTTGATCGGCTATGCCTGCGAACAGGCGGAATTGACCGGGCGCGAACTTGGCTTGAGTCTGAACACGAACGGCTATCGGTTCAGTCGTCTGGATCGCGACAACTGGTTGCCGATCGGCAGCGACGAATTGCGTCCGCGTGACTGGTTGCCAGGCACAACGGTCCAGCTTGAGCGTGACGGACATCCGGTCACGATTGCTGCGGCATTTCCGGACAAACCGCAACTCGTATGCTTTTCGTCGGGCGAGCTGACGGCATTTCGTTTGCAGTTGCAATTGGCTGATGTTGCGCAGCGCTATCGCATCGACGGTCAGCCCGATGGCAGCGTCCAACTCACGCAGGTCAATGCCAATGTGCGTTGACCATTCGCCGCCACCAGGCAGATCGTGCGGTCGCCAACGCGGATTCACCTTGCTGGAAGTTTTGATTGCGCTGCTGGTATTGGCGCTGGCCTTGCTCGGCTTGTCGCGCACGGCGGCCAATCAGGTCAATTCGTTTGACGCCTGGCGCCAGCGCACGGTTGCAGGCTGGCTGGCATCCGACGTGCTCACCCAAACACGTCTGACGACGCCGTTTCCACCGGCCGGGACGAGTGACGGTGAACGCCGTTTTGGCGGGGGTGATTGGCATTGGCAACTGATCGTGCAAACCACGCCGGTCGATAGCCTGCGCCGGCTCGATGTCCGCGTGTATGCGGGAACAGATCGCAGTGCGCCGCTGGCGGGATTGACCGGTTTCAGCGGCACGGATCTGCAGCAATGAGACCGCGATTCAAAAATGCGCAATGCGTGCCGCAAGCAACCAACCGTGCAATCGTGCCAAGCTCCTGCGCTTCTGGATTCCCCGGTCCTCATTCCCCATTGCCGGGTCTCGAATCCCGAATTCCGAATCCCGAATCCCGGCTCAAAGGCTTCAGCTTGATCGAACTGCTGGTGGCAATGGCCGTATTTGCCATCATGGCTGCGCTGGCTTATGGCGGATTGAATTCCATTGCGCGCACGCGCACGGAATTGGGCGCAAAAGAAGATGCATTCCGCGATTTGATGCGTGTCGTTGGATCGCTCGATGGCGATTTGCGCGAAACCGTGGCGCGGCCGGTACGTGGCAATGCCGGACAAATCGTGCCGGCATTCATTGGCACTTCGGATCATGTCGAATTCACCCGGCTGGGTTTTGCCAATCCGCAAGCCGAGCCGCGCTCGAATCTGCAACGCGTGTTCTATGAACTGGATGCGGGAAGGCTCAAGCGTGGTCGTTATGCGGTGCTGGATCGCGCGCCGGATTCCGCGCCGCAGATCGTGGATTCACACGTGAAAGCCGATGAATTGCGTTTGCGCTATCTCGATCCAGTCACCAACCGGTGGCTGGACGCGTGGCCCGCGCCACTTGCAACGGACGCAACGGCGTTGCCACGCGCGGTGCAATGGCAATTGCGTACCCGTGATTACGGCGAAATCACGCAAACGGTCGAGTTGGTGTCGGCGTGGCCGAATGGTGCCGCCGGGATGCAGCAATGAGCATCGCCGGCGCCAGGCAACGCGGTGTTGCGTTGATCGTTGCCTTGCTGGTCGTGGCACTGGCCACGGTGTTGATTGCGGCGCTGCTTGATCGCGGCGAATTGACGGCTGCGCGCACGCGCAATCAATTGCGCGCCGGGCAAGCGCGTGCGTACTCACTCGGCCTGGAGGCCTACGCGGCGAAAGTGCTCAATCGCGATGACGCCGGTAACGATGCGTCCGACGATATCTGGGCGCTGCCACTCCCGCCGACCCCGGTTCCTGGCGGCGAGATCACCGCGATCATGAGCGATTTGAACGGGCGCTTCAATTTGAACAATCTGGATCCGCGTGCAACCAATACGAATCAGGCAGAGTGGGAAAAGAAGTTCGGCAAACTTCTGCGCACACTCGGTCTGGATCAGACACTGACCGGAAATATCATCGCGTGGATGAATCCCGGATCTGCGTCCGGTGGCGCCAACGCCAGCGATGGCTTCTACCTCGGCCAGACCGTGCCGTATCGTGCGGCCCAGCGCGAATTCATGGATGTCTCGGAATTGCGTCTGGTCAAAGGCGTGAATGGCGACGTGTACACAGCGCTGGCCCCATATGTCAGCGCGCTGCCGATGGGAACGACCATCAACATCAACACTGCCAGCGTACCGGTATTGATGACATTGACTCAATCCATGACCGAGGCAGAGGCCCAACCTGTCTGGCAGCAGGGGCACGCGAAATTCGCCAGCGTCGCCGATGCGATAAAGGCGCAGCCGGCACTGGGCGGGATGATCGAATGTCCGAATTGTTACTCGGTGCGCAGCAGCTATTTTCTCGCCCGCGGCGAAATCACCCTGGATCAACTGCCGTTCACGTTTTACAGCCTGTTGGAGCGACGCACCGGCACCACCACCAACGCCAGCAGCGGCAACGGCGTCCGCGTCCTTCAACGCAGGAGCGGCGCGGACTTCTGATTGGCCGAGGAAAGAAGCGTTGCGCTGCAGCTTTTTCTTCCCTGCTCCTGCTCGTGCACCGCGTGGAAGGTTCCCGCAGGACGCAAGGGCGGCGCTCCGGGTTCACACCCGCAAGACCAATCATCCCGCGTAAAGCGTTACGCAAGCGCCCCGACATCGCTAAACTGGCCTGATGACAACACCAATGAAAGCAATTCAATTCGTCGCACTGGCGATCATCGCGACCTGCTTGCCGGGTTGCACGCAATCTCCGGTGCGTCAAACCCCGCCGTCCACGATCGATGCGACCCAAGCCACAGCCAATTATCTGGCCGCCATCCAGGACAATCCACCGTTGCTTGTTGCCTTCATGCGCAAGCTCCCCAAAGGCGCGGATCTGCACAATCATTTGTCCGGCGCGATCCATGCCGAAAACTATTTGCGCTGGGCTGCCGACGATGGCAAGTGCATCGATCAGGAATCGCTGGCCGCCATATTGCCGCCTTGCGATGCCGCGCACGGCAAGCCGCCGGCAGTGGAAGCCATGCACGATTCGTTGCTGCATCGTCAGATCATCGACGCCTGGTCGATGCGCGACTTCATCGCCTCGAATGGAAATTCCGGTCACGACCATTTCTTCGATACCTTCGGGAAATTCCATCACGCCGCCCAGGGACATCGTGGCGACATGCTTGCGTTGGCCATGCACGATGCGGCGCAACAACGCATCACCTATCTGGAACTGATGGAAACACTGGCGCAAACGCCCGTTCGTGCGTTGGCAAAAAACATCGACTGGAATCCGGATTTTGCGCAAATGCGCAACCAGCTTGAACCCGGAATGGCGCACGTCCTGCGCGTGGCAGACACGCAGTTGCAGCACGCACGACAACGCATGCGCGATGCTCTGCATTGCGGCAGCGAAAATGCCGACGCGGGGTGCAATGTGCAATTCCGATATTTGTATCAGGTTTTGCGTGGCCTTTCTCCGCAGGAAGTGTTTGCCCAGATGCTCGCGGGATTCGAGTTGTCCAGCCACAATCCCCAAGTGGTCGGCTTGAACATGGTGATGGCCGAAGACGGTCACACGGCAATGCATGATTTCAATCTGCATATGGCCATGCTCGACTATCTGCACGGTCTTTACCCGCAAGTGAAAATCGCGTTGCATGCGGGTGAATTGGCGCCGGGCATGGTGCCGCCGGATGGCTTGCGCTTTCATATCCGCGCATCGATCGAGCGCGGTCACGCACAGCGCATCGGTCATGGCGTGGACATCATGCACGAAGACCGCCCGTTCGAGCTGCTGCATGAAATGGTGCAGAAGAATGTACTGGTGGAAATCTGCCTGACCAGCAACAAGACCATACTTGGCGTCACCGGCGTGGATCACCCGCTTCCGGTGTATGTGAACGCCGATGTGCCGGTAGCGTTGGCGACAGACGATGCCGGCGTCTCACGCTCGACCCTGTCGCGCGAATTCGTCGAGGCCGAACGCCAATTCCATCTGCCGTATCGCACGCTGAAGGCAATGGTGCGCAACAGCCTGACTCACGCGTTTGTTCAGGGCGCCGATCTTTGGGCGGCACCTGGGCAATTGCACCTTGTGACGGCTTGTGCGCGAGATCGAGTCGGCAGCGAAAATCCGTCGCCAACCTGCGCGGCATTTCTGGCAAATAGCGAAAAAGCCCGTTTGCAATGGTTGCTCGAAACCGATTTGAAGGCGTTCGAGGCGCAAATCGCGCAACCTTGATGCGCTGCTACAATGCCGGCAGTCCGTAATTGCCGCCGCCATGTCCGAACGCGTACTGATCCGCCTCCAAGCCGATGGCCAGTTGTCCTGGGTGACTCAGGATGCATCCGGACGCGTGCTTTCAGGTGCGACTGCGGGCGTGCCGCCAACGCAGGTGCTGGCGCGCGCACAGCGCATCATCGCACTGGTCCCCGCCGAGGCGGTGCTGTTGCTGGAAACACCCCGGATTGCGGGCGGCGCCGCGCAATTTCGCAAGGCCGTGCCGTTCGCGCTGGAAGATCAGCTGGCCGGTTCCGTGGAGGACCTGCATTTCGCCATCCCCGAGCGCGCCAGCGGCGATCACGTTGCGGTTGCGGTGGTTGCAAGGGCAACCCTGGTTGACTGGGCCACCCGACTCGCCAGCGAAGGCATTCGCGCCGATGCGATGGTCGCCGAAACACAAGCCCTGCCGTGTTCTGATGACAGCGCCTGCATATTGATCGAGGACGAACGCGTCTTGTGGCGAATCGCTCCGGCGCAAGCCGGTACCTGTGAATTGAGCGCGTTGCCGGATTGGCTGCAGGCGATTGCGGCGATTGACGACAACCCACGTACGTTCGCGGTGTACGATTTTCGCGATGCCGGGCCGCTGGAATTGCCCATCCAGCCGATCGCTTATCATCGCAATCAACACGACGTGCTTGCATTTTTTGCTGCGCACATGGCCAACGAACCAACGTTGAACCTGCTGCAAGGCGAATTCGCACCGGCACATCGCCACGCGCCGACAAAACGCCTGTGGCGCAACGCCATTGCGCTGGTCGCTGCCGCGATAATTTTGGCATTTGTATACTATGGTGTTGATTACTGGCGCTTGTCGCGCGAATCCGCGCGCCTTGATGCGGCCGCGCACGCCATTTTGCACAGTACGTTTCCGCGCATGGACAAGGTTGCGGGCGACCCGCGCCAACTCATGCAAAGCGCCATGCGCGGAATGAACGCGAATGGCGAAAGTGGCGGTCTGTTGCCGTTGCTGGGGCGAATCGCGCCGATCCTCGGCAGCACCACGCGCACCTCGCTTACCGGCATGGAATACCACAATGATTCGCTGGAACTGGCCATGCGTGCGCCGGATGTGCAGACGCTGGATCGCATGCGTGAAAGTCTGGACAACCTGTCTGGACTCGACGTCGAACTTACCGCCGTCAACAGCGGCGCGACCGGCATTGAAGGACGCATCCGCATCAACCGGAGCAAGCCATGATTGCAGCGTGGTGGAATGGCTTGCAGCCGCGTGAGCGGCGCATGCTGGCAATCGGCGCAATCGTCGCCGGGTTGCTGCTCGGCTGGGCCTTGCTGTGGTATCCGTTGGCACACGCACGCGATGAACTTGGCGCACGCGTCGCGCGTGAAAATGCTGATCTTTCCTGGATGCGGCAAGCGCAAAGTCAGGCACAAACACTGCATGCTCAAGGCACGCGCAGTCAGGGCAGTCGCCAAGGCAAATCCTTGTTGGCGCTGGCGGATGCCAGTGCGCGCGGCGCAGGTTTGGCCGGCGCGCTCAAGCGTGTGGAACCCACCGGCAACGACAATGTTCGCGTCACCTTCGACGTGGCCGATTTCGATGCGCTGATGAATTGGCTCGACGCATTGGGCCGCGATTACGGCGTGCAGGTCACCGATCTATCGGCCGATAAAGTTGAAGGATTGGGTCTGGTCAATGCACGCGTGACCCTGCGTGATAGTGGGAGTGGTGGCCAATGACGAGTCGAAAGCAGGAACAAGGCAGCCGACTAAACGTCACACGAGTCGTTCCTCCAATTGCGTGGCGCATCTTGGCGCTTGACGCCAGCCCTCAGCCCTAAGCCCCCAGCCGACATGAACCTCGTGCGCAAACTCAGTCTCATTCTCATCATTGCGGTCGTCGTCGCCGTCATCGTCGCGGCAACGCTGCCAGCGCGCTTTGCGTATCGGTTCATTGCTGATCATCTCGGCGTTGTGCGCATCGATGGAATCAGCGGCAGCGTGTGGCATGGACGTGCGGATGCACTTGAGGTGTTTGGTCAGAACCTGGGTGCAATTGACTGGCGCGTGGATGTCGCGCCGCTGTTCGGTCGCGTCGTGCGTGCCCATCTGGTTTTGGGTGGTGGCGAACTCAAGGCCACCGGTATCGTCGAGCGTGCGGCGGATGGCAGCATCACCTTGCGTGATACCACGTTTCAAATGCCTGCGAGCATGCTTGCTCCCGCCCTGGATATTCCTGCTCTGAATCTGCTCGGTGACATTGATGGCACGATCGGACATGCGCGACTGCAAGGTGTCTGGTTCGATCAGGCCAACGGCAGCGTGCGTTGGCACAACGCCGGTGTGGCCGGTGCGGCGCAAGCGCAGTTCGGCGATCTGCGGGCCACGTATGCATCCACCTCCAATGACGCCATTGCCGGCACTGTGCGCGATCTGGGTGGACCTTTGCAGGTTAATGGGCGTTTCCAGGTAGCTGCGGGTCAATTTGATGCCGATGCCACGCTGATGGCTCGCGACGGCAATCCGCAAGTCATCGATGCCTTGCGTTACATTGGTCAGCCACAGCCCGATGGCAGTTCGCACCTGATCATCCACGGACAACTGTTCAAGCTGTTCTGATGAATGCCCGGCTTGCGACGTTTCTCGATCGCGCGCTCGATGTTGCGCGCGACGCGGCATTGACCGCAGCGCATGGAATTCGCCAACATTTCCAGCGCGGTGTCGCGGTTGAAATCAAGGCCGATCAAACACCTGTGACCGTCGCTGATCGCGAAGCTGAAACCACGATCAAATCCATCCTGAAACATGCGTTCCCCGAGCACGCGTTCTACGGTGAAGAACACGGTCGCGAAGGCGATGGCGATTATCTGTGGTTGATCGATCCCATCGATGGTACGAAAGCGTTTGTGCGCGGATATCCAATGTTTTCGACGCAGATTGCGTTGATGCATCGCGGGGAACTGCTGCTCGGCGTTTCCAGCGCCCCGGTTTATGGCGAACTGGCCTGGGCGCGGCGCGGCGCTGGCGCATTTCTCGATGGCACACCGATGCATGTCGCGGCGACTGACGAGTTTGACGCTGGTGCCGCGATATCCACCGGCAACATCAAATCCTTGACTGGTAACGCGGCGCGCTGGAATGCGCTGGGCGAATTGATCCGACGCAGCGGCCGAATCCGCGGTTATGGCGACTTTCTGCATTATCACCTGCTTGCGCGGGGCTGCATCGATCTGGTGGTAGAATCCGACGTCAACATTCTCGACATTGCCGCCCTCGCGGTCATCGTGCGCGAAGCCGGGGGCGTGTTCACCACCCTCGAAGGCGACGAGCTTTCGCTGGCCACGACGAGCGTATTGGCGGGTACGCCGGCGCTGCACGCACGGGCGCTGGCCATGTTTGCGCACGCGCACTGATCCTTTCGCTTGCTTGGTCGCAGCGGCAACGTTCCGGAATTGGAATTTCGCTTTTTCATCCACGCAGCCATTGCAACATCCCGCATTTGCGCGTGCGAGCCCGCACCTTCGAGCCCTCTCCGTCAAGCAATGCCTGGCGGGGGAGGCTCTGAACTTGTCCGGTAGTGAATGGCGATGCGGGACCAACGGCACGCGGCAGGCGAGTGAAGGCCCAGTTCGATCGGGGATCGTCGCGCAACAAGCGCCACGTGGCAATACCTCGAGATTACGGTCGAAAGTGCGAACGCGGTACAATGCGCGGATGCGAAAACCTCCCATTGTTCATTCCACCAGACTCGCCAAAGGCAGCGAATTTCTGCAAGTCGAATTGGTTGATCTGGAATTTTCCAACGGCGAGCGGCGTACGTATGAACGCTTGAAAGGGTCGGGTCTCGGGGCCGCGATCATTGTGCCGATGCGCGACGATGACACGGTGCTGCTGGTACGTGAGTACGGTGGTGGAATCGATCGCTACGAGCTGGGTGTGCCCAAGGGTCGGCTGGATCGCGACGAAACCGTCGAGCAAGGTGCAAATCGTGAATTGAAGGAAGAAATCGGTTTTGGTGCGCGCGACCTGCGCATCCTGACCACGCTGTCGCTTTCGCCGGCGTACATGACCAGCATGACGCATGTGGTTTTGGCGCGCGACTTGTATCCCGAACGTCTGGTGGGTGATGAGCCGGAAGAGTTGGAGGTGATCGAATGGAAAATGTCGAAATTGCATGAGCTCATTGCGCATCCGGAAGTGACGGAAGGACGGTCGATTGCGGCATTGTTCATTGCGCGCGAATACCTGGCCGGGCGGTTCAAGCCCGGATGTTGATGGAATCCTGTCAATGAATGACGCAGACGACGCTGCCGGCAACGATGAATTGGCGCAGCTTGCGCGTGGTTGTTGCGCAATTGCGCGCACGGCCGGCGCGGCAATCATGCGGGTTTATGCCGGCGAGTTCACGGTGCAGCACAAGGACGACAATTCACCATTGACTGCCGCGGATCTCGCCGCACATCGGGCCATCGTCGATGGCTTGCATGTGCTGACGCCACAGATTCCGGTATTGTCCGAAGAGGCGTCCGAGCATGCGGCCTGGAGTGTGCGTCAACAACGCGCGCGATACTGGTTGGTGGATCCGCTCGACGGCACGCGTGAATTCGTCAAGAGAAATGGCGAATTTACCGTCAATATTGCGCTCATCCACGAACATCGGCCGGTTCTCGGTGTTGTATTCGCGCCGGTACTCGAAGAAATGTATTGGGCATGGCGTGGTGGTCACGCGTATTTCCTTGGCGGCGGCGAGGGTGAAAACGTGGATCTGCATACGCGCCGCCGCGGTAATCCATTGCTGGTCGCTGGAAGTCGTTCGCATGCCGATCCGCGTCTGCTTGCCACGCTGGAAAAGCTTGGCCCGCACGAACTCAAGCCATTGGGTTCGTCGCTGAAATTCTGCCGCACCGCACGTGGCGAAGTGGATTTGTATATTCGATACGGCCCAACCAGCGAGTGGGATACCGCAGCCGGGCAATGCGTGCTCGAACAAGCCGGTGGCGGCGTTACCGACATGTCCGGCGCGCCATTGCAGTACAACACGAAAGATAGCCTGCTCAATCCGGGATTTCTCGCGTTTGGGGATTCAAGCGTTGATTGGTCGGGATTGTTGTGAGAAATGCCGCGAATCGGGAATCGTGATTGGGGATTGGGGTTCGAAAAAAAGCCAACAGCGTTCAGCCCCAGCCCCTCAAGCCCTCAGCCCTCAGTCCTCAGCCCTCAAACACTTAGCCCTCAAACACTTAGCCCTCAAGCCCATGCCCACCATCGACAACCTGCTGCGCATCATGGCTGCCTTGCGTGATCGTGTACATGGCTGCCCGTGGGATGTGCAGCAGAATTTTGCGAGTATCGCACCGTACACGATCGAGGAAGCTTATGAAGTGGCTGATGCGATTGATCGCGGTGATATGGCGGACTTGCGCGACGAACTCGGCGATTTGTTGCTGCAGGTGGTGTTTCACTCGCGCATGGCGCAAGAAGCGGGCGAGTTCACGTTTGATGACGTGGTCGATGGCATTTGTCGCAAGATGATCCGCCGGCATCCGCATGTCTTCGCGGATGAAAAAGTGGAAAATGTACAGGCGCAGTCGTTGGCCTGGGAAGAACACAAACGCCGCGAGCGCGAACAACGTGGCACCGGGGACACCAGCTTGCTTGCGGGAATTTCGCCCGGCATACCGGAATGGCAGCGTGCGTTGAAGTTGCAGAAACGCGCTTCGACCATCGGTTTTGACTGGAGCGAGCCCGGTCCGGTACTCGACAAGCTATCCGAGGAAATCGACGAGGTACGTCACGAACTCGATAGCGGCGCCGATCCGGTGCGAATGGCGGATGAAATTGGTGACGTGTTGTTTGTGTGCGTCAATCTGGCGCGCTTGGCCGGGATCGACTTTTCCACTGCCTTGCGTGGCGCAAATGCCAAGTTTGAACGTCGCTTCCGCCGCATGGAGGCGCTCGCTGCAGGAGACGGTACGAGCCTTGAAGGCAAGTCGCTGGCCGAGCAGGATGCGTATTGGGATCGCGCCAAGCTCGACGACAAGGCGGGTCGATAAAAAGCTGCTGCATTGCATGTGGCTGCCGCCGACTTGCAGCGGCTCTGCGTCAAGCCAATGACTCCTTAAACCCTGACTGGCTCTGACGCATCAGAAGCCATGGTCATCAAGGGAGTTGTTACATGAGAATTTTGATTTTTTCCGCACTGGCGTTGTGCGTCGTCGCGGCCCATGCCAACGAGTGCAAGTATTCGGCCGAGCGCAAACTCGCCATTGACCCGCAGGGATTGCAGGCGCTGGCTTTCGACATGGGTTCCAGCGACTTGCGTGTGCGCGGTGTTGCCGGACTCGGGCAAATTGAAGTCACTGGCAAAGCCTGCGCATCCGCGCAGGATCGCTTGGTGGGACTCACTGTTGCGAAGAGGCGCGAAGGCGATGTCGTGACGCTGACGCCGCATCAGGACGGTGAGCAAAGCTTCAGCATTTTTGGTTCCAGCTACGCTTACATCGATCTGGATGTACGCGTGCCGACAACGCTGGCCGTTCGCGTACAAACCCATTCTGGCGACACCATGATCGACGCTGTCGCCTCACTGGATTTTGATGCGCACTCCGGTGACCTTGTCCTGAATCACGTCACCGGCGACGTCGCGTTGAGCGTGCATTCGGGTGACGTCAAGGCACGGGATATTGGCCCGCTGCAGGTGCGCCGAGCCGGGTCGGGTGACGTCCAGGCCAGCAACATCCACGGCGCGGTCCGGGTTGGTCATGTCGGCTCCGGAGATATGCAGTTCGATGATGTTGATCAGGGCGTCAGCGTGCAATCCATCGGTTCGGGTAACGTCAATGTGCATCATGCTGGCGGCAATGTAACGATTGATGCGATCGGGTCGGGCGATGTGGATGTTTCGGAAATTGGTGGCGACTTTGTGGTGAAATCGGCCGGTAGTGGCGATATCGATCATCATGGTGTCAAGGGTAAGGTCGACCTGCCACGACGCGACGACTGAAAAAAGGCGGCGGGGATGCCGAAATTCCCGCCGCTCGAGAGCGTGACGGGCAGAAGACCCTGGTTGGCACAAATGCCACTCGGCGCCGTCATCCGATCACGCTCGTTGGGAACGCCATGCACTCGCGCAAGGCATCGGGGTTTGCTATCCGCCACGATCCGGTTTCGGTTCGGCGCGGGCAAGGTTTTCATCCAGACTTTGGCGCAGTGTTGCGATGGCGGCATCCGCATTGGATGGCGCGCTTTGCGCATGCGCCAGGCGCAAGTAGACGTAGTTGCGCACGCCCGGGTTATGGGTCCTGGCAAGTACGTCGCGATACAAGCCCGTCAGCGCATTGGTTTTGCCGCTGGCGCGATACAAACGCTCGATTGCGCGCAGGTCGAAGATCGTGGCGCGCACCGCTGGCGATGGATGCGTGCCACGGCGATGTTGGCGCGCACGGTGCGGCATCCGCGGTGCGGTTGCCGCATTGGTATCTGCTTGTACGCCGGGTCTGGCTTGGCTTGCAGGGGTGGCTTGAACCACGAAAGCTGCGGCGCAAAGACTCAAGGCGCTGGCAGTGAGCAGGATCAGTGTTCTGGATTGCATGACAGTCGTCCTTTGGGTGGGGCAAGAACCCACAACGCACGTCTGGTCGATGCGTTGACTTGCGCAGCCCCGAGCCACGCAGGAGAATCCACCCATGAGCAATCGATTTGCCAATTTCCGCGAGTTTTATCCGTTTTACCTGAACGAGCACGCAAACCGTAACTGCCGACGTTTGCACACCGTTGGCAGTACGTTGGTGCTGATCATGTTGGCGGTGACATGTGCTACGCGGCAATGGTTGTTGTTGTGGACGCTGCCGCTGATCGGTTACGGGTTTGCCTGGGTCGGCCATTTCTTCTTCGAGAAAAACCGGCCTGCGACCTTCAAGCATCCGTTTTACAGCTTTGCCGGAGACTGGGTGATGTATTGGCAGGTTTTGCGGGGGCGTATCTCATTCTGAAAACGTTCAGTCGAGGAAGATGAAAAACGCGGCAAGCACAATCAGTGCGAACCCGACGAGGTGATTC
>DASSXQ010000226.1:0-3481 GCA_035703725.1 Rudaea sp.
CCGTGTGCACTTCGGCACCACCGAGCGATTCGGCATCGACAACTTCACCCGTGGCTGCCTTGACCAGCGGCGGTCCACCAAGAAAGATGGTGCCTTGCTCACGCACGATGATGGTTTCGTCACTCATTGCCGGCACGTACGCGCCGCCGGCCGTGCACGAACCCATGACGACGGCAATCTGCGGAATGTTCAGCGCCGACAAACGCGCCTGATTGTAGAAAATGCGGCCAAAGTGTTCCTTGTCCGGAAACACCTCGTCTTGCAGCGGCAGAAAAGCGCCACCGGAGTCGACCAGATAGACGCACGCCAACCGATTTTCGAGTGCGATTTCCTGAGCGCGCAAATGCTTCTTCACGGTCATCGGGAAATACGTGCCGCCCTTGACCGTGGCATCGTTGGCGACGACTACGATTTCGTTTCCGCACACTCTTCCGATACCGCAGATCAATCCGGCAGCCGGTGCCGCATCGTCGTACATGCCATGCGCGGCAAGCGGGGAGAATTCCAGGAACGGTGAGCCGGGATCCAGCAGCGCACGAATGCGTTCACGCGGCAAAAGCTTGCCACGCGCAACATGTTTTGCGCGTGCCTTGTCGCCTCCGCCGAGCGCGGTGCGAGCCAGTTCGGCTTTCAGATCCGCGACAACACCGCGCAATTGCGCTGCATTGGCCTTGAATTCAGGCGATCGGGGGTCGATCCGTGATTCGATGATCGGCATCTGCGCACTCAATGATGGCGGATATGAAATGAAACCATACCCGTCCAATTAGCGCCAGCATGCGAAGCTGCCGGCAGATACCAAACCGGCCGCAATGGCGGCCGGATGGTTTACAACGTTCGACGCGTTACTGCCATCAATGACCGGTGCCGTCATCCTTCTGGGGTTCGGGCGCGGCTGCCTTGGCTGCATCTTTTACATCTTCTGCGCCTTGTTTGGCGGTTTCTGCCGTCTGCTTGGCGCTTTCTGCCGTAGCCTGACCGGCGCTGGCTGCCTGATTGGCCGATTGCGCCGCGCCGCTCATGTCGCCGGCTTTGGCTTGAGCGGCGGCTTGTTGCGCAGCGGCTGCAGTCTGTTGGGCTTGCGCGGCTGTCTGTTGTGCAGCCGCTTTGGTGGCTGCTGCGGCTTCTTTCGCTTTTGCCGCAGCATTTTCCGCTGCCTGCTGCGAGTTCTGGCTGCACGCGCCCAATGTCACGGCCAGCGCGGCGGCAATCATGATGTGCTTGTATTGCATGGATGTCTCCCTAGATTCTGCGTTGACGAGGGGGAACCGGCAATTCGGTTCCGCTGCCGACGGTTGCGACCCCCGGACCGGTCGAGCTTACACCAACTCGATTGCCAATGCGGTAGCTTCGCCACCGCCAATGCAAAGCGACGCCACACCACGCTTGCCGCCGCGTGTACGCAGTGCATTGATCAATGTCACCACCAGGCGTGCGCCGGATGCGCCGATCGGGTGGCCAAGCGCACAGGCGCCGCCGTGGATATTCAACTTTTCATGATTGATGCCAAGGTCGCGCATGGGTGCCATGGCGACGACAGCGAAAGCTTCGTTGACCTCGAACACATCCACATCTTCGACTTTCCAGCCAGCTTTTTTCAGCACATGTTCAATTGCCGCGACCGGCGCCGTGGTGAACCATTCGGGTTCCTGCGAATGGGTGGCATGCGCGACGATACGGGCAAGCGGTTTGATTCCGCGCTTTTTCGCGTCATCTTCGCTCAACAGGACCGTGGCTGCGGCGCCGTCGGAAATGCTTGATGAAGTGGCCGCCGTGACGGTTCCGTCTTTGCGGAATGCCGGACGCAAGGATGGAATTTTTGCCGGATCGGATTTGCCGGGCTGCTCATCGGTGGCGTACTCGACTTCGCCCTTGCGCCCGGTCACCTTGACCGAAGCAATCTCGTTGGCGAACGCGCCCGAGGCGATTGCCGCTTGCGCGCGCTTTACCGATTCGGTCGCAAATGCATCTTGTTCTTCGCGAGTAAATTTGTATTTGTCGGCGCATGCCTCGGCGAACACGCCCATCGATTGACCGTCGTAGGGATTGGTCAAGCCGTCCCATGCCATGTGATCGACCAGTTTCGCTTCGCCATAACGAATGCCGGTGCGCGCGGCAACCATATGCGGCGCATTGGTCATCGATTCCATGCCGCCGGCAACCACGATGGTTGCGGATCCGGCCTTGATCAAATCATGACCGAGCATGATGGCTTTCATGCCCGAACCACAGACCTTGTTGATCGTCGTGCAGCCGGCAGATTTCGGCAGACCCGCCGCGATTGCCGCTTGCCGCGCGGGCGCCTGGCCCAGATTGGCAGGCAACACGCAACCCATGATGACTTCACTGACGTCAGCCGCGGCAACGCCGGATTGTTGCAAGGCGCTGGCGATGGCGGTTGCGCCCAGCGTGGTCGCGGGTACGCCGGTAAATTGGCCGAGCATGGAACCGATCGCGGTGCGCTTCGCACCGGCAATGACGATGGATGAGGTCATGGGATTCTCCGCAAATTGGACTGGCGCGTGTTCGCGCAGAAGTCAGAACGCCGATTATCGCCCCGGCACCGCTTCGCCGCAATGCAGCATGCGTGAATTCACGCGAAATTCTTGTCGAGTTGATCGCGTATTTCCTTTTCAATCATGGGCTTCATCGCGCCGAGCAGAAACCCCAATTGCGCTTGCACGTGCACCTGATTGCGATCTACCTGGATCTGGCCACTGACGCCAGTACGTTCAAAATGCAGGACGTTGCCTTCCCAATGACTGTCGATGGCAAACCTTTGTCGTATCGAATTGGCGGTCTTTTCGATTGCAGCCCTGGCCTTGGCCATGGTGGAACCGTGTCGGTGGCAAATATCGATGCTGGCCATGATAATTCCTTGTGGTTGAATCGATGCGCGAAAACCTGCGCGGCTTTGCTATGATGCCGCAAACGTCGGCACCGTTATAGCCGTCTGCAAGATTGCCGCGCTGGCGCAAGATGCCCGGGGAGGGAACAGTCAATGCTGGGGGGACCATTGTCGAAATCCATATATGTCTTGCTGCACTGGCAGCGCCCGGCACACGCTGTGCTACATTTGATGCTGGCGTGACCTGACGGCCTTCTGCATGCGCCTGAGCTTTCCCAACAATGAAAATGCCGATGTGCTGGCTGTGCTCGGCGACAACACGATTGGCGCGGCGCCTGACAATGCCATCGTGCTGAATGTTCCCGGTGTTGCCGCACATCACGTGAATCTTGCTGTCAGCGAGCGCAGCGTAGTTGTCAATGTGCTGGACGTGTGTGCGCGCACACATGTCAACGCGCGGCCCGTCCGCTCCAAGGCAATCGTGCGATTGGGCGATGTCATCAGCCTGGATACCGTGCAGTTCGTGCTCAAACCGGATAGTGACGACGTCATTCAAACGAAGGTGCCGGCACAATCATCCCGGCAAACCAGGAACGCTAGCGACGATCCGTTGGCACCGGCGCGTCTGGTGCT
>DASSXQ010000269.1:0-14371 GCA_035703725.1 Rudaea sp.
GTGGTATTTCGCTGCAGCAAGGGTGATGAACGTTCGGCGTTCCTGTCATGCGAACGCTTCGAACTTGAATCGCGTCAATTCGTGTTGGCGATTTTCCAGCAAGTGGGCGAGGTCGGGGCAGCCGACCGGCGCGCAATCTCGGATCCGGGCAGTTATCGGGCCTTGTTCATGGCCGCCAACGAAGGACTCTATCGCAGTCTGCCCGGTGGTGGCTGGATTGACGTCAACCCGGCCATGGCCCGGATATTCGGTTTCGACGATCCCGCGCAGATGCTTGGTGCCACGTTGGGAAAAGCTGCCAGCGAATTGTACGTCGATCCGCAACTGGCAGCACAGCGGCACGCGCAGCTCGATCGCGATGGCAAATTCGTCAACGAGCGTGCACAGATTCGGCGTACCGATGGCAGCACAATCTGGATATCCGAAAGCTCGCGGCTGGTTTGCAACGATCAGGGTCTGGTGCTGTTCTATGAAGGCTCACTGGTGGATATTTCAGGCCAGATCGATGCCGAACAACGCTTGCGTCAATCCGAAACCATGTATCGCACCCTGGTGGACAACAGTCATGATGGGGTATTTCTGATTCTGCATGACGGCACCATCGGATTCATCAACGAAGCGATGGCAGCCACGCTCGGTTACGCGGCAAGGGAATTGATCGGGACGTCGTACATGCGTCTGATCACGCCGGAATCGATGGAGCAGCAACGTGGGCGGCGTCAAGCGCGTCTGGATGGCTCGTATGAGGTGCAAAGTTATGATGTCACCATGCTGCGCAAGGACGGCACGCCGCGCCTGCTGCATGTGCATGCCGGCGCGGTGGACTACGAAGGCCAAGTCGCCAGTATCGGCACGGCGCGCGATATCACCGAGGAGCAACGACAGCGCGATGCGGTGGAAAAGGCCGAGAAAACCTATCGGGAGTTGTTCCAGAATTCCGTAGCCGGCATGTTCCGCTCGCTGCCGGATGGACGATTCGCCGCAGCCAACGATGCGTTTGCGCGCATTCTCGGTTATGCCAGCGCAACGCAATTGATGAGATCGGCAAAAAATATTGGCGACTTCTACGCTGATCCATCGAAGCGAGACGCGGTGCTGGCGCAATTGGCGGCCAGCGAATCGGCACTGACGTTCGAGTTCGATGCGCGTCGGGCCGACGCGACAACGCTGCTTGCCGAAGTTCGCGCGCAAGCCATTCGCGGGTCTGATGGTGCAATTCAGTGGGTTGAAGGTTCCGTGCAAGACATCAGCGCCAGACGGCGCGCGGAATTGGCTCTGCAGGAGTCCGAGACGCGCTATCGCACACTGGTCGAACACAGCCAGGTTGGTGTGTACATGATGCTCGACGACCGCTACACATACGTCAATCAAGCGTTCGCCGCCATGTTCGGCTACACCGAAAAGGAATTGACGGGTGCGGATTTCCGCCTGCTGGTTCCGCCGGAATCGCTGGTACATCAGGAAAAGCGTTATGAGGACAACCGTGCGGGCTGGCGCGCCAAGGGCGATTACTCGATTACCTTGCAACGCAAGGATGGTTCACGCATCGAAGTCGTGGTCAGTGCCGGTACCGTCGATCGCGACGGCAAGCGTTTCACGACCGGCACGATTCGCGATGTGACCGAGCAGCACCGTGTGCGGCGCGAACTGGAGTACAACGCCACGCATGATTTGTTGACCGGACTGCCCAACCGCATATTTTTTGAACAACAATTGGCCAGCACGATGCGTGTGGCCAGCAAGGACGGTGGGCAGGAATACGCCGTTTTGTTTCTGGATCTGGATGGATTCAAGCTGGTCAACGACAGCCTCGGCCACGCCAGTGGTGATTTGCTGTTGGTCCAGATTGCCGAGACGTTGCGCGCAAATCTGGGGGCAAATTGTCTGGTGGCGCGCTATGGTGGCGATGAGTTCACCTTGTTGCCGCAAGGCAGTTGCGGGCTGGCGCGTGCCGAACAGCTTGCCCAGCGGGTACTGACGCTGCTCGCGGGTTCGTTCGACGTGGACGGGCACCGTATTTTTTCCGGTGCCAGCGTTGGCGTGGTGCTTGGCCATCCGGATTACCAGTCGCCCAATCAGATCCTGCGCGATGCGGATACGGCGATGTATCGTGCCAAGGCCAGCGGCAAATCGGCGTACGTGATTTTCGATGATGCCATGCACGAGGCAGCACGCGCGCGACTGCTGATTGAAACCGAATTGCGGTTTGCGCTGGAGCGAGGCGAATTCCGTGCCTTTTATCAGCCAATCGTCGATTTGCGCGACGGATCCCTGCAAGGCTGCGAAGCGCTGCTGCGTTGGCAACATCCGCAACGCGGATTGTTGTTGCCGGAAGATTTCCTTGGCGTTGCCGAAGAAACCGGTACGCTGCTGGCGCTGGATTGGTGGATTCTCGAACACACCTGCCGCAATCTGCTGCGTTGGCAGCGTCGCTATCCGGCGCATGCATGCCTGCGTGCGAGCGTGAATATCGACGAACGCCAGTTTGCGGCGCCCGAATTGATCGAGAACCTGCGCGGTGTGCTCAAGCGCAGCGGTATCGATCCATCCGCACTGGCGCTGGAAATTACCGAAACGGTTTTCCGGCACGGGCGCAGTGAAGCAGAAGCCACGCTCAATGCGCTGAAGGACCTCGGCGTTTCGCTGGTCGTGGACGATTTCGGCACGGGTTATTCTTCGCTGGATTCGTTTGCTACATCACCATTTGATGCGCTCAAGGTCGATCGCAGCTTCATTCGCGACATGATTACCAATCCGCGGCACGGCGCCATCGTGCGCACGATCGTGGGCTTCGCCAAGGACCTGGGCCTTGGTCTCATTGCCGAAGGTGTGGAGACCCGCGAGCAGGCGGCGCGCCTGCTCGAATCCGGTTGCAGTGTCGCGCAAGGATTCCTCTATTCTCCTGCAGTGCCGGAAGAAGTGTTCGAGTCGATGCTCGATTCCGGATTGGCTCCGGGCAGTCAATCCGATTCCGGCGCTGTTGCCTAATTGTTGCGCTGCGGCATAATGGGCTCCTTTCGGAGTTCATCAATGAGTCGAGCCTACAACTTCAGCGCCGGACCGGCAGCGCTTCCAGAATCTGTTTTGCGCACCGCACAGGAGCAATTGCTCGAATGGGGTGGCGCGCGCGCCTCGGTGATGGAAATCAGCCATCGCGGCAAAGACTTCATTGCCATGGCCGAAGAGTCCGAATGCAACTTGCGCCAATTGCTGCATATTCCACAAAACTACAAAGTGCTGTTCCTGCAAGGCGGCGCCACCCAGCATTTTGCCCAGATCCCGATGAATTTTGCGCGACCCGGGCAGACGGCCGACTATGTGGTAACCGGCCACTGGGGCGAAAAAGCGGTGAAAGAAGCCAAGCCGCTGACCCGGGTCCACGTTGCCGCCAACGGTGTTGACGGTCAATTCACCGCGATTCCGGCGCGCGCCGACTGGCAGTTGACTGCGGATGCGGCCTACGTGCACTACACCCCCAATGAAACGATTCATGGCATCGAGTTCCACGACGTTCCCGACGTTGGCGACACGCGGCTGGTTGCGGATATGTCGTCGAATATCTTGTCGCGTCCGATCGATGTGGCGAAATTCGGCATCATCTACGCTGGCGCGCAGAAAAATATCGGTGCTTCCGGTTTGGTCGTGATGATTGTTCGCGACGACTTGCTTGAACGTTGCCCGAAGGACATGCCGAAGATATTCAACTATGCCGAGCATGCTGCGGCCGGATCGATGCTCAATACGCCTAATACGTTTGGCTGGTATCTGGCGGGTCTGGTGTTCAAGTGGCTGCTGGCGGAAGGCGGCATGGAAGCAATCGGCGAACGCAATCAAGCCAAGGCGGAACTGCTCTACGGCTATATCGACGAGTCCGGCTATTACGCCAATCCGGTGGACAAATCGGCGCGCTCGCGCATGAATGTGCCATTCACGCTGCCACGGGCGGAACTGGACGCGCTGTTTTTGCAACAGTCACAGGCTGCCGGTTTGCTCGCGCTCAAGGGCCATCGCGCCGTTGGTGGGATGCGCGCTTCGCTCTACAACGCCATGTCGCTGGAAGGCGTGCAGGCATTGGTCGATTTCATGCGCGATTTTGCGCAGCGCAATGGATGATGATTGCGCGTCCGCGACCCAAATCAACGTACCAACACTGTCCATAGGCAAGGCATATTTGCATGTTCAAGATTCAAACCCTGAATAACATTTCCGGCAATGGCACGGATCGATTGCCACGAGACAAATACGAGATTGGCAACGACCTCGCGCAGCCCGACGCGGTGCTGGTTCGATCCGCCGACATGCACGCCGGGGTTTTGCCGGCGTCGATCATGGCGGTCGCGCGTGCCGGCGCGGGGGTCAACAATATCCCGGTGGCCGAACTGAGTTTGCGTGGAGTGCCGGTGTTCAATGCGCCGGGTGCCAATGCCAATGCGGTCAAGGAACTGGTCGTGGCCGGCATGTTGATGGCGGCGCGCAACCTCGGCGATGCGCTGTCGTTCGTGTGCGGACTGCCGCTGGATGGCGACGTGCACAAACGCGTTGAAGCCGAAAAGAAGCGCTTCGTCGGCAGCGAACTGGCGGGCAAGACGCTGGGGGTTGTGGGTCTGGGCGCAATTGGCGTGAAGGTTGCGAATGCCGGGCATGGACTTGGCATGCGAGTACTTGGCTTTGATCCGCACATGACCGTCGATGGCGCATGGGCCTTGTCATCGAACGTGGACAAAGCCATGTCGCTCGACGAACTGTATGCGCAATCGGATTACATCACGTTCCATGTGCCGCTGAATGATGCCACGCGCGGCATTTTCGGCATCAGCGCTCTGGGCCTGGTACGCTCCGGTGCAGTGCTGCTCAATTTCGCGCGCGACGGGATCGTCGACGAGACTGCCTTGAAGCAGGGTCTGGCCGCCGGACAAATCAGTCGCTACGTGACCGATTTCCCGAGTGCCGAATTGCTCGGCAACGCCGGCGTGATCGGACTGCCGCATCTTGGTGCGTCGACTGGCGAAGCGGAGGAAAACTGCGCAGTCATGGTGGTCGATCAATTGCGTGATTTTCTCGAAAACGGAAACGTGCACAACTCGGTGAATTTCCCGAATACGCGCATGTCGCGGACGGGTGCGGGGCGCCTGTGCATCGCCAACCAGAACCGCCCGAACATGATCGGCCAACTTTCGCACGTGCTTGGCGAAGCCTGCGTCAACATTGCGCAAATGCGCAACGCATCGCGCGGAGACATCGCCTATACCTTGATTGACCTGGATTCACCGGCCAGTCCTGAATTGGTTGCATCAATTGGCCGGATCGACGGTATTCTCTCGGTTCGCGCCATCGTGCACTGACGGAAAACGCTCATGCCGAAGAAGAAAGCCGTCGCACCGCCACCATCGCTTGCCGATGCACGCCAGCGCATTGATTTGATCGATCGCACAATTCAGCAATTGATCGCGGAACGGGCCGGTTGGGCGCGCCAGGTTGGCAAGGCCAAGGGCCCGCTCAAGGCAGCGGTCGATTATTACCGACCTGAGCGCGAGGCGCAGGTTCTGCGCATGGTCGTGGATCGAAACGATGGTCCGCTTTCCGACGAGGTTTTGGTTCGCCTGTTTCGCGAGATCATGTCGGCTTGTCTGGCCCAGCAGGAACCACTCAAGATTGGCTACCTTGGCCCCGAAGGTACGTTCAGCGAACAGGCGGTGCGCAAGCACTTTGGCCATTCCGCACACGGTCTGCCGCTGGCGAGCATCGAAGAAGTATTCCAGGAAGTGGAAAGCGGCGCGGCCGATTTCGGCGTGGTGCCGGTCGAGAATTCCGGTCAGGGCACCATCCAGATTACGCTGGACATGTTTCTTACCTCGAATCTGAAGATTTGTGGAGAAGTGGAATTGCGCGTGCGCCAATTCCTGCTCTCACGCAGCGGAAATATCAAGGACATCGAGCGCGTCTATTCGCATCCGCAGTCGTTTGCCCAGTGCAAGAACTGGTTGCGCGGCAATTTGCCGAAAGCCGAAAAGTTGCCGGTGTCGAGCAACGCCGAAGCCGCACGACGCGCGCGCAATGCCGACGATGCTGCCGCGATTGCCGGCGAATCGGCGGGCCATGTCTACGGTCTGCGCAAGGTGATCGTCAGTCCCATCGAGGATCGCGACGACAACACCACGCGCTTCCTCGTGCTTGGCCGGCAGATTTTTCCCTCGTCCGGGCATGATCGCACGTCGGCGCTGGTATTCATCCAGGATCAACCCGGTGCACTCTTCAATGTGCTCAGTCCGTTTGCGCGCCACGGCATCAGCATGAACCGGATTGAATCGCGGCCATCGCATCAGGCGCAATGGGAATACGCGTTCTTCATCGATCTGGCCGGTCACGTCGAAGACGAGGCAATGAAGTTGGCATTCGCCGAACTCAAATCGCACGCGGCGCAGATCAAGGTGCTCGGCTCGTATCCGGTGGCGGTGCCGTGAGCTCGGCGGCGCCGGAAGATGGGTCGTCCCGACGCGGGCCAACCTTCGACGCCGCGGCGCTTGCAAATTCGGCCACGCGCGCGCTGCGCGCTTACGATCCCGGCCATGACTTGCCCGGGCTGCGCCGACGCTTTGGCCGTGTGCTGGCCGAACTTGGATCAAACGAAAATCCATTGGGGCCGAGTCCCGACGCGATAGCCGCAATACAGGCGGCGCTGTCGGGTATCTGGCGTTATCCGGATCCAAACGGTGGTGAGTTGAAGGGCGCGCTGGCCACGCATCTTGGAATCGAAACAAATCAAATCACGCTCGGCAACGGCTCGCATGAATTGCTGATGCTCATTGCGCAATGCTTCGCCGATGCGCAAAGCTCGGTCGTGTTTTCGGAATTCGGATTTGCGGTATTCCCTATCGCGACGGCTGCGGCTGGCGCCCAGCCAATTCGCGTCGCCGCCTTGCCGCGCACACATTCGACGATGCCGTTGGGTCACGATCTCGATGCGATGGCCGCAGCCGTGCGCGCGGACACACGTGTCGTGTATGTCGCCAACCCGAACAATCCGACGGGAACCTGGTTCGACGATGGCGCACTGGAAACATTTCTTGCGCGCCTGCCGGTGACAACGCTCGTCGTGGTTGACGAGGCCTATCATGAATACGTCGATGCGCCCGGCTTGAGCAGTGCGCTGCGGTTTTGCTCAACCTATCCGAACCTGATCGTGACGCGCACGTTCTCCAAGGCCTACGCGCTGGCCGGATTGCGGATTGGTCATGCGACAAGCTCGGCGCCAATCGCAGCGATACTTGAGCGACTGCGCGAATCGTTCAATGCCAATACGCTGGCACTTGTCGCTGCGCGCGCGGCTTTGGCAGATCACGCACACGTTGAACAATCGCGCACATGGAACACGGCAGAACGCGAATGGCTTGCGCAACGTTTGATTGCACTGGGTTTGCGCGTGCTGCCATCGCAGACGAATTTTTTGTTGGTTGATTTTTCCACCGATGCGACAAGCACTGAAAAAGCACTATTCGAGCGCGGGATCATCGTGCGACCGATGAGCGGCTATGGTCTGCCGCATTGCCTGCGCATCAGCGTCGGCACGCGCGAGGAGAATGAGCGCTTGCTGGAATGCCTGCAGTGACGGACTGGATCAGTTTGCCGGCCAGTGCCTTGCACGGTGAGCTGCGCGTGCCGGGTGACAAGTCCATTTCGCATCGTGCGATCATGTTTGCCGCGCTTGCCGAAGGAAGCTCGCGAATCAACGGATTCCTCGAAGGCGAAGACACCCGCAGCACGGCCGCTGCGTTTGCGCAGATGGGAGTGGAAGTTCAAGCTCCCGGCGAAAATGAGCGCATCGTCCATGGGGTCGGCCTGCATGGACTGCGCGCACCCGCCGCGCCCATTGATTGCGGCAATGCCGGCACCGGAATGCGTCTGATGGCCGGCATCCTCGCCGGCCAGTCTTTCGATTGCGCACTCGCGGGCGATGCGTCGCTATCGCGCCGGCCCATGCGTCGAATCATTGATCCGCTGACGCGCATGGGCGCGCAGATCACGGCGGGCGAGGGCGGTCTTCCGCCGTTGCACATTCATGCGACGCGCAGGTTGAACGGCATCGCATACGCATCGCCAGTCGCCAGTGCGCAGGTCAAATCCGCCGTGTTGCTGGCCGGCCTGTATGCGCAAGGCGAAACCAGCGTGCGCGAGCCCCACCCGACGCGCGACTACACGGAACGCATGCTGGCCGCGTTCGGCTGGCCAATTGAGTTCGGACCCGGCTGGGCAAAACTGACCGGCGGCCATCGTCTGCGCGCGACTGATATCGTCGTGCCCGCGGATTTTTCCTCGGCCGCCTTTTTCCTGGTCGCCGCGACCTTGATTCCGGGCTCCGAATTGCTGCTGCGCGATGTCGGCATGAATTCGCGCCGCATCGGCTTGCTGCATGCGTTGCGCGCCATGGGTGCGGACATCCGTGAAATGAATCCGCGCGCACTCGGCGGCGAGCCGGTTGCCGACCTGCACGTGTGCCATGCGCAGTTGCGCGGAATCGATGTGGCTGCCGAATGGGTAGCGGACATGATCGACGAATTCCCGATCTTGTTTGCAGCCGCCGCTGCCGCAAAAGGCACGACGCGCGTCAGCGGGGCTGCCGAGTTGCGGGTCAAGGAATCCGACCGCATCGCAGTGATGGCTGCAGGACTGCGCGCGCTCGGCATTGGCGTCGATGAAACGCCCGACGGCGCAATCATCCATGGCGCACGTTTTACTGGCGGCGAAGTCGACTCGGCCGGCGACCACCGCTGTGCAATGGCGTTCGCGGTAGCCGGTGCCGTAGCCCGTTCGCCCGTCACAATCCACGACTGCGACAACGTCGCCACCTCGTTTCCGGGATTTGTGGAATTGGCCAACCGTTGTGGATTCGGGTTGCGCCCAACCCAATAGCGCGCCTCGAACAGCAAGCGCGTCGAGATCGGCAGCCACCCTGTCTCGCGTCGAGTTTGCTTCGGGATGCTCGATCAAGCTGAATCAGACAAATTCAACATCGAATCGCTTGCGTCGACTTGCAGCCGCGATCCATTCGATTGCCTGATTGTCGCGCATGCAGCACGGCCCAAGGCGCCGCTGGCTACCTTCGACACCGGGCTGCAGCGATATTATTCCAATGCGATGAGGTGAAACAGGTAGAATCGGCGCGGCCCAAACTTCAGGTGACGGTCAAATCCATGCTTTCAAACCGCGCGCGCCCATGACCTCAACCGCAAGAATCATTCCGGTACTCACTATCGACGGACCGTCGGGTTCCGGCAAAGGCACCATCAGTCGCAACGTTGCCGAAGCGCTGGGATGGCATTTGCTGGATTCCGGTGCCTTGTATCGGGCGGTGGGATTTGCGGCGAGCATGGCCGGGCTGGATTTGTCCGATGCCGATGCGGTCACGCGTTGCGCGCAATCGACGAAGATCAGCTTTCGCGATCCGAAGGATGGCAGCGAAACGCGCGTGGTGGTCAACGGCCTGGATGCCACCGACGAAATCCGCACTGAAACTTGTGGCGCTGCGGCCTCGGCGATCGCGGCGATACCAACCGTGCGTGCGGCGCTTTTCGACAAGCAGCACAGCTTTCGCAAGGCACCTGGACTGGTCGCTGACGGGCGGGATATGGGCACGGTCATCTTTCCCGACGCCCAATTCAAGGTGTTTCTGACCGCCAGTGCCGCGGAACGCGCCAACAGGCGTTATAAGCAGTTGAAAGCAAAGGGCTTGAGCGTTACACTTGCCGCCCTTTTGCGCGAGATACAGGCACGCGATGTACGCGATGCCGAGCGAACCGTGGCGCCGTTGAAGCCGGCTGCCGATGCTGTGTCGATTGATTCGACCGGAATGCCGATCGACGAAGTGGTCGCGGCCGTGTTGGCCCTGGTGCGTAAAGACGGCAATCGGGAATCGGGAATCGAGAATCGGGGCAAGGCGTAAAAGCGCGCTGGCCTGCGATCCACGAAGACCTGGCTCAGATGTGGATTTTTTTTTGTCGTGGTCACGTTGCCATGACTCTTCGCCCCATCACGGTGTGGTGGGTAACAATAACGGCACGTCGCATTGAGTGCCATAACCGGTGGATCGGAATTTCAGTAAAATCAAATAGCTGAAGTACGATCTTTATCTAATTTGGAAACCAACATGACCGAGAGTTTTGCCGAACTTTTTGAACAAAGCCAGACCCTGAGCAAATTGAAACCCGGTGCCATTGTTTCAGGCATTGTGGTTGAAATTCGCAACGACGTTGTCGTAATCAACGCGGGGCTCAAGTCCGAGGGCATCGTGCCCATCGAGCAATTCCGCGACGAACAGGGTGAACTGGAAGTGGCACTCGGCGACGAGGTGAAAGTAGCCCTCGACGCCATCGAAGACGGATTCGGCGAAACTCGCTTGTCGCGCGAAAAAGCCAAACGTTCCATGGTGTGGGACGAGCTGGAAACCGCGCAGGAAGCCAACGAGACGGTGATTGGCCGGATTTCCGGCAAGGTCAAGGGTGGTTTCACCGTTGACATCAAGGACGTCCGCGCATTCCTGCCCGGATCTTTGGTCGACGTGCGCCCGGTGCGCGATCCGGTTTATCTGGAAGGCAAAGAACTGGAATTCAAGATCATCAAGCTCGACCGCAAGCGCAACAACGTGGTGGTCAGCCGCCGCGCCGTGGTCGAGAGCGAGCATTCCGAAGAGCGCGAGCAGTTGCTTGAACGCCTGCAGGAAAATGCCGTGGTCAAGGGGGTGGTCAAGAACCTCACCGATTACGGTGCATTCGTGGATCTGGGCGGGATCGATGGCTTGTTGCACATCACCGACATGGCGTGGAAGCGCGTGCGCCATCCGTCCGAAGTGGTCAATGTCGGCGACGAACTCGATGTGCGCGTGCTGCGTTTCGATCGCGAGCGCAACCGGGTCAGCCTTGGCTTGAAACAGCTGGGCGAAGATCCGTGGGTTGCGATCGCACGCCGCTATCCAGCCGATACGCGCCTGATTGGCAAGGTCTCCAATGTCACCGACTACGGCTGTTTCGTCGAGTTGGAGCCTGGCGTCGAAGGCCTGGTGCACGTGTCCGAAATGGATTGGACCAACAAGAACGTCAATCCGGCCAAAATGGTGCAGGTGGGTGACGATGTCGAAGTGATGGTGCTGGATGTGGATGAAGAGCGTCGGCGTATCTCGCTCGGCATGAAGCAGACCCAAGCCAATCCATGGGAATCGTTTGCGGCGATCCACAAGAAGAACGATCGGGTTTCCGGTCAGATCAAGTCGATCACCGATTTCGGCATCTTTGTCGGACTGGATGGCGGCATCGACGGTCTGGTGCATTTGTCGGATATTTCCTGGCAGAGCACGGGTGAAGAACTGGTTCGCCAATACAAGAAGGGCGACACCATCGAAGCCGTGGTGCTGGCGGTTGATCCGGAACGCGAGCGCATCAGCCTGGGCATCAAGCAGCTTGAACAGGATCCTTTCGGTCAATTCATGGCCGCGCACCCGCGTGGCAGCATTGTCAATGGCACGGTCAAGGAAGTTGATGCCAAGGGTGCCACGATCGATCTGGGTGATGGGGTTGAAGCGTATTTGCGCGCCAACGATATCGCCAAGGAACGCATCGAGGACGCTACCCAGCACCTCAAGGTGGGTGATGCGGTGGAAGCCAAGTTCACCGGTATGGATCGCAAGGGTCGCGTGTTGCAATTGTCGATTCGTGCCAAGGACGACGAAGAGATGCAGCAGGTGCTCGAGGATTATCAATCCGCTTCGGGCGGTACCACCAAACTGGGTGCCTTGCTCAAGGAACAGATGAACAAATCCGAATGAGCACGGCCGGCCAGCGGGAATGTTTCTCGCTGGCCGCGACGGTACTATCGGCACACGCTGCACTGAGAACAACGCGCGAGCCTGTGTCGATATCCTCAAGCTAACCAAAACGGATCGCGGGCCCATGACCAAATCCGAGTTGATCGAAGCCCTTGCCTCGCGTCAGATTCACCTCGTCTTCAATGATGTTGAACTGGCCGTCAAGGGTGTAATGGAGCAGATGAGCCAGGCCTTGGCGACGGGCCAGCGCATTGAAATTCGCGGCTTCGGCAGTTTCTCGCTGCACTATCGCCCGCCACGCATGGGGCGCAATCCGAAGACCGGCAGCGCGGTTGCCTTGCCTGGCAAATATGTGCCGCATTTCAAACCCGGCAAGCAGTTGCGCGAACGCGTCAATCAATCGCTGCAGTCGCGGCTAAAGTCGGCTTGAGCGGTATTGCGCGGAGGGTACTTGCCCGATCCGTGTCAAAGAACGCGTAACCGGCCGGAATGTCGATATCATATATTCGCGTACCTTCGATACGCGGGACGATTCACGCATGCGTTTTCCACTAATCCTGCTAGCATTGTTGTTTGCGGCCACCGGGGCGGTATTTGGTGCCTTGAACGCTGAACCGGTCGCCTACGATTTCTATTTCGTGGTCTTGCACGTACCCAAGGGCGTGGCCTTGCTGGGGGCGTTGGTGGCCGGCTGGCTGCTTGGTGGTTTGCTCGTCTATTGCGCACTCGTATTGCGACTGCGTCGTCGCGTGCGCGCACTCAGTGGCCAACTTCAACGGCGCCCATCGACAACGGCCGAAACGGGGAACGTACCGGACAACCACGAAGCATGACCAGCCTGTCGCCGCTGTTGTTGCCGATCATCGCGCTTCTTTTGCCGCTGGCGGCGCTTTCCGGTTGGTATTTCGGTCGTCGCAGCAGTGAGCGTTCGCGCAGAGTTGGCGTGAGCGAGCTTTCATCGAGCTATTTTCGTGGATTGAATTATCTGCTCAACGAGCAACCCGACAAGGCCATCGAGGTCTTCCTCAAATTGGCCGAATTCAATCGCGACACGGTAGAAACCCATCTTGCGCTGGGTAACCTGTTTCGTCGCCGTGGCGAAGTGGATCGCGCCATTCGAGTGCACCAGCATTTGATCGCCCGTCCGAATTTGAGCAACGAAGAAAAAACCGTTGCAATGCTGGAATTGGGCGAGGATTACATGCGCGCCGGTTTGCTGGATCGCGCCGAAATCCTGTTCTCCGATCTGGTTGCGATGGAAGCCCAGGTACCACCTGCGTTGCGGCATCTGATCGGCATCTATCAGCATGAGAAAGACTGGGTCAATGCGATCGCGCACGCGCGTCGTCTCGAACAGATCAGCGGTGAGTCCGAGGGCGCGATCATTGCCCAATTTTACTGCGAGCAAGCCGAACAGGCGCGAGCAATCAAGGATTTTGCCGCTGCGCGCGACTTTCTGGACAAGGCATTCGAAAGCGAGCCGGAATGCGTTCGTGCCTATTTCGTGCTGGGTCACCTGCAAGCGCAACAAGGTGATCTGGAGGCCGCAACACAAGCATTCGAGCGAGTCGCCGCGTTGGACGCGGATTTCGTGCCGGAGATTTTGTCGCCCATGCTGGATTGCTATGCGCGTCTGCAGCAAATGGAACGTGCGGAAAAATTTCTGGTGGATATTGTCGGGCAATCCCGCGGCGTGTCGCCGGTAATTGCCTTGGCCAAACTGTACGCCAGCACCCGTGGCGAGGCGGCAGCGATCGAATTTTTGACCCAACAACTGCGTCAACGACCCTCGGTACGGGGTCTGATGACCTTGATTGGCGCCACACTGCATACGTCACGTGGTGAAGCGCGCGAGAACCTTTTGATCCTGCAGGATCTCGCACGCAATTTGCTGGAAGGTCAGGCCATGTATCGTTGCAGCAACTGCGGTTTTGGTGCGAAGGCCCATCACTGGCAGTGCCCGAGTTGCAAAACCTGGGGCTCGGTGCGACCCATTCATGGCGTCGCTGGTGAATAGTCTCGATAATTGCGCGCTGGGTCGATATCGCACAGTGATTCAGGGGCATTGTGTAAACTGCGCGACGATGCAGATGCTTCTGCCGGACTGATTGATACAACTGCCGCATGACTGCGATTTCCAACACAATTTGGCCGTGGCTGCTGGCAAGTGGACTACTCGCTTGCCTGACAACCTGGTTATCGCTTCACTACGCGCGTCGGGCAAATTTGGTCGATATGCCGGGACAGCGACGCTCTCACGACGTGCCGACTCCGCGTGGCGGCGGCATTGGCATTGTCGTGGCGGTTCTGGCGGGGTTGTGTGCTGCAGGTATTCTTTTCCCCGGCAGCAAATGGCCATTGCTATTGATCGTTGCCGTGACCATGGTCGCACTGGTCGGCTGGATTGACGATCATCAACCGTTGCCGGCGTGGGTGCGTCTGCTGGTACATTTCCTTGCTTCGCTGATCTGGCTTGCCCCTTTGATCGCGGCGATATTTTTCCGCCACACGGATCTGGATATCAGCACAACTCAGGCAATCATCCTGTTTGCGCTGTTG
>DASSXQ010000177.1:0-2708 GCA_035703725.1 Rudaea sp.
CGCCACATTTCGGGCACACGCACTTGCGCCACTGCGGATCGGCCTTGATCGGCGACTGCACGCCCATGAACTGGACGTCTTCGGGCAGCACCACCGGCAACTGGTCTTCCGGTACCGGCACGGCGTCGCATTTGGCGCAATAAATGATCGGGATTGGACAACCCCAGTAACGCTGGCGCGACACACCCCAGTCGCGCAACCGGTAGTTCACGCGGCGCTCGCCCTTGCCGTTGCGTTGCAGGTACTCGGCAACGGCATCGAACGCACCACGGAAATCCAGGCCATCAAACTCGCCGGAATTGACCAGCGTGCCATAGTCGGTAAACGCGCCCTGGACGATGAGATTGTTCTCGAACTCTTTGAGGATATCCAGCGCAGCAGGCACCTCGTACACATCCAGCGCGCGGCTTTTGCCAAGCGCGGCCGTCATCGGATCGGCATTGATGGCTACATCGTGTTCAAGCTCGCGGATGGCATCGAGTACCGCGTCGCTGACCACGACCATCTTGATCAACAAGTCGTATTTGCTGGCGAATTCCCAGTCGCGTTGATCGTGTGCCGGCACGGCCATCACCGCGCCGGTGCCGTAGCCCATCAGCACGAAGTTGGCGATCCATACCGGCAGTTTTTCGCCAGAGATGGGATGAATTGCATGAAACCCGGTTTCCACACCCTTCTTTTCCTGGGTCTCGATGTCGGCCTCGGCAGTGCCACCGCGACGGCATTCGTCGATGAACGCCTGAATTTGCACATTTGAAGCGGCCGCCTTGAGTGCCAATGGATGTTCCGCGGCAATCGAAATGAAGGTGGCCCCCATCAATGTATCCGGGCGCGTGGTGAACACGCGCACGGCCTGACTTTCGCCTGCGATTTCGAAATCGATTTCCACGCCCTCGGAACGACCGATCCAGTTGCGTTGCATGGTCTTGACCGAATCCGGCCAACCGGGCAGATTGGCCAGGCCACTGAGCAATTCTTCGGCGTAGTCCGTTATCTTCAGAAACCACTGCGGAATTTCGCGCTTTTCGACCACCGCGCCGGAACGCCAGCCACGCCCGTCGATTACCTGTTCATTGGCCAGCACGGTCTGGTCGACCGGATCCCAATTGACCACCGAATTCTTGCGATACACCAAACCCTTTTCATACAAGCGCACGAACATGCGCTGTTCGTGCACGTAATAATCCGGCTGGCACGTGGCGAACTCGCGCGACCAGTCGATGGCGTAGCCCATCGCCTTGAGCTGGTTGCGCATGTTCTCGATGTTGGCGTACGTCCATTTCGCCGGCGCCGTCTTGTTCTTGATTGCGGCGTTTTCGGCCGGCAACCCGAACGCGTCCCAGCCCATTGGCTGCAACACATTCTTGCCATTCATGCGTTGGTAGCGACTGATTACGTCGCCAATCGTGTAGTTGCGCACATGTCCCATGTGCAGCGCGCCACTCGGGTAAGGCAGCATCGACAGGCAATAAAATTTCGGCTTCGAAGGGTCTTCGCCGACCTCGAATGCGTGCGTCTCGTTCCAGAATTCCTGCGCGGCGGCCTCGACCGCGGCGAAATCGTAGTTTTCTTGCATGGAATCAGTGCTGCCGGCCGAAGCCGTCCCTGTGATTTGGATGCAGACTACCGCAGTGCAGCAATACATCCAAGCTTTGCATGGGATTCTATGATCGACTGGTGGTCGGGGCGGATCAAGCGGGCGGACACGCACCCTTGCCGTCGGCAAGACTGTCCACGGCCCGGGCAATTGCGGCGGCAATGGCCGCGACGGCTTGCTGGTGCCCAACGGCGAGCGCCGCATAACCCTGCCCTACCGGTTGGGAAACGTTGCTGCTGCAGGTCAGCCTCGGCGAAGGCTTTGCGCCGCCCTTCTTGGCCACGCTCCAGTCCGCGCGGATCAATGCGTAGTGATCCGGAACCGATTCAAATCGCCGCACATTCACGCGAATCAGATACACCGGCCCGCTGAACAGCTTTGCCGTGCCATGCACGTCGCGCACATGGAGCCGGCGTGTCAGCGCGTCGGAAAAAGCCGATTGCAGTTCATCATCCAGCGGTGCTGCCCAGCGTTCGTTGTCGAGCAGCGCAACCTGGCCGGTGCCTGTTCGCACCAGCCACGCCGCCTGGTCGACTTGCGTCGGCACCTCGACGGGATCGACATCAATGGCAAACGGCGCCTGTGAATCGGGTGGCGATGTGGATCGGGCCGCGGTGGATTCGACACCGGCCGATTGGCCATGGACTGGCGGCAGCAACGTATAAAAATGCGTGGGTGCCGATGCACATGCGGATAACAGCAACACACAACTGCAACAAACCATTGCACTACGCGACATCACTGATCTCCGGACGGGGGCAACGGCGGATCCGCAGGTTTGCCGTACAACAGCGCTTGCGGATGGCGTTGCAGATAATCGGCCAGATTGCGCAGCGATTGTGCAGCACGCTGCAATTGTTCAAGCGTGCGCGCCGTACCACGACCCAATGGCGCATCACCGGACAAGGTTGCGCTGGCTGCATCCATGGCCTTTTGTGCCGACGCAAGCATCTCGCGTGCTTGCGGGGCGAGTTGCGTGTCGAGTTGCTTCATCAACGCATTGGTGCCTTGCAGGGTATCGCGCAGATTCGTTCCAATTTCGGCAATCGGCAGTTTGTCCAGCTTGGACAACAGGTCGGCAATCTGCTGCTGGATTTCCGCAAAACTGCCC
>DASSXQ010000215.1:0-3266 GCA_035703725.1 Rudaea sp.
CAGGCTGGAAAATTGCTGCTCCTGGCAAGTGACGCCGAACCGGATTCACGCGGCTTGCGCATCGCCAATGCGCGCCTGCGCGAAGCGCGCGAGCGCCTGGATATCTCCAAGCAGCAGGCCCGCATCACTCCCGCGCAAGCCCTGCAGATTCAGCAACTGCTCGCCGCCGGCGATCGCGCACTCGCTGCCGGCAATTTGATCGTTCCACCGGTGGATTGTGCATTCGACAAGTATCGCGCCGTGTTGCGAATCGATCCGAAGAATCTGCAAGCCATGGCCGGACTCGGAAAAATCGCCGCGCGGGCAAAGCCGTTGTTTGACGAGGCGATCAAGAATGGCACGCCCAAACACGCGCGCGCCTATATCGATGCCATCGCACAATCGGATCCGAACGACAAATCCGTCGATTCCATGCGTGAGCGTCTGGCCAACGTATTTCTCGACGATGCCGAAAAAAGCATTGGCAACGGCAACCGTGGCGATGCCACTTACGATATCAAGGCCGCCCGCGAACTGGCACCCAACAATCCTCGCATTGCGCCGATGGACATGAAATTGCAGGCAATGCCGGGAGGCTAGGCGCGCGATGGCGAAATTGCGCGCACTTGCCGAACAGCTATGGATTGCCGACGGTGGCACCGTGCGTTTTTTCGGCTTTCCGTTTCCAACGCGAATGACCGTGGTCCGCCTGAGCGATGGTCGAGTGTGGATTCATTCACCGATTGCGCTGGATGACAATTTGCGCGCCGAAATTGATGCATTGGGTCCGGTCGCTGAATTGGTCGCACCGAGTGTGCTGCACCATTTGTTTGTCGGCGCCTGGCAAAACGCCTATCCGCGGGCACGCACATGGGCTGCGCCGGGGTTGCGCAAAAAATGTCCCCAATTGCGCTTCGATGCAGATCTGGAAGATGGCGCACCGGCACAGTGGGGCGATGAAATCGAAGCGTTGGTGTTTCGCCATAGCCGGTTGGTCGACGAGGTCGAGTTTTTCCATCGGCCCTCGCACACCCTGATACTGACCGATTTGATTGAAAACGTTGATGGACAAACGCTGAGCTGGCCAGTCCGTCTGATTGCGCATTGGGGTGGTGTTCTTGCACCGCATGGCAGCACGCCGCGTGATTTCCGCGCGAGTTTTCGTGGTGACGGCAGGGAGCAAGCCCGTGTGTGTCGCGATCATTTGCTCCAGTGGAAGGCACGGCGCATTGTGCTCGCACACGGACTTTGCATCGAAGCCGATGCGCACGCATTCCTCGGTCGTGCGCTGGACTGGCTCGGAGCCTGAATCGTCGCCGTGCGTCGCATCGCAAACCGGCCGTCAGGCCAAGTGTCATTCCCCGTCAGTCAGCCAATATCCGCAACAATGCTTCACGTGCCGCATCGAAGGAAAAATGCTCGCGCACATTTTTCAATCCATTGTCCGACAGGGTGTTCCACAATTTCGCATCGTTGTAGGCACGGGTGATGGCCGCGGCAAATTCGGCCGGTGAATCGGCGACCAGCACATCGGGATCATGGCTGTCGAGTTGGGTGCGCACGTGCATGCCTTCGACTGCGCAATTCGTTGCCACCACCGGCAAACCGTAACTCATGGCCATGTTGACCTTGCCCTTGACGCCGGCGCCGTAACGCAGCGGAGCCAACGACAGCCGACTGGCGTCCATGAACGGGGCGATGTCTTCGACGAAGCCGTGGACGATGACGCCATCATGGGCCAGCTCGAGAATCTGCGCCGGTGCCTTGCTGCCAATGACATGAAAATTGACGTTGACCAGTTGCGCACGCACCAGCGGAAATACGTCGTTGACGAACCACAACACCGCATCGGTATTCGGCGGATGCTGGAATCCGCCGACAAAGACCAGATCATGCCGCGCATCGAATTCGCGCCGTCGACCATGCACCTCGTGGACGTTGGAAAGTACCTCGATGCGCGCCTGCGGAACCTCGCGCGCCAGCAATCCACTTTCGACGTTGCTGACCACGAGGCTGACATCGCATTCGCGCATGAGCTTGAGTTCCTGCATGCGTGTGCGCGCGGATTGCTGGGCCAGTTCGTTGTTGCCCGACAGTGCGGCAGCGCGTTGTTCACGCAGGTAGTGCAGATCAACCGTGTCGAAAATCAAGCGTGCCTGTGGCGCGTACAAACGGGCGGCGCCGATGTAATTCACGGCAACGTAATGACGCGACAGCACGATGGCATCGAGATCGCTGCCGCGCTCGCGCAACCAGGCAATCGGGTTGCTGATGAAGGGGTGATACAGCGCTTCGATGCCCAACGCCTGCAAAGCGTGTGTGTAGCGTCCGGCATGCGCGCGATTGTCCGGCAGAAAGGTCACTGCGTAACCCAGCTCACGCAGCAGTCGCATCAGGTTGAGCATGCGCAGCGAACCCGAATCCTGATCCGGTGTTGGCGTATAGGCATCGACGATCAGCACGCGACCGCGCGCGCGCCAGTTCGCCGCTTTGCCTGCCGCCTTTGTCGCACGGATGGGCACGGGTTGCAGTGCAAGTTCGACTTGCCACTTTTCCTGGAACTTCGAGCGGTTGATGACCTGATACCGCTTCATGCCGCTGCCGGTATCGGTTCCTGCCGTGACACCTTCAAAATGCACTACACGCGAGCGTGGCTCGTAGAACACTTTTTTGCCGGCCGCACGTACGCCAAACGCCAGATCGGTATCTTCGTAATACGCCGGCGCGTAGCGCTCATCGAATCCGCCCAATTGCGTGAACAAGGCGCGTGGCAACATGATTGCCGCGCCGGAGCAATAATCCACTTCGCGGCGGAATGCGTAGCGAGGATCGGCCGGATCGTCCAGACGCCCATAATTCCAGCCGGATCCATCGCTGAAAACAATGCCGCCCGCTTCCTGCAAGCGTCCATCCGGATACACCAATTGCGCGCCAACCAGACCGGCTTGGGATTCCTCGGCGAAACATTGCAGCAATGCATCGAGCCAGCCCGGCGTGACCACGGTGTCGTTGTTGAGGAAGACGATGTATTCGCCAACGGCAGATTTCGCGCCAGCGTTGCACGAGCCGACGAAGCCCAGATTGCAGGGATTGCGCACGACGCGGATGCCGTCGATCCGTGCGAGACGGTCTGGCGTGGCATCGGGGGATGCGTCATCGACCACAATGACTTCAAACAACGTGTCACTCGCATGCTCGACCAGCGAACGCAGGCAGGCGATGGTGTAGGCGATTTTGCCAAATACGGGTATCACGATCGACACACGCGGCGTCGCGCTGGTTGGCAG
>DASSXQ010000057.1:0-9019 GCA_035703725.1 Rudaea sp.
ACGCGAGGCGTTGGAGGCATCTCTCGCTGGCTTGAAAAAGCGATCAGAATACAAACGCAAGCAACAAGCCAAAGCGCTACGCGTAGCCAAGGCTGAGTTGTATACTATTTACCCTGTTGCGCTTCAGAGTTGAACTCGCGGTTCAATATGCGCGCAACGTGTTGATTGATCTAGGGGATTCGTGGGGAAACCTCAGACCCTGACCCCTGTTTTTTTGAATGTCGTTACGATGTCGCCCGCGCAGTCGCCGCCCGCCGCGAGCGCATCGCGTAGTACACCGGCACCGCGGCGGCCATCAGCGCAAATCCCATGTACACCGCATTGTTTTGCCACGGCGTCCAGCACACCAGCGCCTGACCGCAGGTCTTGCTGTCAGTGCTCAGGCCGGCGCCGAAGATTGCCCACAGCGAAAACACGGTGCCGAGCACGCCAGCAATGGCCAGGGCGATCGTCGGTTTGCTCGCTGCCATTGCGCCGCTGCGCAGCAGTTTCAGCAACGCCAACGCACACAACAGGTACATCGCAAGGACCGCTGTGGTCGAAAGCAGTACCATGTAGGTGAAAACATCGACCATCGATTTTCCAAAGTTCATCAACACCAGCACGGTGACCAACAGGCTCGACACGAACAGCGCGAAGGTCGGCGTCTGGCGTGGCGATTCATGGGAGAAGATTTTCGGGAACAACCCGCTCTTGCCGAATTGGAACGGAATCTCCGCGCACAGCAGCGTCCAGCCGTTGAGCGCGCCGAAGCAACTGATCGCGGCGAACAATGCAAACCAGTGCGCAACCGACGAACCCCAGAACAGGTTTGCGACATCGGCGAACGGCGCGTTTGAATGCGCAAGCTGGTCGCTTGGAATCAGCAGCAGGACGGTCGCGCTGGCGATGATGTAGACGGTCGCGGCTATCGCGGTTCCGACAAGGCTGGCACGCGCAATCGTGCGCGCGGGGTCTTTGACTTTGTCGGCTGCCACCGCCGCCGATTCCATTCCGCACAAGGCAAACAACACCAGCGTTGCGGCTGCCGTCACCGCGTTGAGGCTGAACTTCGACGAGGCGAGATGAGCGCCGTTCAACTGGCTGCTGCCGCTCAACGCCAACCACACGCCGAGGCCGACCACGCCAAGCAACGGAACCAGTTTGAAAACCGTGGTGACGATTTGCAGCTTGCCCGCGGCTCGCGCGCTCCAGGCATTCACTGCGGCCAGCAGCCAGACGATCAGCACGGTGACGATTGCCGACGCACCGCGTTGC
Source organism: Rudaea sp. (assembly GCA_035703725.1). Classification (GTDB taxonomy): domain Bacteria; phylum Pseudomonadota; class Gammaproteobacteria; order Xanthomonadales; family Rhodanobacteraceae; genus Rudaea. Next base: position 1,258 of record DASSXQ010000057.1, read on the forward strand.
TCGGCGATCCAGGGCAACAGATTACTCAGGTAGCTCACGCCTGCGGTGGCGATCGCCGCATTGCCGATCCACAGCGCAACCCAGTAGGTCCACAGCACCGCGAATGCAGGCATGTCGCCGAACGCCATGCGTGTATAGGCGTACGGCCCGCCAGCCTCGGGAAACGCGCGGCTCAAGCCACCGAACACCATCGCGAGCGCCATCGCTCCCGCACAGGTCAGCAACCACGCCCACACGCTATTCAATCCGTATGGCGCCAGCGAGGCCGGCAGCAGGAAGATGCCCGAGCCGATGATGTTGCCGACGACCAGCGCCACGCACATCCAGAATCCGAGTTGCCGCGCGCTGGATGTTGGCATGACGATTCTTGAAGGTTGTTTTTGACAAGAGGCGTGGCGTCGACAGGGTAAGTGAATCGCGCAGGGTTCGCCAGTTGCGTCGACGTGGTGGAAGCAACGCTCAATAATCAACCGATTCCGTTGTGGCCCACCACGTGGCCAGAAACGATACTCCGGCAAGTGCCGCCAGCAAGGTGATTGCCGCCGCCGACATTTCACCGCCGAGCCAATCGCGCCAACCTGCTTGCAGCACGGGCGAGGATTGCAGACTCAACCAGCACGCGATGACGCCCGTCAGCGCGCCGGCCCACAATGGCCACGCACGTCGACGCCGCTGCCGACGTGGCGGCAGCCGCTGCATCAAACGTTCGCTGAAGCCGGCGTCCGGCACGGGTCCATCGAACTGTTGGCGCACCAGTGCCTCGATTCGATCATCGTTGGGAAGATTCATGATGTTCGCTCCTCGTCGGCGCTGTCATGCCATGCCGCCAACCATGTTTTGAGTTTGGCTTTGCCGCGTGTTGCGTGGGTCTTCACGGTTCCGAGTGGCAGGGCCAACACATACGCAGCCTCTTCGTGACTGAGTCCAAGTTGTACGCAGTGCAGCAACACCGTTTGTTCGCCAGATGAAAGACGCTGCATGGCGTGTTGCATGTCCATCTGCAGATCAGTCGCATGCGCCAGGGGCGAATGTTGTACTTCTTCGCCGTCGTTGGCTTCGTCGATGGGTAACGACCTCCTGCGGCGTGTCTGCAGAAAGCAGGTATACGCAATGCGATAAAGCCAGGTGGAGAATCGCGCATCACCGCGGAACTGGCGCAGTTTCCTCCACGCCAGCAGGAATGTCTCCTGAGCCAGATCGTCCGCTGCGGCTTCGTCACCGGGCAGCAGCCGGCGCAATTGTGCGCGCACCATGCCTTGATGGCGGCGCACCAACTGCTCGAATGCCCGGCGATCGTCATCCAACACAACTCGCGCCACCAGAGCCTGATCGATACGCGCTTCAGCAAAGCTGTCAGCCACCCGCGCGCTCGCGCCGATTCAACCACCAGCTTGCCAGATAACCCAACCCGATCATCAGCGGCAACAGACCCAGGCCCCACAGGCTGCCAATGCGCTGACCGTTGTCGAGTTGGCCCGGCAACGCCAGCAACATCGCCATCAGTCCAAGTCCGGCGCCAATCAACACCAGCGCGCGACGTCGTTCGCTGTAGGCCACTTGCGGTTCCATCAGCAGTTGCGGCGGCAACTCCACGCCTTTTTCGGCCAGTTGCAGCAAGGTGCGATAGCGCGCCTGCGTCTGCCGGTCGCGATAGCCCAGCACGATGGTGACGATGAGCACGGGGGCGGCCATAACGATGAAGGGAAGGATGATGACAAGGTAATCCATGGTTTGCTCCAGATGATGTATCGCGCCGAAAGGCGCTTTGACAGAAGACAGGATGACGTATTTTCGCGAACTCAGTTTCTTGTGCCTTCGGCGGCAAGCAGGTCGGCAATTTTCTCGGCCAGCAACCAGTGTTGCGACGGCCCTTCGTTACTGGTCAGGGCCACGGCAGCACCGGTTTCCCACACCATTTCCAGGTTTGCCGTGGTGCCTTCGATGCCGCCTTGATGGCCGCGGATGTGGCGGCCATGCGAGAGTCGTTCGTCGATTCCGGCGCCAATGGAACCGGGTCCGGCCGGCACAGCGCCGTCGAACATCTTCGCCAGCGTAGTGGACTTGAGCAGCCTGCCAGCGTGCATTGCCTGGGCAAACCGCAACAGATCGGCATTGGTGGAATAGCCACCGCCTGCGGGACTGCCCTTGTAGACGCTCAGCGCCCAGTTTGCTTTCCACGTTCGCGAGAACACGCCGTCGTCGTGGTAGTAACCAACCGCCAGCCCTGGCACGATCTCGTCCACGCTGTCGAAGCCGCTGGATGTCATCCGCGCGGGTTTGAAGATTTGGCGCTGGATGTAGTCGAAGTAGCTTTCGCCGGAGACGTTCTCGATGATGCGGCCGAGCAAAATGTAACCGGCGTTGCTGTAGCTCAAGGCCTTGCCCGGCTCGCCCATCTTGGGCTGGCGGGCGATCAAGCCGAGATAATCGACCGGATTGACGTAGCGTTTGGCGTGCTCGAAATAGTCCGGCACCAGGAAGTCGCCCAGGCCCGAAGTGTGGTGCAGGAGTTCCCATACCGTGATCTTCTTCGCCACCGCCTGGTCGGGATACTCCGGAACCCGTTTCGCCAGCGTGTCGTTCCACGACAGCTTGCCGGCCTCGACCAGTTGCGCGATCGCGACCGCGGTGAACATCTTGCCGACGGAGCCGATGTGGAACTTCGTCTGGTGATCGATCGGCACGTTGAAACTGCGTTCGGCAAGGCCACGGCACTCGTCGAACACGGTTTCGCCGCGATCAAACACTGTCACGCAGCCGGAGAAGTCCGACACGCGCACCAGTCGATCCAGTACGGCGCGTATCTGATTCCCCAGCTGCGCATGCGACACCGCCCGCTTGGGCCAGTCGTCATAGAGCGGGCTGTCCATTGGCACCAGCATCGCCTGCGCGAGCCGGCCCGGATTCGCAGGATCGGCGCTCAGCACAAATAGCGCGGCCGGCGCATTGCGACGTCCCTTGACGGCGACTTGAAGCAGTCCCGGCTGGTGCGGATCGGTGCGCACGTCGAACACGTCCAGGCCGCCGCTGTCGCGTGCTGCCGAGGCCATGTCCGTGACAAATGCCGTCTTGTCTTCGTCGGAGACGGATGCGGACAGAACACTACGCACCCATTTGCGCATTTGTTCTGGCGTGTCGGAATTGGCATGCCGTATCAGCGCCCCACTTATCTTGCCCACGGGTGTATCCGGCAACGTCGTTGACGCCGGTGAGGCGACCACGGTGGAGAAGCAGAACGTGGTGGCAAGCACGAATAGCGCGATCACCGGGTTTTGGCGAATCCGGTGCGACGCAAAATGGAATACGTTTTTCATCGGTCATGGTCCTGTAGATGCCGAGTCCGCTTGCGCCAGATCGACGGCATCGGTCAATGAGGGGTAGACATGCGCGTGTCGACAGCTTTGATGCGCCCATCGCGCGAAACGGATTCACGGCGATTTGCGCAAGTTCGCGCAGAAACCTGGCATGCAGGTGTCTGCGTCCCAAAATGTCAGAATTGTCCCCGCGACGGGTCACATGGCTCGACGATGCTGCACGTTTTCACGTGTCGCAGTTGTGCATGCGCTTGTTGATTGCTGCGATTCTCGTTTCCGGTTTGAATGTGCCGGATGCGTATGCGCAGCCGCCTGCGGCAGAGCAAGCCGATAAACCGAACGATCGATCGTGTGTCAATGACCCATCATGGACGGCTGCGCAGACGCCATTTCGAATCCATGGCAACACCGGGCATGTCGGGCCGCACGGCCTCGGCGTGTTCCTGCTGACTGCTACTGTCTGCGCATGGTGGATATTGGCAGCCTGTCAGCACCCGACTACAACTTGATCGACAGTCCGAAGTATCCGGACATCATCGAGGGTTTCGAATGCAGCTTTGCGATGGTCGCAGCGTTGCCTTGCGCCATCGCCCTCGCACCCCATCCGGGCACGGTGAATTTCCGGGAGCGTGTGGCCAAGCGTCAACACCGCGATGCGGATGCGCGGGTGGATCCCGCGCGATGCCGTGCTTGCGCGCAAGATGCACGTGAGAGCTTCAAGTCGCAACTGGCGAAACAACGCGCGGCGAAAGGTAGTCCAGATCGTCTTGCGTGAAGCGCTTCGCGTGCGACGAATGACTGGCCAATTTGGTCAAAATCGCAGCGACAAGCAACTCAATGCGCCATCCATCTTGCGAAACTCCGACATTTGCAGCGTGATCGGCGCGAAACCCAGGTCGCGCACGCGGGATTCAAATTGCGGATATCCCGCTGACAAGATCATGTGCTGATTGATTTGCAACAGATTCGCCGCGTAATTTTCTTCCGCGGGTACCGGCACGATCTCGAAATCGGCGAACGCTGGATGCCCCGCGAGAGCATCGATCAGGGCCAAACGGCGCTGGCCAAGAAATGATACGCCGCTTTTCAAATGCAGAATGCCGTCAATACCCCGAATGTCCACGCGGGTTGACGTGCAGCCTTCGCGCGCGAGGATTTCCGCCAATTGTCCGGCGCCTTGCTCGTTGGTGCGATCGGAGATGCCGATGAAATAGTGATCGCCTGCAGCGCACACGTCGCCACCATCCAGCGTGCCGGGTGCCGTAATGGATTGGAAGTGCGAAAAGAAGCGACGCAAGGCCGGTTCAATACCCACCACTTCGCCCATGCGACTGGATGCGCCAGGGCGCGTCAGAATTGCGGTTTTTGGCGTGAGAATCGCGGTATCTTCGACGAAGGTTGAATCCGGAAAGTCGTTGTCTGCCTCCAACCAGATCAATGTCAGGCCGCAAGCGCGCAGGGCCGTGCAATAACGCGCATGTTGTTCCAGTGCAGTGGCGTAATCGGGTTTGCCCAGATCGACACTGGTCTGACCTTGATCAAAATTCGCGGCGGGAGGGCGGACGATGGCATGGGACAGCATGATGGTTTCGTTGGGGTCTTTACGTCTGAAATCCGGACTGGTTACGATAACCTGCAAATGCAAATGATGCGAGCACAAATGTCGAACGCATTGACAGGCAAGAAACTTTTTCATCGCCCACGTGCGTCAATGGGAGCCGCAATGGCAGCAACCCGCAACGAACTCAGGGCCATCACGCATGCATGAACACGACGCAGTGCCGCTCGATGGCGGTTGTACGTGCCGCAACGTGCGCTATCGCATGTTGACTGCACCAATGTTCGTGCATTGTTGCCACTGCACGTGGTGCCAGCGCGAAACCGGGACCGCATTCGCACTCAACGCAATTATTGAAGCCGATCGCGTGCGGTTGCTGTGCGGTGATGTGGACGTGGTGAATACGCCATCCAACAGCGGCAAGGGACAGAGGATTTCACGTTGCCCGACCTGCCGCGTGGCATTGTGGAGCAACTACAGCGGTGCGGGCGATGCGATCCGTTTCGTTCGCGTCGGCACGCTCGACGAGGCGTTTCGGGTCAAACCCGATATCCACATATTCACTTCGACCAGGCAGCCATGGGTGATCTTGCCGCCCGACGTACCAGCCGTGGCCGAGTATTACGACAACAAGAAATACTGGCCACGCGCAAGCCTCGAGCGCCGCGCTGCATTGGCTGCAAGACAAGCCTGAGCGGGTTGGCGCGCTCAGATGACTCCCAGTTTCTTGCCCACCTTCACAAACGCAGCGACGGCGCGGTCGATCTGTTCGCGTGTATGCGCCGCACTCAACTGCGTGCGGATGCGAGCCTGACCTTGTGGTACGACCGGGAAGAAGAATCCGGTGACGTAGACGCCTTCGTCGAGCAGGTCTTTGGCAAACTGCTGCGCGAGCCTGGCATCGTGCAACATCACCGGCACGATCGGGTGCGTTCCGGGCTTGATCTCGAAGCCCGCGTCGTTCATGCGTTTGCGAAAATACAAGGCGTTGTCGTTGACCTTGTCGCGCAACGTCGTGCTGGAGCCGAGGATCTCGAATACCTTGATGGACGCTGCGACCAGGGGCGGCGGCAACGTGTTGGAAAACAGGTATGGCCGCGAGCGCTGGCGTAACAGGTCAATGATCTCACGGCGTCCGCTGGTGAAGCCGCCGGAACCGCCGCCGAGCGCCTTGCCCAACGTAGAAGTGAAAATATCCACCTTGTCCATCACGCCGTGCAGCTCGGCCGAGCCGCGCCCGGTTGGACCGACAAAGCCGGTAGCATGCGAATCGTCGACCATCAGCAAGGCATTGTATTTTTCCTTGAGCTTGACGATTTCATCGAGTTTGGCAATGAACCCGTCCATTGAAAACACGCCATCCGTGGCGATCAGGCGTGTGCGCTTGCCTTGCGATTCGCGCAAGTGCTTTTCAAGCTCGGCCATGTCGCTGTTGGCGTAACGCCGACGCTCGGCCTTGCACAGGCGAATGCCGTCGATGATCGAAGCGTGATTGAGCGCGTCGGAGATCACGACATCTTCGTCGCCGAGAATGGTCTCGAACAAGCCGCCGTTGGCGTCGAAGCAACTGGTGTAAAGAATCGTGTCGTCGGTGCCGAAAAATTTCGAGATTGTCGCTTCGAGCCGTTTGTGCAGATCCTGCGTGCCGCAAATGAAGCGCACGCTGGCCAGACCAAATCCGTGCGTATCGAGCGCGGCTTTCGCCGCCGCGATGATTTCCGCGTTGTCGGCCAGGCCCAGATAATTGTTCGCGCAGAAATTCAGCACCTCGGCGCCACCGGCCGTCTTGATTCCAGCCGATTGCGGCGTGACGATGATGCGTTCGGTCTTGTACAAACCTTGCTCGCGTATCGAGTCGAGTTCGGCGGCCAATCGATCACGGGCGGGATAAGGCATGGCGTATTCCTGATTGGATTGATGCAGCATTCTATCGGCTTCGATACGGTACTTGAACGTTTTCGGCAGGACACCGAAGTTGACGTCGATCAACAGTGCAATGACGGCATGGGTCGTAATCGATAAATCCGCATGGGTCGGCCTTTGATCGACGCCTGGCCACGGAAGTCATTCGTGAGTTTCCTTGAAAGCGATGTTTTTCACGTACGCCGGTTTGCCATCGTACGGCGCGAGCAGCGCCAGACTCCAGCCGCGTTGGGTGAGTTGCCGTTGCGTCAGCATCGATGCGTGGCCGCCAATCAGTACGGTTTTGTTGCTGAGTCGCCATTCCGGCTGATCGAAAAAATTCGCGAGCTGTTGATTCCAACTCAGGTAATCCACGGGCAGCGGCAGCAACAGATCGCCTGAACGCGTTTGCCACGCGATGGCGGCGTCGATGACGCGAAGTGATCCCCCGACAACATCGGATTGGCGTTGAATCAGTCGTAGCGCATTGACGATGAAACGTGCTTCGACTTCGCTGCGCGTGGTTGTGGCCAATTCGACCAGCGCGTCGCAACCGTTTTGCGGTTCAAGCTTTTCCAGCGCATCGGTCAACGACGTGCGCAGCGAATCGGTAAATCCGCCACGACGCATGAATTGACGCACGGCGTATTCATCGCTGCAGAAAGCCAGCAAACGATTGCTGTTGATTTCGCGCAATTGGGTGGGCGTCTTCGTCCATACATAGTCGTTGAGCTTGCCGGTGTTCGAGATCACGCCGGCTGCCACACCGCCGATCTGGCCAAGCGCTTGCGCGCCGGAAAAGCCACCCCACGCGGCGGCCCACGCGAGCGAGTCGAGCTTGTCATTGAGTAGCGTGTTGCCCGTATCCGGATCAATGCCGAGCACTTTTGCCATTTCGCGGCGCTGCTTGTCGTATTTCACTTGCCGCTTGATTTCGCGCTCGGCTTCCCTGCCGATACGTGCATACCACGCACGACTTTTCGTCGTC
>DASSXQ010000023.1:0-11534 GCA_035703725.1 Rudaea sp.
GTAGGACGATCGCACCAGCGGGCCGGAGGCGACGTGATGGAAACCCATCTCCTCGCCAGCGACGCGCAACACGTCGAACTCCTCGGGCGTCCAGTACCGCACCACCGGATGATGGTGCGGCGTGGGTTGCAGGTATTGCCCAACCGTCACCATATCGACCGCGTGAGCGCGCAAATCGTTCAATGCGCCTTCGACCTGAGGCATGGTTTCCCCGAGGCCAAGCATGATCCCGGATTTGGTCGGAATTGAAGGATGTTGTGCCTTGAATTCCTGCAGCAGGCGCAACGACCAGTCGTAGTCGGCGCCAGGACGCACATTGGGATAAAGCTCGCGTACGGTTTCCAGATTGTGATTGAACACATCGGGCGGAGCGAGACCGAGAATTTCCAGCGCGCGCTCCATGCGGCCCTTGCCGCGAAAATCCGGAGTCAGGATTTCAATGCGGATGTCCGGGCTGGCCGCGCGTACCTGACGGATGCATTCGGCGAAATGGCCGGCACCGCCATCACGCAGGTCATCGCGATCCACCGAGGTGATGACCACGTAACGCAGGCCCATGTCGTGAATCGTCTCGGCCAGATGGCGCGGTTCTTCAACGTCGGGCGGCTTGGGTCTGCCATGCGCCACATCGCAGAAGGAACAGCGGCGGGTGCAAACTTCACCCAAAATCATGAAAGTTGCGGTGCCTTTGCCAAAGCATTCGTGGATATTCGGACACGACGCTTCTTCGCACACGGTTACCAGCCGATTTGCACGCAGTTTTGCCTTCAGTTTTGCCACTGCGTTACCGGGCGGAATGCGCACACGAATCCAGTTCGGTTTGCGCAGCATCGGCGTATCGGCATCGAAACCGGCGCGATTGCGTGCAATCTTGTTTTCGCCGATTTGTTTTGCGCCAGGCAGCGGCGCGTCGCCGATGACGGCAATGGGAATGGTCTTGTCGGCGGCTGTGTTCATGCTCGAACGCTATCGTCAAAGTTGGATTGGCGACCAGCGCCAGAAGTCGTGGTTGGGTCGGCGGGCACGGCTTTCAATCCCAATTCACGCGCGAGTTGCGCGATCAGCACGGATTGCACGGCAGCCACGCTCGACGGACCACCCAAGTCTAACATTTGCGTGACCGCAAGACCCGGAAAACCGCACGGATTGATGCGCTGGAAAGGCTCCAGATCCATATTCACATTGAATGCCAGCCCGTGAAATGTGCAGCCGCGGCGTACGCGAAGCCCCAACGCGGCAATTTTCGCCCCGGCCACGTAAACACCCGGCGCGCCAGGTTTGCGCACGGCCTGAATATTCCATTCTTCCAGGGTATCGATAATGCTTTGTTCGATACGCGTGACGAAGTCGCGCACGCCTATGCCGATGCGGCGCAGGTCGATCAACGGGTAAGCCACAATCTGACCCGGACCGTGGTAAGTCACCTGTCCTCCGCGATCCACCGGAACGACCGGAATATCACCGGGCAGGAGCACGTGCTCCCACTTGCCGGCCTGACCCAGGGTGAATACGGGTTTGTGCTGCAACACCCACAACTCGTCCGTGTCGTCCGCGTTGCGTGCGTCGGTAAACGCCTGCATCGCGCGCCAAACCGGCTCATAGTCCAGCAACCCAACGATTTGGCGCACCAGCAGTGACGGCACAGCGTCGCCGGACTCGTTGGTTTTGCCGCTGCGCTGGTTCACGCTTGCAGACACATTCGATTCCCGATTCCCGGCCCTTACAACGTCCACTTCACATCAGGGTCGGCGCGTAACGCAGCGTGCGCTTCGGCATATTTTTCACGCGATGGGCAGGTAAACATGACGCTGATTGAAACGTAATTGCCTTCGTTGGATGGTCGGGTTCGCTGACTGCCATTGAGTACGGCCATGCCCAGCCCGACAATGATTTCGGCAACGCGCTGTTCCAACCCGGCATGCGCCTTGCCCAACGCAGTGATTTCAAACACGCCGGGAAACTGAAAGCCCTGTTGCGGGTTTTGTGGCTGGATGTCGTCGATCGATTTCATTTCGGACTGGGCGCGGCCGATATGTCGGTCTTGGGGGCGCCCTTGAACCATAGCACGACACTATCGGAAAAGCGGCCCCAGAAACCGGCAGCCGGCGCATCGGCGAGTGCGACCAGTGGGCGTTCAAGCAGGGTTTTGTCGTCCAGGGTTACGGTCAGCGTGCCGACTTTTTGACCCTTGCTGAACGGCGCGACCAAACGGCCGGGAATCTGCAGGCTGGCTTTGAGGTCCTTGTACCTTCCGCGCGGCAGCGTGGCCAGTACGTCAGAACTCACACCCAACGGTAGCGTGTCTTGCGCGCCTTTCCACAATTCCGGCGTTGCCAGCGGCTGGTTTCCCGTGTAGAGCTTGTGGGTCTCGTAAAATCGAAAGCCGTAGTTCAACAGGGCCATATTGTCATTGGCGCGTTGCTTGCTGCTTGGCGTTCCCATCACCACTGCGATCAGGCGTTGATCGCCGCGCTTGGCCGATGTGGTCAGGCAATAGCCCGCTTCGGAGGTATGTCCGGTCTTGATGCCGTCGACACTTGGATCGCGCCACAGCAAGGTGTTGCGATTGTGTTGAACGATGCCATTCCATTCGAACTGTTTTATTGCGTAGATCTTGTAGTCTTCGGGGTAATCGTGAATGACTGCGCGCGCGAGTATGGCGATGTCGCGTGCGGTGGTGTAATGGCCTTCGGCGGCAAGTCCCGTCGCATCCACGTAGTGCGTACCCGTCATGCCCAGGCGCTTCGCGTATTCGTTCATCAGCGCGGCAAAACTTTGTTCGGAGCCGGCGATGTGCTCGGCCAGCGCGATGGCTGCGTCGTTGCCGGACTGGATAATCATGCCGTAAAGCAGATCTTTCAACGGCACTTTCGAGTTGACGGCAAGGAAACTGGTTGACCCGTCTGTTCCGGCGCCGCCGGTTTTCCAGGCGTTTTCGCTGATGAATACCGGGTCATCAAGTTTGACTTTGCCCGCGGCCAGTTCGGCGGAAACGATGTACGCCGTCATTACCTTGGTGATTGACGCGGGTGCGACACGCTCATCGGGTTTGTCCGAGGCAAGGATCTGGCCGCTGGCGTAATCCATCAACACCCAGCTTTTTGCATCCAGTGTTGGTGGCGGCGGAACTGGTACGCTGATCGGGCCAGGCTTCGGCGTTGGCGACGGTGTTGGCAACGTATTGGCCTGGGCAGCCAGGCCGGCAGCGAGCGCGAAAGAGAAACAACAAAGGGATGCCAGACTCAGATGACGCGAAAAATTCATTTTCGATTCCGGTTGTGCTGATGATGAATGAAAAACAGGTGCTGGTGGCGAACATTCGTCAGTGCGCAGCGTGCGCGCACTTCAATTATCCACGGCAACCTGCGCTGTGCCTAATCCCAACGCACGCAGTCTGGGCACGAAGCGCTCTGCGGCGGCGCGATTTTCAAACGGGCCGAGACGAACACGGTACAACATGCGCCCATGACTCTTCACCTGCACCACGTCCACGGTTCCAAGGCGGGCCGAGCGCACGCGTAACGCGGCTCGTTGCGCATTGTGTTCATCCGCATAGGCGCCGACTTGCAGGTATATGCGCCAATTGTGTGCGTTTTCTGGCGACGCTGTGACAGCTGGCTGACGCCGAGGTTCAGGCTGTGATCGAAAGTTTTTCGCGTCGATGCCGCGAACTTCAACGTGAGCGGTGCCTTTGGGCCAGACGCCGAGTTTGACCGCCGCGACGTAGGACAAGTCAATGATGCGGCCGGCAACGAATGGTCCGCGATCGTTGACACGCACGATGACACTGCGCCCGTTATCCAGATTGGTCACGCGCACATAGCAAGGCAGTGGCAATGTCTTGTGGGCAGCGGTGTACGCGTACATGTCGTAACGTTCCAGATTCGATGTCGTGTAGCCGTGGAACTTGTTGCCGTACCACGATGCCATTCCGCGCTCGTCGTAACCTGCGCAGCTTGGCAGCACGTGATAGGTCTTGCCCAATACGGTGTATGGCGACTTGTTGCCATAGCGCGAGCGCGGCTCGACATTCGGCACCGGTTCGGGAATCTTGCCGATGTCGGGGATGCCTGCAGGCGTGGAATCGCGAGCTTGCGCATATCGGCCCGCGTTTGGTTGCGCAACGTCGCCTGGCGTAACTGCTGTCGGCGACTGATGCCGCGTTTGTCGATGATGAACGCAAGCGCACAAGCTCAATAGCGCCAGCGCGGTGCCAACGCGCGCGCCAATGCGCATCATGGATTTACTTGAGTCGCCGCGGCGATCGCCTGACTGAGCTGGAACGCCGCCATGCTGTACAGAGGGCTCCTGTTGTAGCGCGAGATCACGTAGAAGTTCTTGAACGTGATCCAGACTTCCGGGCCGTCTTCCCCGTCAAGCGTGACCAGGGTGGCGGGTGTGGTTGGATCGAGCTTTTGTGTCGTGGTGTAGCCCCACTGGGCCAATTGCCCAAGCGGATACACCGGACTCAAATCGGCGGGATCGATCTTGCGTGCATTTTTGGCGACATCGGCGCGCAATGCGATGGGTTCGCCGGGTTGCCAACCATGGGCAACGAAATAGTTGGCAATGCTGGCAAATATGTCCGGAAGTGAATTCCACAAATCCACTTTGCCGTCACCATCGCCATCGCGGGCGAAGTTGGCGATGCTCGAAGGCATGAACTGACCCCAGCCCATCGCGCCGGCATACGAGCCCATCACTTCGTCCAGAGCGAATGGAAATTGCGGTCCGCCGAGCAGGAACAGCCGTTTGAGTTCGCCGCGAAAATATTTTTGCCGCGGCGGGTAGTAAAACGCCAGCGTGGTCAAGGCATCGAGCACGCGATAACGCATTGGCGTACGCCCGTAATTGCTTTCCACGCCGATGATGCTCACGATCATTGACGCGGGCACCCCGGTGCTTTTCGCAACGCGATCCAGCAGCGCGGCATTGTCGTGGTAGAACTTGGCTCCGCCGAGAATGCGTTGCCAGGTCACGAAAATCGGACGGTATTGGCTCCACGGCTTGGCTTCGGCTGGTCGCGTCATCGTATCGATCACGCTCTGCTGAAACCTGGCCTTGGCCAGCACGGCGAGAATATCGGCCGACTTCAACCCATGCTCGTGCGCCAGTTCACGTGCAAACGTGTGTTGGGCAGCAGTTACGCTGGCGGCATCGGGCAAAGATACGGAATCGGTTGTCGACGTGGCAATGGCACCTTGCGCCAACATCACCAGCAAACCTGCAAGGCCAAGTTTGCGCATGTGGATATTGGAAAACTTCAGTTTGAACATGGTGTTGAAGGGTAACATGGGCGCGCGGGTCAGCGCGGCAACAGTTTGCGATGGGCATGGATCGACATCAGCACACCAAATCCTGCCAGTAACGATACGGCAGACGTGCCGCCATAGCTGATCAGGGGCAAGGGCACGCCCACCACCGGCAACAGGCCAGTGATCATGCCGCCGTTGACCATGACATACACGAAGAACGCCATGCTGAAGGAACCTGCCAGCAGACGTGAATACGTGTCGCGAGCATTCGCTGCAATGGCCAGCCCGCGACCGACGATGAAAATATACAAGGCCAGTAGCGCCAGCACGCCAATCAGGCCCCATTCCTCCGAGAACACCGCAAACACGAAATCGGTAGTGTGTTCGGGCAGAAATTCCAGGCGCGATTGGGTGCCGTGATGCCAGCCTTTGCCGAACCAGCCGCCGGACCCGACCGCGATCTCGGACTGGATGATGTGCCAGCCATTGCCGAGCGGGTCGGATTCGGGATTGAGAAACATGCGCAAGCGATCACGTTGATACTCGTGCATGAAATGCCAGGCCAATGGCGCAATGGCAGCCGCGCTGCAAAGCAAGGCGCCGATGCGCCACCAGGCAAGGCCTGCGAGAAACACCGCGAATACGCCGCTGGCCACCACCAGTAACGCCGTGCCCAAATCCGGTTGCTTGGCGATCATCAATGCCGGCACACCAATCAACACGGCAACGGCCGCAAGCGTGATCCAGCGCGGCGGCAAATCGCGCGCATGCAGATACCAGGCAACCATCATCGGTAACGTCAGCTTGACCAGTTCAGAAGGTTGAAAGCGCATGAAGCCCAGATTCAGCCAACGATTGGCGCCACGACCCTGGCCGAGTACGGCAACCGCAACCAGCAACAACAAGCTGGCCGCGTACAACCAGGGCGTCCACGTGCGCAGCGTGTTTGGCGGTATGCGCGCGATCACCAGCATCAGCACCGTGCCCATGAGCAGACGCAGCGCCTGATTGAGAACCAGCTTGCCGTCCAGATCGCTGGCGCTGTAAAGCGTTGCCAGGCCACAAAACGCCAGCAGCAGCAATGCGACGAGCAGCGGCCAGTCCAGGAATGCTTGTCGCGGCGCGCGCCGCAACTGGCGCAGCCAACGTTCAATGATTACCGAACTCATGGCGTTTGACCCTTGTCGTCATCGTATTTCGCCCAGGCGTCGAGAATTGCACGAGCGATTGGCGCGGCGTCGTGCGCGCCGGTATGCCCGGCATGCAGGGCGACGACCACGGCAATGCGCGGCGCGTCGGCGGGGGCAAACGCCTCGAACAGCACTTCGTGATGTTCGATGGATACGGTCATGATGTTTTGCCAGGTTTCGTCTGTGCGCGAATAGCGCTCGGCGGTACCGGTCTTGCCTGCAATCGTGTAAGCAAATCCATTGCCTATGCCGCTGGCAGTACCGCCGCCATTAACCACGTCTATCATGCCTTGTTGAATGGGGATCCAGTTGGCCGGATTGTGCAGAAAGCTGGTTTGTGGGGCGGCGATGGGCAACAATTTGGGTGCGCTGTTGATTCCGTTCTGGATCGCGCGCAACAAATGCACCTGGTGGCGAACGCCGCGATCAGCGAGTGTCGCCAACGCTTGCGCGAGTTGGACGGGAGTAACCACCCAATAGCCCTGACCGATGCCGGCAATGACGGTTTCGCCCGGAAAGAATGGTTGATTGAAATGCGCGCGCTTCCACTCGCGCGATGGCAATACCCCGCTGGCTTCGCCAACCAGATCGATGCCGGTGGGTTGGCCAAAGCCGAACTTGCCCATCCACGCGCTGAATCGATCAATGCCCATGTCCAGCGCCAACGAATAAAAATAGGTGTTGACCGAATGCGCGATGGCCTGCACCAGATCGACGCGACCCTGACCGCCGCGCTTGTCGTCGCGATAGGCGCGAGCGTGACCGGGGATGAAAAATTCCCCGGTGGAAAGCACCGTATCCTCGGGCTTGCGCAGACCCAATTCCAGACCGCCGAGTCCGAGAAACGGTTTCACCGTCGATCCCGGAACGAAGTTGCCGGCAATGGCACGATTGAGCAACGGCTTGAACGGTGAATTGATCAGCGCCGCATAATCACTGTGGCTGATGCCATTGACGAACAGATTGGGATTGAAGCTTGGAACGCTGACCATGGCCAGCACCTCGCCATTGCGCGGATCCAGCGCAACAGCGGCTCCGGCACGTCCATCGAAGGCATCCATGGCCGCTTGCTGCATGCGTGCATCGATGCTCAAGTACAGGTTTTTGCCCGGCGTGGGCGCAACGCTGCGGATTACGCGCAGCGGATGTTGGTCCACATTGACTTCGACCTGCTCGTAACCGGGCTCGCCGTGCAATTGGCTTTCGTAGGATCGCTCGATTCCGGTCTTGCCAATATGCGTGGTGCCGGCGTAACGGTCGGTATCCAGTGTCGCCGCCTCGGCCGCATCGACGCGGCCCACGTAACCGACCACATGGGCGAATTCCTCGCCGTGCGGATACACACGCGTGAGGTAGGGCACGAGACTCACGCCCGGGAATTGCCAGCGCTCGGTGGAGAAGCGCGCAATCTCGTCCTCCGACAACTTGAATCGCAACGGGATGCTTTCAAATGCGTGCTTGCCTCGCCGCAGCGCGTTGAAGCGTTCGATATCATCATCGGAAAGAGCAATCACGGCGCCCAGGGAATCAAGCATTTTTTGCATGTTCTGGACATGTTCGGGAACGACCTCCAGCTTGAACGCAGCGGCATTCTCGGCCAGCAGTACGCCATTGCGGTCATAAATCAGGCCGCGCGCCGGCGCAATGCTGCGCACGGAAATGCGGTTGTTGTCCGAACGCGCACTGAATTCGTCATGGCGCGCAATCTGCAACCATGCAAAGCGCGCAGCCAATGCTGCAAGGCAGATGACGATCAGGATGAAACCGGCAATTGCGCGCGTGCGGAAATGCGCTGATTCGCGATGTGCGTCCTTGATGCCGCTGCGCGATGGGGCGGTACTGCGAACGTTGCCCAACCGGCGTTTCATGATTCGTGCGCGCGCAGCCGTGAACGCAGGTCGTCAAGCAGCAAAAACACCCAGGGCCATGCCACCATGCCGGCGATCGGTGCCCACCAGAATTCCAGCGGCGGCAGCGGCTCGCCGGCGCTTGCGCGAATCATCAGCAGCAAAATGCGATCGTTGAGCAGTAGCGCAAACACGGCCAGCGCCTGTTGCCACATGGGGAAAAAGCGCAGACGCGAACGAAAACGCAACACGATGAAACAAAACACGCAAAGACGCAAAGCGTGCTCGCCAAGCAGTCCGCCAGCCAGTGCATCGCCGAACAAACCAAGGGCAAAGGCCAGACCAAGACCGACCCGGTCGGGAGATTCCAACGCCCAATACAACAACACCAGTGCCAGCCAAAAGGGTTTGAATGCCAGCAGTGCATGCGGCAGCGGCATCAACTGCAACAAGTAGCACAGCCCGATGCTGCCCCAGAAGAATACGTTGGCGGCACGCGTGCGATTCATTGCCGCTCGCCTGCACCTTGCACCGCGATTGCCGGCTCGGGTGCGTTGCCGGGTGGGCCCAGCGGAATCGCCGGAGCCGGCGGCCCGACCGGATCGGGTAGTTCGTGCAGAATCAACACCTCCACACTGCGATCCAATGCTGCGCTCGGCGTGGCCGTGGCCACGACAAACATGCCGTCGGCAGCGGTTTGTATCGACCCCACGATGCCCACCGGAAAGCCTGCCGGGAAGTGTCCGCCGAGGCCGGAAGTCATCAATTTGTCGCCAACCTTGATATCCGCGCTGATCGGCACATTCGGAAGCTTGAGTGTGTCGATCTGGCCGCTGCCATGGGCAATGGCGCGCATGCCGGTTCGATCGACAACAACCGGGATCGCGTGAGCCGCATCGGTAATGAGCATCACCGTCGAGGTGTTTGGCAGCGTATCCACGACTTGTCCCATGACGCCTTGTGCATCCAGCACCGCCTGTCCGACATGCACGTTCTGGTTGCTGCCGGCGTCGACCGTCACGCGCTGACGAAACGGGTCGGGGTTCACATCGATGATGCGCGCCAGTTGCACGCCAAGTCCGAGACTGCGCTGCGCGTCGAGCAACTGCTTGAGATGGCGATTCTGGTTGCGCAGCAAGTTGACCCGATCCAGTCGCGCCTGGGCGAGCAGCAAATCGCGACGCAATTGGGCGTTTTCTTCAGTGAGCCTGGATCGGTCGGCCAGGCTCATGCGTGCATCGCGCGCCAGTTGCGACGGCATCGCCGCGATGCGGTACATGGGTTCAATCACGGTGCTCAGACCCCAGCGCAAGCGCGACAGGTAGCCACCACGGTGATCAATAACCATCAATATGATGGCCAGCGCCAGATATCCGATGAGGCGCAATGCATTGGCCGCGTCGGCGGCAAACAGCACGGCTTTATCGTTGCGGGCGATGGTCATGGAAACCGGAACCGGGAGATGGCGGCTGCGCTTGCTCGACTCGATGGCGCTGGCCGATCAGGCGGGTGCGAAGCGCAAATTATACAAGTACAGCAGATTTGCGTTTGGCCTTGTGCGCGCAGCCTTCAGTCCTGCTCCAGCTCATTCGGCCGCGAAGAAATCACTGCCGTGGCGATCAATCAATTCCAGCGCGCGGCCACCACCGCGTGCAACGCAAGTCAGCGGATCATCGGCGACATGCACGTGCAAGCCGGTTTCCTCGGAGATCAGGCGGTCCAGATCGCACAACTGCGCGCCGCCACCAGTCAGCACGATGCCGCGCTCGGCCACGTCCGAACACAACTCCGGCGGGGTTTGTTCCAGCGCGGAGCGAACCGCCGCGACGATACCCGAGAGTGGCTCGTGCAAGGCTTCGAGTATCTCGTTGGAGTTGATGGTGAACATGCGCGGCACGCCCTCGGCGAGGTTGCGCCCGGAGATCTCGATTTCCTTGACCTGGGTTTGCGCAAATGCGCAACCGATTTCGATCTTGATGCGCTCGGCGGTGGACTCGCCGATCAGGGTGCCGTGATTGCGGCGTACATAGTTGATGATGGCTTCGTCGAAGCGATCGCCGCCGATACGCACGGAGGCCGAGTAGACAATGCCATTGAGCGAGATGACCGCCACTTCGGATGTGCCACCGCCGATATCCAGCACCATGGAACCGCGCGCCTCGTGTACCGGGATGCCGGCACCGATCGCTGCTGCCATCGGTTCTTCGATCAGGTATACGTCACGCGCACCGGCCGACTCGGCGGATTCCTTGATCGCACGGCGTTCAACCTGAGTCGAGCCACACGGCACGCACACCAGCACGCGCGGACTGGGGCGGAACAGGCGACTGCGATGTACCTTCTTGATGAAATGCTTGAGCATTTCTTCGGTGATCGAAAAATCGGCAATCACGCCATCCTTGAGCGGACGCACCGTGACAATATTGCCGGGCGTGCGCCCAAGCATGCGTTTGGCTTCGCTACCAACGGCCGCGACCGAGCGCGGACCACCGGGACCGCGGTCCTGACGAATCGCCACGACAGACGGTTCATTCAGGACAATGCCCTGACCGCGCACATAGATCAGTGTGTTGGCGGTACCGAGATCGATCGAAAGATCGTTGGAAAAAATGCCGCGTAAACCTTTGAACATGAAGCGCCTGATGCCTGATTTGAGGGGCGGGAGGGATATTGCGTGAAAAGCGCGACAGTGTAGTTACGGGGGTGTTTTTACGCAAGGAAGATCACGTTAAAAAAGGGGAAAGGCGGGATCGGGAATCGGGAATCGGGAAGCAGGTATCGAAAGCTCGCCGCCGGGCGTGCGCCGCTCGCGGCTCGCCAGCGCCCCGCCTTCCCCAGCCCCATGCTTGCTGCTATCGTTTGCCACCCGATTTTTGAACCGTTCCGCGCATGTTCCTCGATTCATCCAACGTGAATCACGTAGCCCGTCTCGCGCGGCTTGCGGTGACCGACGAAGCAGCCGTGCGCCTTGCCGGCGAATTGTCGCGCGTGCTGGACCTGGCCCAGCATTTGGCCGCCGCGCCGTTGGCGGATATCGAGCCGATGGGGCACCCGCAGGCCCACGCCTTGTTCTGGCGCGAAGATGTCGTCACGCAGGGCGACCAAGCCGACGCGCTGTTGGCGTTGGCGCCCGATGCGCGCGCGGGTTTGTACCTCGTGCCGAAAGTCATCGAGTGATATCGCGATGAGTACGTCAATCGCGCAACTGGCGCAGGCATTGCGCGCTCACGAAATCAGCAGCG
>DASSXQ010000035.1:0-5966 GCA_035703725.1 Rudaea sp.
CGAAGGCGATGCCGCTGGCCCACACCCACCAGCGCGCGCCCGCCCGACGCACCGCGGCATAAATCGCGACCAGCACCAGCGGCAAGATGATCGCACTGACGACAAGTCCCTTGAACGCATCGCCAAACCACCCGGCAAAATCTTGTGTCGCCAGACCGTATTGATGTTCGCGTACAAAGCCCGCGTAAATGGACCAAGGCAGATTCAAGATGAAGAATGCCACGACAAACAACACCGCATAGACCCACGTGTACAGCCAGGGCCGCCGACTCGCACGCCTGCCAAAATCGCGCATGCGGCGCGAAATGCCGCCCCAAAGCAGTAGCGCCGCGACCCCAAGGCCATACACGAACCCCCACAATTGCAGCCAATAGCCTCCTTCAAAATAGGCATCGGATCGCCTGCGTTGTTCGGGCGAAAGCAGATTCAGGTAGGCTTCGGTGGCGCGATCAACAGTGAAATTCGGCCCTGGCCGCGCCGCGGCAGGTATTTGCAGTCCGGGTGGCAGATCCTGCGCCGTTGCGGCCTGGGCATGGGCAAGCGGGATGCTCAGGCAGGCGAACAAAATCGATGCGGCAATGCTGATCAGGGCTTTCATCGAGGCATCCATGTATTCTGGACAAGTTTGACAGGGTCGCGGTGGCAAGTGGCGGCGTCAAGTGCAAGTCCGCGACCACACGGCCGAGTACGGCGACAAACGGTAGAATTGCCGGTATACATGCACGATTGCGTGTTTATACTGCGCAACGACGAAGCGAGGTACCAACGATGTTGCCATGGATTGTCATAGTCGTGCTGGTCGCTGGCTGTGTCTGGCTGGCGTGGACGCTGCAGCGTACGCACAAACAAAAAGCAGCACTGGAAACGCGTCAAGGCGAAGTGGCCGAGGAGCTCAAGCGCCTGCAGGCAACCCAGTCGCAGGTTATCCATACCACCAAGCTCGCTTCACTCGGGCAGATGGTCGCCGGCGTGGCGCACGAGATCAACACACCGCTGGGCTTCGTCAAGAGCAATGTGGAAGTGGTCGGCGATCTGCTCGACGATTATCGAAATCTGGTGGTGGAATACGACGCCGCCGTGCAGTACTGCCTGCAACCGGTTGATTTGATTTTCGGCGCGGACAAAGCCAGCCTGGACAAACTCGTCAAGCATGTCGAAGAGGCCCGGCGCAAATTGTTCGAGGCACGTACGCGTGTGGAAACCAGCAGCCTGCTCACCGACGCGAAAGAATTGCTGACCGATGCCGGCGAAGGTCTGGGTCAACTTTCCAGCCTCGTGCTCAACCTCAAGGGCTTTTCGCGGGTTGATCGCGACGGCATGGACAACATGGATTTGAACGAGGGCATCGAAAGTGCGCTGATGATTGCCCAACACCAGATGCGCGACCGGGTAAAAGTGATCAAACAGCTCGAACCCTTGCCCAAGGTGCGCTGCATGGCATCGCAAATGAATCAGGTATTTCTGAACCTGATCACGAATGCAGCTCAGGCCATTGAAGGCAATGGCACCTTGACCATCACCAGCAAACCGGTTGGCAAGAGCGTCGAGATCAGTTTCACGGATACCGGGTGTGGAATCCCAGACGAGGTCTTGCCGAACATATTCGATCCGTTCTTCACCACCAAACCGGTTGGCGAAGGCACCGGGTTGGGGCTCTCGATCGTGCACAAGATCGTAAAAAGTCACGGTGGCTCGATCAAAGTGAGAACGACGCCGGGAAAGGGAACCCAGTTTCTGGTTACCCTGCCTGCAGACGGGGCCGTCGTGGCGGCCAATCCAGTCGCTGCAGCGAGTGCCGCATGATCAATCGCCGGTTTGGGGAAAAACGCAAATGACGCAAGCATTGCGCATTCTGTTGGTCGACGACGAGGCGCGTATCTTGCGTGCGCTCAAGGCGCTGCTGCGCGACCATGTGACGTTCCAGACCACCGAGCCCATGCATGCCGTCGCCATGGCGAAGGAGCATGATGTCGATGTGGTGATTTGCGATCAGCGCATGCCGGAAAAGACCGGCATCGAGGTACTCAGCGAAATCCGGGAAAGCCATCCACGCGCGCTGCGCATCCTGTTGACCGGATATTCCGACCTGAAGGCCGTTCTCGGCTCGGTCAACGAAAGCGAAGTGTTTCGCTTCGTCAACAAGCCCTGGAACAACACTGAATTGAAGTCCTTGGTCGCGCAAGCCGGTACCATTGCACGCGAGGCGCCGGTAATCGCACGCGATCAATTGCCACCCAACGAGCACGACCGCGCGCGCAGCGAAGTAGGCGTGATGGTGATCGAGGATGACACCGCCGTGCAACAACGCCTGCGCGAAATCCTGCAGCCGTATTACAAGGTGAATTTTGCCAACACGGCCGAGCGTGCCCTGCAAATCATGGAGCAGCAGGAAACCGGCGTGGTGATCTCGGAAACTGAAACCGGCCGCACCGACATGACCGCGCTGATCAAGGCGCTCAAGCAACATCACCCGCATATTGCCACGATCGTCACCACCGAACGCGCCAACGCCCAAACTGCCATCGAGCTGATAAACGAAGGACAGGTCTATCGCATGCTGATCAAACCGGTACGCATGGGTACTTGCCGGCTCAGCGTGGATTCGGCCATTGGTCGCTACTGGCAACTCAAGCAAAATCCGCAGGCCGTGCGCCGCTTTACCGCATCGCAATCACCCGACGACGGCATGCATTCACCATTGCGTTTGCCCGCTGCCCTGCTCAATCGCATTCGTTCGCTGCCGGGACGGTTGCTCGGCACGATGCGGGTTTGAGCCTATTCGTCATTGCCAAGTGATGGACGGCTTGACTTGCTGCAGATACGCCAACAGCGACAGCACGTCCGCCATTTGTTGGCCAGAAAGAAGTTGCGCCTGATACACACTCTGCAAGTTCGCGCCTGGAATGCAGGCACCAAGTTGGGTGCACGTAGATTGAACAACAAACGAATCCGGCCCGCACGGGCGACCGTAATCGCACGCCAAGAGATTAAGTGCAAATCTCATCAATTGGTTGCGCTGATCCGGATTCACCGAATTTATTGAGCTGAGTTCAGGTTGAAGATAAATCGATGACACATCTAATTTTGCCAACTGATCGCCGATCATACCGATGGTCGCTTCGTCGGGGCGCTGCGATATGGCACTGACTGCGACATTGATTGCAGCAGTAGGACCGGCGTCGGCAAATTGCTGTCGGATTGTGAACTCCATGTTTCCATCAAGAACGTCGCTCGAATAATGATCCAAGATTGCCTTGATTTCCGCGAAACCCGGGTCCGACAGTACCTCGGCGCAGCTTGCCTTCATGCGCGCTCTTAGTTGCATTTGATATGACGTTGCTTTTTTTTGCCCTACAGGGGGCTGATCGTCTGGTATTCGGCTAACAGCCGCGCAATCGTTTGCGATTTGCAAGGCGAAGTGCTTTGCGTCTTGATCGCCCACTTCAGCTTTCCGGGCCAAAATACTGAATCGCTTTCCGATCGATAACGACGAATCAATGAATACTTCGCGAGCGTTGCGCTGTTCACGAACTTTCCGGTTAGCCGTGAGGGAGGAAGGTTCTGGAAACTGACTCGCATGTTGCACGTCGGGCTTGATCTTTGCCGAAGTTTTGATGTCGGGTCTTGATGAAGGCTGCAAGAGTGGCTTGGATGATTTGAGCCAAATGGCCCCACTTATCACTAGCGCAATGATCACCATCACTAAAGCCCAAACCCTCCACTTGCGGAACATCATTTCTGACACCTTCGAAGTTACGTGCCGGAGACTGTTTGAAGATCGCTTACCGGTACCCTAGCCGGAGCACACCGTATCCGTTTCCTCGATTGCAACATCGCCGATGACATTGTTCCAATTGTACGTGTCCCGACTCCCGTCTGAAAACGTAACGACATAATTCTTGTGATTGGGCGCAACGCGTGGTTTTAAGTTGGTTTCCCAGTACGCCATGAATGCGACATTTGCGGCTTGGTCGGCTATTGCGGCCTCAGTGTTGTGACAGGAACCAGAGGCCTTGACTGAGACTTTGATTCCGTCGCTGGAGCCGCTACTACCCGGCCCACCAGCCGGACCGCGATGTGGCCCCGATCCGGCACGTTCAAGACCGCCAGGGTCGCCGCAAGAATAGTCGTCGCCACTAAAAATTGGTACGCCACCGTCAGGACACGAAACGACTGTAAAGGGAGAAAAGGTGTCGGCATATGCTGGGGTCGCGAAACCCGAACTGACAGCCACTACCAATCCAGATGCCAGACACGCATTCAATGCGAGTAAAAAAGATGCATGCAACTTCACTTCGAGTCTGCGTTTCTTTTTGTTGTTTCTTCGAGAGACCCGCACCCCCACGGGCCGGTTACGTCGCAGCACTCCCCAGTGACGCGATGAGCATCGACTGTGCCGAAAGGGGGGCGTTCGTCAACTGACAATATTGACAGTTGATTGCGCGTCAATGCATATGCTATGCGCACCGCAAAGGTCGAAAAGTTTCACGTGCCGGTTTGCGCAAAGACTCTTGCGGAATCACCCAAAGAACCAGTAACACACGCCGATCGACGCGAGCACGCCGGCCAGATCCGCGAGCAAGGCGCAGCCAACGGTATGTCGCACCCGCCGGATTCCCACGGCACCGTAATACACCGCAACGACATAGAACGTGGTTTCGGTACTGCCTTGCATGGTTGCGGCCAGCAGGGCGGGGAAACTGTCGACGCCGTGACTGTGCATGGTTTCAATCAACATCGCGCGCGCTGCGCTGCCCGATAACGGCTTGACCAGCGCCGTCGGCAATGCATCGACGAAGCGCGTATCCAAACCGACTGCATGCACCAGCCAGCGCACGCCATCGAGGGCGATGTCCAGTGCGCCTGACGCACGCAATACGCCAACCGCACACAACATCGCAACCAGATACGGCAACAAATCGCGCGCAACCTCGAAGCCTTGCTTTGCACCTTCGACAAAACATTCGTAGACCGGCACCTTGCGCCACGCGCCAACCAACAAGAAGGCCACGATCAATCCAAACAGAATGAGATTGCCCAGCAACGAGGAAAACGCCGGCAATGCGGCGGCAGGCATGTGGGCGATCACGCCGATGAACGCACCCATCAACAATGCAAAGCCAAGCAGCCAACCGAGCACGACCGGGTTCCACAGCTTCAACTTCTGCATCCAGGCCACGCTCAGAAAACCGATCAGGGTCGACGCGCTGGTTGCCAGCAGGATCGGCACGAACACCAGGGTTGGATCGTGCGCGCCAGCTTGGGCGCGATACATGAAAATCGTCACCGGCAACAAGGTCAGCGACGAGGCATTCAAGACCAGAAACAGGATCTGCGCATTGGTTGCCGTATCGGTACTCGGATTCAACGTCTGCAACTCGCGCATGGCGCGCAGTCCAATCGGCGTCGCCGCGTTGTCCAGGCCCAGCGCATTCGCGGCAAAGTTCAGTGTGATCAGACCAATCGCCGGATGGCCACGCGGCACTTCGGGCATCAAGCGTGCGAACAGCGGTCCAAGTGCGCGCGCCAGCACGTCGATCGCTCCGGCACGCTGGGCAATGTTCAGAAATCCCAACCACAGCGTCAACGTGCCGAACAGCAGCAGCATGACATCGACGGACAACTTGGCCATTTCGAACAGACTGGCGACGATGGCGGCAAACACGTCGGCATGACCGGCGATCAGCCATTGCGCCAGCCCGGCAATCGCCGCGATCAGGAAGAAACCGAGCCAGAGGAGATTTAACATGGATAATGTCCGCTCATTTGAGCCAAGGAACCTCTGCTCGGCCTGACCCAGGTGCCATGGTACCCAGAAAGGTCGCAGGCCGTGCAGAGGCTCATGAACATCGCACACTCCGGAGCACCCATGTCCACGCAAGCCAAAGGATCGTTTGAAGTACGTCTCGATCCGCTTACCGCCTACAACGTCGACACTGACGCAAAACTTGCGCGAATGTCGATCA
>DASSXQ010000140.1:0-2549 GCA_035703725.1 Rudaea sp.
CCAGCACAATTGAAGTCAGCGGCTGGGTGGAAGACCCGCTGACCTACCCGATGCAGCCCAAACAGCACTCATTGGAATACCTGCGCGAGTTTGCGCATCTGCGCCCGCGCACCAATTTGTTCGGCGCGGTCACCCGCATCCGCCACTGCCTTGCGCAGGCGGTGCATCGCTTCTTCCACGAACGCCAGTTCTATTGGATTAGTACACCGATCATCACCACGTCGGACGCCGAAGGCGCGGGGCAAATGTTCCGGGTTTCGACCTTGGACATGGCCAACGTGCCACGCGATAGCAAGGGCGAAATCGACTTCAGCCGTGACTTCTTCGGCAAAGAAACCTTCCTCACCGTTTCCGGCCAGCTCAACGTTGAGGCCTATTGCCTCAGCCTGAGCAAGGTCTACACCTTTGGCCCAACCTTCCGTGCCGAGAACAGCAACACCACGCGTCATTTGGCCGAGTTCTGGATGATCGAACCGGAGATCGCATTCGCCGATCTCAATGACGATGCCAACCTCGCCGAAGAATTCCTGAAATACCTGTTCCGTGCAGTGCTGGATGAACGCGGCGACGACATGGCCTTCATCGCCGAACGCGTGCAGAAAGACGCCATCAGCCGGCTGGACGGCTTCATCAATGCGCCGTTTGAGCGCATCGACTACGGCGAAGCGATCAAGTTGCTGCAAGCCTCGAACAAAAAATTCGAGTTCCCGGTCGAATGGGGGTTGGATTTGCAGACCGAGCACGAGCGCTGGCTGACCGAAGAACACGTCGGCCGCCCGGTGGTGGTGATGAACTATCCCGAGCAGATCAAGGCGTTCTACATGCGCCTGAACGACGACGGCAAAACCGTCGCTGCGATGGACGTGCTGGCCCCCGGCATCGGCGAAATCATCGGCGGCAGCCAACGCGAAGAACGCCTTGACATGCTGGATGCGCGGATGGCGCAGTTCGGCATCGACCCGGCGCATTACGGCTGGTATCGCGACTTCCGCCGCTACGGCACGGTGCCACACGCTGGCTTTGGGCTCGGCTTCGAACGCCTCGTGGTGTATGTCTGCGGGCTGGCCAATATCCGCGACGCGATTGCGTATCCGCGTGCGCCGGGCCATGCGGAATTTTGATGGCGTGGTTTTTGACGGAGTAGCCCGATGAATGCCGATTTGATCCTGTTTCTCGCGCTGAGCGCATTCGCCACCGCGATTGCAGGAGCAACGGCGTTCGTCATTTTCTGGCCGCTGACGCTGGTGCACATTCGCGACAAGCACCCGCAAATCACCGCAAAACTCGGCGAAGGCGCATTCTTGAAACCGTCTGCGTTGTGGTGGCTGCTACGTGGTGGCTACCGCAATGAGCCCGACCCGGCGCACCCCGACCGTGGCCTGAGTGGCTTGGCAACACCATCGCGCATTTCGCTGCTGGTGATTTTGGCCAGCCTCGCCCTCGGCGGCATTCTCTGGATTATCGGCAAGGCAATGGCATGAACGACGCAACACACAATCGCTGGTGGCTGGCCAGTCTCGGCCGCACATTGGTTTGGGCGCGCTTGCGCGAATTGGACGCCGGCACCGCCGAAGTCTTCGACTCCGACGGCAATACTCTCCCTTACGACAGCATGGACACCGCCCGTTCCGCACTGCTGGATGCTGAATTTGTCGAATATGACGGCCTCGACGAAATCGACGCACTGGAACGCGGATTTTCATTGCGCGAAATCGCGCCACCGCAAGCAGCGGATGATGCTGCGTTACGCGCACAGATGGTGCAGCAACTCGGCGCACGCGCTTAACGATTGCAGCACCCTGCGCACACTGGAAAACGAATGAATCGACTGCACGCACTACTCGCTAGCAACCAAGCTTGGGCCGAGCGCATTTCGCAGGAAGACCCGGGGTTTTTCGAACGTCTGTCCAAACAGCAGTACCCGGAATATCTGTGGATTGGCTGCTCGGATTCGCGGGTGCCGGCCAACCAAGTGGTTGACCTCGCCCCCGGCGAAGTATTTGTGCATCGCAATATCGCCAACGTGGTGGTGCATACCGACCTCAACTGCCTCTCGGTGATGCAGTACGCGGTAGACGTGCTGAAGGTGCGACATGTGCTGGTGGTGGGCCACTACGGCTGCGGCGGGGTTGCTGCTGCGTTGAATCACTCCCGCGTGGGCCTATGCGACAACTGGATTCGCCACGTCGGCGATGTTGCACAGAAGCATCAAGCACTGCTCGCCCAATTACCGGAAGCCCGTCGCTACGATGCCCTGTGCGAACTCAATGCGATTGAGCAAGCCGAAAACGTCTGCCACACCACGATTGTGCGTGATGCTTGGGAGCGCGGTCAGCAAGTCACCATCCACGCTTGGGTGTATGGCCTTGCCGACGGTAAGGTCAATGAGTTGGGCATGAATGTGACCTCTGCAGCAAGTCTGCCGGAGGTCTATGCCCGTGCGATTGATGGCGTGCGTACACGCCATCTCGGCTGAGGCCGCCGCAGCGCATGCCCGCCTCATTCCTGTTCTACGATCTGGAAACGTTTGGCGCTAATCCGCGCCGCAG
>DASSXQ010000063.1:0-13338 GCA_035703725.1 Rudaea sp.
TACGTCGTGGCGGATTTGATGGTCTACCACCAAACCCGAAACTATCGCGTCCAGGTCAACATCAACAACGTCACCGACAAAAAATATTATCCAACCGCGAGCGGTGACAACCAAATCATGCCGGGTGCGCCGCGCAGCGTAATGGCCAATCTGAGTTTGCGTTTCTGAATGCCCGAATGACGTTTGCATGAGATCACGTTTTCCGGCTTCTCGCACTAAAGGCAAGTCGTGCTTCCACTTCACGACACGTGATCCGCTGCTGTTCAAAGAGCTTGATGTGCTCACCCGAAAATGCGCGACGACGGCCAGGTGATCGATCGCTCCCACCGATAAACGTATCCGCGCAACGCGACGAACAACCGGGCAGGCGTTACGTCAACGTGAGTGTGGCATTTGTTGTGTCGCCCTCGAATGGTGTCAATTTGAATCCGAGGGTGCGACACAGCGCGAGCATCGGCTGGTTGCTCGACAATATGAGACCACTCATTTCGCGCAAGCCGATGCGTTTGGCGTAGGCGATGATGACTTCCATCAGTTGGCGGCCAATGCCGTGCCCGGCCAGATTGTCGATGACGGTGATGGCAAATTCGCCTTTTTCGCGATTGGCATCGTTGATCAAACGCACGCCGCCATACAATTTTGCTTTCCCGGCTAGTTTGTCCTCGCTGATCACGAAAGCCATTTCGCGGTCGTAATCGATTTGCGTCGCGCGCGCGGACAACTCGTGCGGCAGTTCCTTGAGTGCGTGAAACATGCGCATGTAACGGCTTTCCGGAGAAAGCTCACGGAACGCCTCGCGCATGGGATTTTCGTCTTCGGGACGCACCGGGCGCAGCCGGCCGCGCGTGCCATCCGGAAGTACGAACGGCTGCTCCAGCTCGTGTGGGTAAGGCACGATCACGAGCCGGTCGATGGCGCTGCCGCGCGCCGTTTCCAGACGTACACGCGCGTCCAGAGTGATGACGCCGTTCGGCCCGGCCAGAATCGGGTTCAAATCAAGTTCCACGATCTCTGGAAACTCGCATACCAGTTCGCTCAAACGGATCAGCACTTCAAACAGGGCATCTTTGTCGACGGGTGGCAATCGCCCCTTGGCTCCATTGAGTACCTTGTCGATCCGCGTGCGTTGAACCAGATCACGCGCCAGGTTGACGTTCAGCGGGGGCAGGGCAATCGCAATGTCGTCAACCGCCTCAACAGTCACACCTCCCGCGCCGAATACGACAACCGGACCAAACACCGGATCAATCGTCAAACCGGCAATCAGTTCCCTGGCATTGGCGCGACTGACCATGCGTTGCACGGAGACACCAGAAAGGCGCGCATCCGGAAAGCTGGCATGCAGACGCGCAATCATGCCCTCGGTGACGCGTGCGACTTCGTCTGCCGTTTCCACATTGAGTGCGACGCCACCCACGTCGCTCTTGTGCAGCAGATCCGGTGACAGGATTTTCACCGCATACGGTCCTTGCATCGCCAGGGCCATCGTCCTGGCTTCTTCCGGGGTGGTGGCGCGACGGCTCTCATTGACTTCAAATCCGGCGACGGCAAGCAGATGTTTGGCGTCTGCTTCGTCGAGCCAATCGACACCGTCGCGCAACCATGCGTCGATCAAGCGGCGCACTTCTTCGCGTTGATTGCCACCGCGCAAGGGAAACGCCGGTACGGTTTCACTGAGCTGGGTTTGCTGTCGGCGCCGGTCGGCCAATTGCATGAATCCGCGGACCAGCGCTTCGGGTGAATCGAAGTTGGGTACGCGCATATCGGCGAACGGTTTGCGTGCGGCCGCGTCTGCCGCCGGGCCCAGCCACGACGCCAGCACCGGTTTGTGAATGGGATTCTTGCGCAACGCGGCCAGCACACCTTCAACGGCAGCAGCCGGATCACCCAGCCCGGTCGGACAATACATGACCGCGACGGCATCCACGCTGGGTACCGTGAGCAGGATTTCGAGAGACTCGCGATACCGGTCCGGGCCGGCATCGCCGATGATGTCGACGGGATTGGCATGCGACCAGGCAGCCGGCAGCACCGCTGCGAGTTTCGCCAGCGCAGCGTCGTCGAGTTCGGCGAGCTGCCCGCCGGCTGCCTGCAATTGATCGGCTGCCAACACGCCCATGCCGCCACCATTGGTCAGCAATGCCAAGGCTTCGCCGTGCAGCGGTTGTGCATGAGCAAGTGTCTCGGCCGCTTCGAGCATCTGCGTGAGCGTATCCACGCGCTGGACACCAGCGCGCCGGAAAGCAGCTTCGAATACGGTGTCGCTTCCGGCCAGTGCGCCGCTGTGCGACGCGGCTGCCTTGGCGGCTGCCGGCGAGCGCCCGGACTTCAATGCAATCACGGGTTTCAAGCGTGCGGCATGGCGCGCCGCGGACATGAATTTGCGCGCGTTGGTCACGCTTTCGAGGTACAGCAGGATGGCTTGCGTTTGCGGGTCCGTGGCCAGGTAGTCGAGCCAGTCGGCGACATCAACTTCAGCCATTTCACCCAACGAGACCAGTGACGAAAAGCCAATCCCGCGCGCCGTGGCCCAGTCGACCAAGGTCGTCAAAACCGCTCCGGACTGAGACAGGAAGGCGATCCGCCCCGGCGGTGGCAACGCTTGGGCGAATCCCGCATTGAGGCCGGCGCGCGGGGCCAGCACGCCAATGCAGTTGGGTCCGAGAATACGCATGCCGGTAACGTGCGCGGCGGCGAGCAATTCCGCTTGCAGGGTCTTGCCGGCGTCGCCCGCCGATGTCTCGCCGAAGCCGGCCGACAGCACGACCGCGGCGCGTGTTCCAAGCTTGCCCAGATCAGTGATGACGGACGCCACACCCGTTGCCGGTACGGCGACAATGGCCAGCTCCGGGGCCTGTGGCAATTGGTCAACCTGTGGATAGATACCGGCGGCGGCGTCCAGCGCAAGATGGCGATTGACCAAAAATACGCGACCCGGAAAATCGATCAGATTCCGTGCTGCCACGGCGCCAACGGAACCCGCGCGCCGGCTCGCTCCCACCAGTGCAACCGACGCGGGCTTGAGGAAAGCATCGAGGTTGTAAGTGCTCATGTGAACCACTCCAATTCAAGGCAGTGTGACGCATCCCGGTCGAGTTTACGCGCACGAGAGCATCGACGACGGTCCGGTGATCGGATGACATCGAACCTTTGGGATTTTCATCAGCGTGTCTGGACAATTTTTGTCAGATTTGACCAAGAATTGCTTGCCAACTGCCGGTGCAACCGTAGCGGATGAAACGGTCGACCTGTGCAGCCGGGAAATGGGCAGGTCATTCACCCAACCGCATGCAGATGGAGTTCAGGGTCACACGTCAACTAGGGATTGATTGGCTCCGGCAATGCGGTTGCTCTGCTTGAGGAAATCCGCATGTCGATCGACAAATTTCGAAAGACGATCCCGATCACTTTGCGCCGGCAACGTTTTGGCTGGTAGTGCGTGTTCGTCGATCTTTGTGTTTGCAGGTCGATTTTGTGGCGCTTTGGCGTGCCATGAAACATGGTCCGTTTCTTGCTCATCAAGTCCGGGGTCGCAATTGACCCTGCAACGCAT
Organism: Rudaea sp.; assembly: GCA_035703725.1. Classification (GTDB taxonomy): domain Bacteria; phylum Pseudomonadota; class Gammaproteobacteria; order Xanthomonadales; family Rhodanobacteraceae; genus Rudaea. The sequence goes on from DASSXQ010000063.1 coordinate 3,554, forward strand.
CAACCCCCAAAAAACTCATGTTTGTCCACTTGCGAGGCTACTCCATGTCCATTCAGAAAACCGGTCGCTGCATATTGGCGTGCTTGCCGATCAGCCTTCTTGCACTCAGCGCCAATGCTGCGAGCAATTGGCATTTTGTGGTCAAGAACAAAACCGAATCAACAATAATCAAACTCGAGGTATCACAGAACAAGCATACGTGGGGCAATTTTGATATTGGTGAAGGAATTGAACCCGGCGAGCGCGCAACCATGGAATGGGACAGCAGCACCGACGGCGAAAAATGTCATCAGTGGATCCGTGCGAAATTCGACGACGGCACATGGAGCGAGCCGGTCAAGGAAGATTTCTGCCACGATCTGGATGATCCCATCGAATTTACCGAATAACTGCAATTGAACCAGACCGCAGCCACGGGTCGAATCGTGGCTGCGTCTCCGGTCACGACTTCGCAATGCCGTGATACTTGACCCACCGGAAGTTGCCGGTTCGTTTTCATCGGTAGAATTTCCGTCAGCGTGTTGACTGATTCATTGACGGCACACGGGCAAGAGTCACGCACATTGCAGTGAGATCCGCCAATCAAGGGTCGCGCGATGTGCCCTGGAAATGCCGCACATGGGGACGCCTGCCACGACGGTTTGCGCCGTAAATCCCGGCGTTGACATCGGCAAACACGAGCATTGCCAGCAGTCTGCGATCAGCACGGTTTTCAAAACCGGACTTGCCACGGTACTTGGGTGGATTGCAGAATGTGCCGAGCAAAATGTCCCACATCGCGCCTGATCCGCGATCAACGCAACGGCATGAATTGGCGCGTCAGGAAACGAGGCGTTCGCGTTGGCGTTTCCGCACGCCGACGGCGATCTCGATACAAGTCGGTTGTCGAGATTCGCCTGGTTGCTTTGTATTGGATGCCATGAATTTGCCGACACGGCCGGTTCCCGCGGATCAAGCTGGCGCCAAATCAGACAACCGGGGGAACACCTGCGATGCGCGTGTTTGTACTCAGAGCAAGATCCGCACCAACAAACAGCCGTGACCTTCTGGATGCAGTCGGAAAAGACGCACATACTGAAATCCTCGCGCACACGCTGATGAACGCAATCTTCGTGGCGCAATCCCACCGTTCCGATGTCATCGTGCATCTGGTGCTCGAACGCACGCAGGACTATTCGCGAACGATCAGTTTCAACTCGAACGACATGCACGATATCGGTGGCTTTCACGAACAAGCTTTGCTTGGAAAAGTTGCCCGCGCCCTGGATGTCGCCACTGGAATGGGCAAGGAAGAATGCCGCGTGATCGAGTCAGGCATCGCGGTGCGTACGATCAGTTTCGAAAAGCTGGTGCAGGAATTGGCGCTCGTGCATCCGTTGTTTGTCATGGACAAGAAGGGCGCGCCCATGCGTGGCAAGGCGTTTGGGCGCAATCCCTGTTTCCTGCTTACCGACCATCTGCCCATGCCGAAGAAAAGCTTCAACAGCCTGCAACGTCTGGATGCCGAGAAAATATCGCTTGGATCGAAAATGCTGTTTGCATCCCAGTGCGTTGTGCTCATACACAACGAATTGGATCATAATCACGCATGAGCCTCGGCCGGCGTGGCGATCTTTCCTCGAAACAACCTGACGTTCAAATCGTTGCTGATGGCGGTCGGCGATCTTCGATGTGAATGGCAAACGAAACGACCCCCGCATGCGTCTGAACAAACACATCGCTGAAACCGGTTTTTGCTCACGCCGCGAAGCGGATCGTTTGATTGCCGAGAAGCGCGTTGTCATCAATGGCAAGCCCGGTGGCATCGGCAGTCAGGTGGAAGAGGGCGACGAAGTACTGATCGACGGACAGCTATTGCGTGAGCGCCGTCGTGCCGCGTATGGGCGTCGGCATGTCTACATCGCTTTGTACAAACCGATTGGCATCACTTGCACGACAGAGCGGGAAGTCAAAGGCAACATCGTTGATTTCGTCGATCATGGCGAGCGCATTTTTCCGATCGGACGACTGGACAAGGATTCCGAAGGTTTGATTCTGCTGACGAGCAATGGCGATATCGTCAACGAAATCCTGCGCTCGGAGAACGCACATGAAAAGGAGTACCTGGTTGGCGTCAACAAGGCGGTGACGCCGGAATTCCTCGCCGGCATGGCACGTGGCGTGCGCGTGCACGGGCAATTGACCAAGCCGTGCAAGGCAACGCGCATCGCCAAATTCGGATTCCGCATCGTGCTCACGCAAGGACTGAACCGGCAGATTCGACTGATGGCCGATGCATTCGGCTATCGCGTTACCCAGTTGCGCCGCATCCGCATCGTCAACATCAAGCTCGGTGCACTCAAGGTCGGGCAATGGCGCAATCTCACCGAGCTGGAATTGCGCGGGCTGCTGCCGACGCGGACGCAATGGTGAAAGAAGCGGGACGGACTCGGCCACGGCATTGCAGTGACCGGTCGGTGGCCGCAACCTGATCTCCGCTGGTGTTGTTGTTTTCACCGCGGCCGGCAACTGACAGCACATAAGTTCCGGCCGGGATTATCACTGCGCCAGGATTTGCGTTGCCGGCGCTGATGGCGTCGCGCAGCGAGCATCCGATCAAAGTCGATGGCATTGACGCGAAAACACAAGTCCTTTGCTCCGGGTAGATTGGCATCCGTTGGATGCCCAATTGCTTTTTCATCATCAGATCAGCGCTGCCGTTTGGGAGCATTACGTGCGCCGCATGGTGATCGTGTCTGCTACGCTGCGCGCTCGATGGGATATGGACTTGCGCATGTCGAGCGATGGAGTTTCGTTTCAAAGGCCAGGCTTGTTCTGGTTGGGCTGTGCGTTGTTGACTTTCGGCGTGCTGGCGCACATCCCCATGTTTTTGATGGGAGCATCGACCCATTACAGACTGGTTGGAATGCCGATGAGTCCTGCCATGTGGGCTGGCATGGCAATGATTCCGTTGGGATTGCTGCTGGCCGCGTACGGGGTAATGCCCGAGAAGCAGCCAGTGCGTCACACGCAGAATGGCACGAGCGTTCGTCATTATTTCCATCTGGCTGACAACGCGCCGCTCAATCATCGTCATTGGTCATTGGTGCTGGTGTTGGTAGTGGCGCTCGCGGTTGACGTAATGAAACCGGCCACGTTGGGTTTCGTCCTTCCTGGCATGACAGCCGAATACGCGATAAGTACCGAACGTGGCGCGTTGCTGGTTTTGGTGGCGCTCACGGGTACGGCGCTGGGTTCGGTTACCTGGGGGCGAATGGGTGATTTGTTTGGTCGGCGCGCGGCCATTCTGTTGTCGGCACTCATATTCATGGGTACGTCGATTTGCGGTGCGATGCCGGCGTTCTCCTGGAACCTTTTGATGTGTTTCCTGATGGGCGCGTCAGCAGGAGGATTGCTGCCGATCGCGTTCGCCTTGATGGCGGAAACCGTGCCCGCTGCGCATCGCGGATGGTTGTTGGTTGCCTTGGGTGGAATCGGAACGTCCGCCGGTTACCTTCTGGCGTCCGGCGCGGCAGTATGGCTGGAGCCCATGTTCAGTTGGCGGATTTTGTGGTTGCTGGGTTTGCCCACGGGTGCCGTCATCATTGTGTTGAATCGCTGGATTCCGGAATCTCCGCGATTCCTTTCGAATGCCGGGTTCGAGAATTCCGCGCGCAAGGTGCTGTTGAATTTTTCAGAGGGCAGCAACCAGTCGATTGCACGTGACGAAACCGAAAGCGTTGCGGCGCCATTTTTCGATGAGCAACACGCCGTGGTTGGGCTGCGCATGTTGCTGCGTGGTCGTCATGCGGCGCTGAGTGCAGGTTTGATCCTGTGCGGGTTGGCATGGGGCTTGGCCAACTTTGGATTCCTGCTGTGGTTGCCGACGAACCTTGCGCAACTGGGTGTTGATGCTGGCGCGGCCAGCAAATTGTTGGCGCGCTCGGCGCTGATTGCCTTGCCCGGCGTGGCCATCGTGGTGTGGTTGTATCACCGCTGGAGCAGCGTGCGTTCGCTGGCATTGTTCATCGGGTTGACCACGCTGTCGTTGCTGGCGTTCATTTTGATGGACGTGCTGCAGTTGCAATGGCTCACGTTGACGATCGCAGCAACGGTTGCGCTGCTCGTAAGTGTCAGCGGCGTCATTGCGATGCTTATTCCGTATGCTGCCGAAATCTATCCGTTGCGCTTGCGTGGTACGGGTGCAGGCGTGATTGCGGCAAGTTCCAAAATGGGTGGAATCGCCGGTGCCGGGCTTGGCGTTCTCGGGTTATTTGAACACATCGCCTTGTCGGCGGCGTTGATTGGTGTAGCCATGCTTGCTGCCGGCGTGTTGTTGCTGCGCACCGGTGTCGAGACTCGCGGCTTGACGCTGGAACAAATCCAGTGCCAGTTCAAGGGTTCGCATCCAAACGGCTGTGTCAGTGGCTGCGGCGATGGCAACTGACGGTCTGCTCGCAAACGATGGGAAGGGCGGCTGGATAACATCCGGAAGAATGGGTAGCGACGCTGCTGTAGCGGTTTCGGGTAATGAATGGAAAGGTCGGCGCGCAGCGGCAGCGTGTGGCATTCAAGATGGAAACTGCGAACGAGATTCCGGCGAATACCTGTCGGTGTTCGCCAGTGGGTCCGAACACTGCAGGAATTATTTGCTGCGATTATCGGCGCTGGCGCGAACGTACGGAAGCATTGGCAGCATGCTGGTAGCATTGGGCTCAGTCGCCGACGCAAGCACGGCAAGTGCCTGTTCGACACGTCTCGCTTGAAGCAGGTAGCCTTGTTTCGTGGCAGTGACTTGGAGCGATTGCAATCGCAGAGATCGCTCATCGTCGTCACCGAGCCAGGCTTGCGCCCATTCCAGATCAAATGAAACGGTGCGATCGGAAAACGAGTGGCTGGCCGCCTTGACCTTGTCGAGCGAGCGACGTGCGCCATCGATTTTTCCGCGGGTCAATTGCGCATCGGCAACCAGCAGCCATGCGCGCGCTTCGTCGCGTGTTTCATGCAGACTGGAGAAGCGTTGGGCGAGACTTTCTGCCTGAATTTGCACCTGGGCCGCATCCCGCCCGTCGAGCAAATCGATTCGCAAGAATTCCAGTTCGCTCAGGGCAATCCAGCCCTGATTGCCATCGCGCTGGCGCAAAGCCAGCGATTGCTCATTCAAGTGACGCGCCGCAGGCAGATCGCCTTGCACGAGCGCGACCCGCGCTTGCATTGCGAGCACGTGGGAACGGCTGATTGCTGAGGTGTCTTTGCCGTGCGGTACACCGTCGAGGATTCGTTTGGCCGCCTGAATATCATTCGACAACAACGCAATTTGCGCTTGACCCACCGCCGCGCGCAGAGCCAAGTCGTGTTGGCCGCCTGCGGTCCACGCATCACCCGCTTCGAGGTAATACGTGCGCGCCAGATCGAGTTTGCCGTCGCGTTCGGCACTCAGTGCAAGATTGTATGCCGTGCGCGCCTGTGGGCCGGATAGATGCAGCTCACGGAACAGTGCGAGCGCGCGGGAATTGAGTTCGACGCTGCGTTCGGGTTTGCCTTGCGTCGACGCTGACGCGGCAAGATTTCCCAGACACGTCGCTTGACCGCGGCGGTCCCCGAGCGACTCGAATGTTTCCAGCGCCTGTTGCCATTGCTGATCTGCCTCGGTGAAGCGCCGCTGCCGCATCAGGGCAAGACCCGCATTGACTTGCAGGGAAACACTCTGCCCGGCACGCCCACTGGAACGCGCCAATGCAAACGCAGAGGCGAAAGATCGCTGGGCATGATCGGCATCGTTGCGTGCAATTGCCGCGAGCGCGTCGGCATTGAGCCAGCCAATGGACAGGTCGGGGTCGGCGTTTTCGTCGATGTATGGTTTGATTGCTTGCAACACGGCTTCAGCGTCATCACCGAGATTCGCCGAAATATCAAGCTGCGCCTGTTCGATGCCGATGCGCGCGCGAGACTGCGGATCGGCAAAATCATCGTGCACATGAGCGAGAATCCCATGTGCTTCGGCCGTTCGACCCTGCTCACGCAGCAACTGAATTTGACGTAGCCGCAGTTCGAGCAACGTTGCGCGATTGGCGCGCGCTGACCATGACGCGTCGGTTGCCGCGAGCAGGCGCGCACCGTCGTCAAGTTTGCCTTCGCCTCGCAGGGCATCGGATTGCGCGATCGCCGCAACAATCGCCATGTCGGGCAAATCATATTCAGTGGCTTTGTGCAGCGCGGCGATCGCCTCGCGCTGCGCCAGCGCGAAATTGTTGTCCAGGCGCGCTAGCCGTGATCGCAGCAAGCCCAGGCGCGGATCATTGCGCACCGCCGGCAAGACCTCCAACTTTTTCAAGGTTGCGCGCGCCGCATTCCCTTGCAACGCATCGAGTTCGCTTTCAACGAGACTGATCCAGCTTTCCACATCGTCCGGATACAACTCGATCAGCGCGCGCAGGGCAGCAGCCGCGTCGGCAGGTTGGTGGCGCAGTGACGCCGCAGTAGCCTGCAAACGCAGGCGTTGACCAAGCGGAAGCGGTTGATGTTGCGCCAGACGTGCGTCGAGAATCTTCAGCGCTGCCTCACGCTCGCCGGATTTCACCTGCGCATCGATCAGGGCGGGTTCGATCCATGCAGGCTTGCCAAGTTGGGTGTGAAGTCGCGCAAGGTCGCTGGCCGCAACAGCGGCATGACCGGCATCGAGATTTGCCAGTGCAGACCAGTAGGCCTTGCGTTCTGCCGCCGGTGGGCGCGTTTGGACTTCATGCTCTTTGGCCGGGGCCAGGCGCAAGGAAGTGGAAATTGTCGCGCTGGCTTCGGCAATCAGCGCATCCAGATCGGAAATTTTCCCGTTTATCCGCTTGCTGGTGACGAGTCGCCCGGTGTCCAAATCAATCAGGCTGAAATCGAGCGTCAGCGTTGCGTTTTTTTCACCATGCCAGCGACCACCCAGGGCGTAGTTTGCTCCGAGCAAGTCGTGGGCTCGATGTTGCCAGCGTGCATCCTGCGGGCCGGATGCCAGTCCCAACGCATCGCTGCGCAACAAGCGTACTTGCGAGTCGGCAAGGCGCTGACCGAACAGCTCCAGCGCAGCCGGAGGCACCCATGCGACAACATTGCCATCTGCTGGCAATGCCGCAAGTGCCAGACTGGTGGATTGCATTGACAACTCCGCCGCGCGGTCGTGGTGCGTTGACGCGATGATCCACAGGCCCAGCATGAGTAAAACCAAAGCGCCAGCAATGGTGCCGACTGCGAACCTCCAACGCCCAAGGCGCAGCGGACGCGCAACCGGCGAGACGTCCGTTGGTGATGCAACAGACGTTGGCAATTCGGCATCTGCCAAGGCAGTGGTTTCGGTACGCACGGTGGCGAGAAAACGGTATCCGCGCCGATGGCGTGTTTCAATGTATTGCGGGGACTGCGCGTCATCGCCCAACGCACGACGCAGCTCACTGATTGCCTGTGGTACGGCATTCGCCGACAGCGCAGTCCTGCCCCACACTTCATCAAGCAAGGTGTCGTGTTCGAGCAACGCGGGAGCGCGCTCGACCAGCAATTGCAGCAAGCGGAACGTCTGCCGACGCAAGACGACAACTTCGCCTGCGCGAAGCAGTTCACCGGTTTCGCCGTCGAGAATGAAATCACCAAACGAATAACGCATGGCCGCAGTGTACCTGCGGCCATGCGCTGACGAACAGCGCTGCCGATCATGTGCACGTCGCCGAACGGCGTGCTATCGGTGCCGACTCAATCCCGAACTGCGCGACGGCAGACGCAGATGCAGCGGTTCCTCCCCGGGTTACGGGCCAATCGATTCCTCAAATCCGTCCGCGAAAATGCCTTCCAGCGGGCCGGTCACTTGGACGTGCAGCGAATCCATTTGCATGTGACTGCTGGTGCTTGCGCCGTAGCCGATTGCGAAGAGCAGGGCGCCTGGTCCGCGTCCCGTGACGCCGTGGGAACGCTCGCGCAGAAGCGCAACGCCGTTGCGGAAGATGTCGTACGTGCCCGTATCCACGTTGTGGATGATACGGAAGTTGTAAACCTGCCCAGCGGCGTAATTGCCCGCGTTCATCACCGCGATACCATTTGCATCGCTGATCTGGATCGTGCCCGTGGGCTTGAAGTTGATGTCGGTGAATTTTTGCGCTGCCGTCGACGTTTCGCGCACAATGATGTTGTAGACATCCTTCGCCGAAAAAGCCACATTGAAGTCCAGCACGACCAGGCCGGTTGTTGCTTCAAGGTTGTCCAGGAATTGCCAGCGGAGCGCGCGACTTTGCGCCAGATTGCTGGCACTGATATCCAGAACCCTGATGCCGGAGACGGGTTCCGTGACAATTGCGTCAAGGTAGCTGTCGCGCTGATATGGCTCGTGCAATCGCGCACCGCCAACGCCAATTGGTTGGCCGACCGTCTTGTCCTGAAAGTCCGCATCCAGCACGACCGGAAATGGCAGCGGTCCGGTGACCACCAGATTGTCCAGGTCGAATGGACTGCCGCTCGAGCTGGAGCCGTAGCCAACCGCGAGTTGACCGATACCCCGGTCGGTGACGCCAAACGCGCGTGCGTTGGCAATTGTCGTGCCGTTGAAAGCGACCGAGCTGGTTTTCGCGTCCATGTCGAATACGAGATCGACATGGATAATCACATTGGCTGCGTAGGTGTTGGGACTGAGGGTGAATGCCCCGTTGGCGTCACTCGCGCTGATGCGCCCACTCTGACTGAAGTTCAGACTCAGGAAGCTTCGCGACGACGTGCCACTCTCACGCACGTACAATCTGTAATTGTCCAACGCGCTGGGGGTGAAGTCGAACGAGATTTTGACCTCTCCCTCAGCGATTTCCGTATCGTCCAACAATTGCCATTGCAGGGTTCGTGCATTCGTGACGGCAAGGTCATTGCTGACGCGCAACACGTTCTGTCCGGGACTGGTTGCAACAACTTCCGTGTCCAGATTGTCGAGGTCGACGGGCTCGCCAAACACGCCACCGCGGACGCCAATGGGTTGTCCGACGGCCTTGTTGTCGAAATCCGCGAACAGCGTCGGAGGGTTGGGCAGAATCAGCCCGGAGGCGCTGGCGTGACTTTCCATCGGGTTGGCCGAACATCCGAGCAGCAGCAATGAAGTGAACAGGAAACGCATCAAGTACCTCTGCACGAAGGGTAGGGGCGTGGCCCGCGAAAGGTATCGGCCACTGTCGATAGCGTGCGGATTGATGCGGACGAAGTCTTGCAAGAACCATCAAATTTTCCTCAAATTTTTATCAATTCACAGGAATTTCGGTTATTTGCATGGGATCGCGTGGAGGATATCCGGCGCTTGCCATGTGATCGTTGTCACTTGCTCCCTTGGCATGGATTGCGCTGCCGGCGCGGAGTCGATTCTCTGGCGGCGCCGAGTCGTTGACCAACCCTTCGACTTCGGCGCTGCGCGCCTACGCTCAGGACGAACGGATTTGGATCAGAGGCCATGCTCACGCACGCGTACCGATAATGGACCGAATTGAAAAACCACAGTCGATTGCGGGCCAAGCGAAAAAATTCGGCGCAGAACCAGTTGGTTCCGCTGTGCAGCGGGGAAGGCACTGCTAACGAGCCGTGCGATGGCCCTTTTCGCTTCCCATGCCCTGCGGCAGGAAGGAAAGGCAGACAAGCCGGCAGAGATGAGATGGATGCGTTCGCATCCCGCGCGTGCGGGGAAGGCAAGGCAGACGAACGTGTGTCAAGGTTGCTTTCGCTTCCCCCGCGCGCGGGGGAAGCTGACTTCCAGGACTGCAGCGTATCTGACGCAAGTTCGCTTCCTCCGCGAGCGGGGGAAGCTG
>DASSXQ010000065.1:0-6372 GCA_035703725.1 Rudaea sp.
ACCGGCACGATCAGCGGCAGCACGAGCAAGGTGAGGAGCATACCAGAGCGGCGCATGCCGATTGTCAGCGCGACACAAACCGCACCGATCAGGCTCAGCAGCGGCGTCGCCAGACACAATGCGGGCAGCAACACCGGCAATATCGTTGCCGGGAGATGCAGCAGTTGCGCAAGCAACGGCACAACAATGATCAAGGGCACGGCAGTGGTCAGCCAATGCACGAGAATCTTGCAGGCAAGCAACAACGACAGCGGGTGCGGGCTGAGCACGAGTTGCTCCAGCGAGCCGTCGTCGAGGTCGCTGCGGAACAGCTCGTCCAGAGACAACAGCATGGCCAGCAATACCGCAACGAAGATCGTGCCTGCGGCAATGCGTTCCAGCACCGCCTGCTCCGGGCCCAGCGCAAATGGAAACAGCGCAACGACAATGATGGCGAACAGCAGCGGGTTCAGCGCATCGCCGCGACGCCTCCAGATCAAGGTCAAGTCGCGCCGCAACAGGGCAGCGCAAGCAGCGCCCGTGGTGCCCGGCTTCATGTTATTTGCCCCGGCGCGTCATCGTCGCCGCCACGCAAAAGCGAAGAGCTGCCCCCATCCGCCCGTTGGGCCCTTTCCCCCGCTTGCTGGGGAAGGGAAGAAAGAATTGACCCCGCTTGCGCGGGTATGGCCGAAAGCGAGATGCGTCGCGGCGCGCCGGATGTATAGGCATACGCGCCATGCGAGGTGATCAAGGCAGCGCCACCGCGATGCGCATGGTTTTCCAGCAGGCGATTGACCAATTCAATACCATCGCGATCAAGATTCGCGTAGGGTTCATCCAGCAGCCATAACGCGGCGGGAACCAGCAGCAGACGGGCCAACCCGACGCGTTTGCGCTGGCCGGCCGAAAGCATGCGCACGGGTTGATCCTCGTAGCCTTCCAGACCGACACTCGCCAAGGCGAGTTGCGGGGTGATGCCACGCCGGATTCCACCCAGACCCACGGCGAAACGCAAATTTTCCAATGTGGACAATTCCAGTTTCAACCCAAGCAGATGGCCGAGCAGGGCGACTTGGTGCGACAGGCGCGCCAACGTCAGCGGGGTGCCGTGCAAGAGCACTTGTCCATCGTAAGGTTCGAGCAAGCCAGACAGTACTTTGAGCAGGCTGGTCTTGCCGGATCCGTTGTCGCCTTCGATCAGTACCGTATCGCCGGCATGCAGGCTGAAATTCAATGGACCAAATATGGCTTCCTGATTGCGACTCAAACCCAGATCGCGCACCTGCAGCAGCGGCGGGCGTGAGTTTTCCTGCGAATTGGCGAGATCGACTTCATGCATAGGCCGCGCATGCTAACCGGCAATCCTGCCAAGCGCCATGCGCTTTTGCAATTGCATGCCATCTTCACGCACTCAGCGGCTACAATTGACCCACTCGTCGATATGAAGGTTTTTTTAGTCATGCTCAGAATTGTTGCAGTTGCCGCTGCTTTTGGTCTGATTTGCGTGGGGGCGAACGCCGCGTCGGATGCAACCAACGAAACTCGTCAGGTCTACATCGTTACATTGAGTGACGCCCCGCTGGTAGATCATGCATCTCAACGCGTGGCTGATCGCGGCTTGGCCAAGTCGCTTGGCAGCCACAAGCAGGCCATGCGTGCGCAAATGGACTCGGATGATAGTGCTGCGTATCTGCGCCAGCTCGATAACGCGCGCGAGCGCGTCGCGGTTGCTGCATCGACGTTGGCCGGGCGCACGTTGACACCCAGTCGCATCTACCGCTACGCCGGCAACGGCATGGCGTTGAAGCTCAGTGCGGGCGAAGCAGCCAATCTTGCCACTCTGCCGGGTGTGGTCTCGGTGCGACGCGAGCGCATTGAGCATGTCTTGACGGACGCCGGTCCGGAATGGATTGGCGCAGACAAGCTGTGGAACGCCAAGGTGCCGGGAATCCCGGGGACGAAAGGCGAGGGCGTGGTCGTCGGCATCATCGACACCGGCATCAATCCCATACATCCCGCGTTTGCCGCAACCGGACCCGATGGATACGTCAACATCAATCCACGCGGGCGCTATTTCGGACTTTGCGCCAGCCTGCAGGCGACCTGCAATGACAAATTGATCGGCATTTACGACTTCACCGATGAAGGCACCAGGGGTGTGGACAGTGTGGGTCATGGAAGTCACGTTGCCGGCATCGTTGCCGGTGACCAGATGACCAACGCACTACCGGGTAACACGGTTTCCTTGCCGCGATTTGTTTCCGGTGTCGCACCACACGCGAATTTGATCATGTACAAGGCGTGCAAGGCGGCAACGACGGACAATCCCGATGGTGGTTGCCCGGAATCGGATTTGGTCGCAGCGATCGATCAGGCCGTGGCCGATCAAGTCGATGTGATCAATTATTCGATTGGTGGCGATACGGTTGATGCCTGGGCGTTGTTGCGTCAAAACAATAATGATGCGTCGTCATTTTTCCGGGCGCGCGCAACGGGCATCGTTGTGGTAGTGGCTGCCGGAAACGAAGGACCTGGGGCCAACACCCTTGACGAGCCTGGCAACGCACCGTGGGTGATCGGAGTGGCCAACGCCAGCCACAATCGCCGATTCTCCGATTCGCTGGGCGATTTTTCCGGCGCAGCCAATGCACCACCGACATTGAAAGGTGCCGGCTACACCGCCGGTTACGGGCCGAAACCCATCGTGTATGCCGGTGATTATGGCAATGCATTGTGCGGAAAGGGCGACTCGAATTTTCCACCAACCGGTCTGAGCAATCCCTTTCCTGCGGGCACGTTTCACGGCGAAATCGTGGTCTGCGACCGCGGCATTTACGCGCGCGTGGAGAAAGGCTACAACGTGAAACTTGCCGGTGCTGGCGGCTACATTCTTGCCAACGCCTCCAGCGACGGCGAGTCTCTGGTCAGCGACGATCATTATTTGCCGGCCGTGCATTTGGGCTATGGCGAAGGACAGCAATTGAAAGACTGGCTGCACGTCCCGGGTTCGCATCTGGGCAAGATCAGCGGTGTGCAGGCGGTACTCGACGACAGTTATGGCGATATTCTGGAAGCCAGCAGTTCACGGGGACCCTATGGCTTCGCAGGCGGCATCCTGAAGCCTGACATCACGGCGCCGGGTACCAATATCCTTTCTGCTGCACAGACCGGATCGGGCCTGGCCTTGCTGACCGGTACGTCAATGGCAAGTCCGCACGTGGCTGGTGCTGCCGCATTGGTGGTTTCCGTGCATCCGGATTGGTCGCCCGCGCAAGTTGAGTCGGCATTGATGGGCACTGCGCTCAGCGGCAGTGTGCGCAAGGAAGACGGCACAACGTTGGCATCGCCGATTGAAGCGGGTGCCGGCCGTGTTCAACCCGCCGACGCAGTATTGGCCGGTCTGTATTTGCCGATGGCTGCTGCTGAAATTCGCCTGCATGATCCAACCAATGGCGGCGATCCGAGCCAGCTCAATCGCAGCGGCATAGAAAGTGAAAATTGCCTGCATCAATGCAGTTTCACCCGCACCGTTACCGACATGTCCAACGGTGGAACATGGCAGGTCGCCGTGACTGCGACACCAGGGGCAAAGCTCGTGGTGACGCCTGCCCAATTTACTCTTGGTCCGGGTGCATCGCAGAATTTGAATATCGCACTGGATGTGACCGATCCGCGCCTGCCGGGCAGTTGGGTCGATGGCCGAATCATCTTGCACAAGTCCAGCGGAAAGGCATCGACGGATACGGCGTTGACGCTGGCCGCGTATGCCAGCGGAGGTAGCGCGCCGGCGTTTCGTCGGTTCACCGCGAACACGCCGAGCGGCACCAGCCAATTCACGCTTGGCGGTCTGACCAAGTTGCCCCATGCAACCTATACGACGACATCACTGGAACCGGCGGTTGCCAATACGTTGAACCTGGGCGTGGATACCAATTCTGCAGACTTGTATTCCACGTTTCCCGGAACGGGCAAGGGCTTCGTGTTGTACCCGCTCAATGGTGTAGCTGGTGACACCGTGCCGAATGGCGCCAGCAGTCTGCGTGGTCGCGTGTTCGTGGTTGAAATCGTGGCGAGTAACGCGAGCCAGGCGCATTTGTATGCCGGTGTCGATGCCAATGGCAACGGTCAACCCGATCAATCCGAGCAGGTTTGCGATACCAATGGCGCAACCGCGCGTTGCGTGGTTGACTTGCGTGATGCTCCAGCCGGTGCGATCAACGCCTGGGCATTGGTCGATATTCCCGGAAGCAATACCGGCGCGAGTTATTCGGTGACGCTCAACGCGGCCGTGCCGGTTGTCGGCATGCCGCAAAATCCCGCGTACGACAACAGCGCCGGGACCTTGGTTGTCAGCGGCCCCGGGCATGTCGCCCAATCCGGGCAATTTCCGATGCGCCTGTCATGGGGATCCGTACTTGATGGCGGAAATCAGGCCATCGCGCCGGGGAAATACTACGGTGCAATTCTGATTGATGCCGAAACCGGCATGAATGGCCAAACCGCAGTCGTTCCGTTTTCGTTGGACCGTGCGGCTGGTAACAATGATGTGATCGATGCGCTTGAACCCATCTCCACACGCAATGTTGTCATCGAGTCGGGTGAATCCCTGCAACATCAGTTCATCGACGTTGCCGGCGACGGCACGTTGGAATTGACGACCCGGTACACCGATTCAACGCATACGAGCGGACTGGATTTCTACGTGCAGCGTGCGGATTTTCCGACGGCATCGGCATCGGCTCAAATTGCCGCTGCACCGGCGGCAACCAGCGGCTCGGCGCGCTGGTCGCTTGGAGGAACCACCAACAACAAATCAGTTACGGTTCCGGTGAGCGCTGGACGTTGGTACATCGTTGCCAGGAACAGCGGAACGGGGCAGGCACGCTACGGCCTGCGTGCACAACTCAATTCAACGCAGATTTCAGAGTTGCCGGCACCTGGCGCGTATTACAACCCGCAACGTTCCGGTCACGGAATTTTCGTCAGCCAGGGTGCAGATCAGCAAGTTGTATACTGGTATACCTATCTCGAAGATGGCACGCCGATTTGGTATGGCGCGGCAAATACAAAACCGACCACATCTTCCCCGGTTTGGAAGGCACCGTTGTACAGCGTCAATTGGGATGGTGCAGTCGTCAACAAGGTGACCGTACTTGGCGATATCACCATTACGCCGGTCAGCGCCACTGAATTCATGTATTCGTGGCATCTGGACGGCAGCTCCGGCAGTGAGCGTTTCAGTCGGTTGTCCGCGGCAAGCCTGTGCACCACGCTCAATGGCCAACCGGGAAATTTCAATGGTCAATGGTACGCGCCCACCCAATCAGGCTACGGCATGGATGTGCTTGCGACGAGCGACCTGCAGCACGACACGTTCTATTTCTACGATGATTTCGGCCTGCCACATTGGGCTGTCGGCTCCGCCAGTCCGTTTGGTGCAAGCAGCACGCTGGACATGATCCAATTGAGTGGTTTCTGCCCGGTTTGCGACATTGTGAAAGTTACCAACCAGAAAATCGGCACGATGACAGTCGACTACTCCAGCGCCAGCAACGGACAGTATTCCACCGACATGAATCTGGGCCCGCCGTTGTCCGGAGCATGGAAGGTCAACCAGCCAATCGTGCGCTTGACTGGATCGCCGATCTGCACTCCATAGTCCGTCGGTAACCTCGTTGGATGCGAATGGCGCTGACTCAAGCGCTGTCATCCCCGCGCAAGCGGGGATCGGGTGTATTGCATCTTCCGAACGTCCTTGTCGTCACGGGATTCCCGCTTTCGCGGGAATGACGAAAAGCAGGATTTCGCGCTTAAGGAGCCTCTGCACGGCCTGACACAGGTGTCGGGCCGTGCAGAGGTATCTCAAGTCAGCATCACTGGAGTCAGTTGCGAATTGTTCCATTGATCGAACTGGACCATTCTGACCAATGGCGCGTATTCAACACGCCCAGTGGAGTCAACAGCGTGCACGTCGGCAGCGCCGACGTCATCTTTACACCGTGCCCAACGATGACGCTGAAGTATACGTTTACCCAAGGCGATTTCAGCGGCATGAGCGGGACGATCAACGAACAAACGATCGGGCCGACTGCGGGATGCCGGTGATTGGATTCAGGTGCTGGAGGTGGGCAACAGCGTCAGTCGTGATTGGATCAATTGATCTGCGTGCGGCATATCGATGTCGTCGATGCTGTTGCGTCCCGCAGTGAGTTCGCACAGGATTTGTGCCTGGATCTTGCCGCGCTCGAAAGCAGTGGAGTAGGGGATGCGCGTGAAGGTGACCATCCAGTAGCGCGGCACAAAACGCTGCGGATGGCGTGCAGCGAGTTGGCGTTCGAGTGCGCGCATCAGCAGGAAATGCGCATCGGCGACGCTGTCGCGCATCTCGACATA
>DASSXQ010000069.1:0-6460 GCA_035703725.1 Rudaea sp.
GACAAGATTCCACCGGTCGGCGTCTGGTTCTGACGGCTATTCGACAACCGCCGGCAATTTCTCGTCTGCTTCGATGCGCACATCGAGCTTGTCGTCGGCGAGACTCAGATACACGCGCCCGCCCTGAGCCAGCTTGCCAAACAGCAGTTCGTCAGCCAGCGGACGTTTGACGTTCTCCTGAATCACCCGCGCCATTGGCCGCGCACCCATCTGTTTGTCGAAACCGTGTTCGGCCAGCCAGCGCCGGGCGCCTGCATCGACATTCAGCGCCACGTGCTTTTCCTGCAATTGCATTTCCAGTTCGATCAGGAATTTGTCGACCACGCGCAGGATGTGCTCCATGTCGAGCGCACCAAACTGGATGATGGCATCCAGACGATTGCGGAATTCCGGTGAAAACGCGCGCCGGATGATTTCCATCGCATCGGTAGCGTGACTTTGCTCGACGAATCCAATGGAACGTCGCGCGGCTTGCGAAGCCCCGGCATTGGTCGTCATCACCAGTATCACGTTGCGGAAATTCGCTTCGCGACCATTGGTATCGGTGAGCTTGCCGTGATCCATGATCTGCAACAGGATGTTGTAGACGTCCGGATGAGCCTTCTCGATTTCGTCGAGCAGCAGCACACAATGCGGATGTTTGGTGATTTGCTCGGTAAGCAGGCCACCCTGGTCAAAGCCGACGTAGCCCGGAGGCGCGCCAATCAGACGCGAAACCGAATGCGCTTCCATGTACTCGGACATGTCGAAGCGCACCAGCTCGATACCCAGTTGCAGCGCGAGTTGTCGCGTGACTTCAGTTTTGCCAACACCGGTTGGGCCGGCAAGCAGGAAGCAACCAATGGGCTTTTGCCCGTCGCCCAAACCGGAGCGCGACATCTTGATCGACGCCGACAAGGCATCGATGGCCGGGTCCTGCCCGAACACGACCATTTTCAGATTGCGATCCAGATTTCGCAGCACGTCACGATCCGACGCGGAAACCTGCTTGGGCGGAATCCGCGCCATGCGCGCGACGATCAGCTCGATCTCGGGCACGTCGACCACCGCTTTGCGTTGGTCTTCCGGCACCATGCGCTGACGTGCACCGGCTTCATCAATCACGTCGATGGCTTTGTCCGGCAGCAGTCGATCACCAATATGCTTGACCGACAGGTCAACCGCCGCCTTGAGTGCGTCAGGCGTGTATTCAATCTTGTGGTGTTCTTCGAACCGCGATTTCAGACCATTGAGGATTTCAACGGTTTCGGCAATGCTCGGCTCGACCACGTCGATCTTCTGGAAACGACGTGCAAGCGCGCGATCCTTTTCAAACACGCCACGGAATTCCTGGAATGTGGTCGATCCAATGCAGCGCAGCTCGCCATTGGCAAGCACGGGCTTGATCAAATTCGACGCATCCATCGTGCCACCGCTGGCCGACCCCGCACCAATGATGGTATGGATTTCATCAATGAACAGGATGGCGTGCGGCTGCTTCTTCAATTCCGCCAGAACCGCTTTCAACCGCTTTTCGAAATCGCCGCGGTATTTGGTACCGGCAACCAGTGCACCCAGGTCAAGCGCGTAGATCGTGCATTCCTTGAGCACCTCGGGCACCTGGCCTTCGACGATGCGTTTTGCCAACCCTTCGGCCAGCGCGGTCTTGCCCACGCCCGCTTCGCCGACATACAGCGGGTTGTTTTTGCGACGACGACACAAAACCTGGATCGTGCGCTCAATTTCCTCGATACGGCCGATCAGGGGATCAATTTTGCCGAGCTTCGCCTGTTCATTGAGGTTGCTGGCAAATTCCGTCAGCGGGTTACCGCGCGGCTCGTCACCACCCTCGCCCTCCTTGCCGTGTTCCAGTGTTGCCTGGGGTTGCGAAGAGTCCTGACCGATCTTGGCCATGCCATGCGAAATGTAATTGACCACGTCCAGCCGAGTCACTTCCTGCTGGTTGAGAAAATACACGGCATGGGAATCCTTCTCGCCAAAGATGGCAACGAGAACGTTTGCGCCGGTGACTTCCTTGCGACCCGATGACTGCACGTGATAAACCGCGCGCTGCAACACGCGCTGGAAGCCCAGCGTCGGCTGTGTATCACGTTCATCATTGGCTGGCAGAACCGGGACGGTTTCCAGAATGATTGCCTTGAGATCCTTGCCCAACTTTCCGGAATCCGCTCCGCACGCACGCAACACCGCCGCGGCAGACGGATTTTCCAGCAGCGCCAGCAGCAAGTGTTCGACCGTCATGAATTCATGACGCTGTTCGCGCGCGTCCTTGTAACACTGGCCGATGGAGAGTTCGAGGTCTTTGCTGAACATGATGTTTCCCGAAGTTTTTGCAATCGTCCTTGATCGCGGAATTGGCAATTCGACATCCTGTCCACACTTGTACCGTAAATGGGGTCTTTCAGGCCTTTTCCAAAGTACACAACAATGGATGCTGATGGGCGCGTGAAAATTCGTTGACTTGGGTGACCTTGGTTTCGGCGACTTCGCGGGTGAAAACCCCGCAGACGCCCTTGCCGCGCGTATGCACGTGCAACATGACTTGGGTGGCCAATTCGCGCGGCATCACGAAAAACGTCTCCAGGACCACAATGACAAAGTCCATGGGGGTGAAATCGTCGTTGAGCAGCACCACCTGATACAGTGGAGGACGGACCACTTCCGGCCGCGATTCTTCCAGCGCCAGACCGTGGTGATGTTCAATTTCATGTTGCGATTGCTGTGCCATGTGCCTGCGTTCGTGTTCGTGACATGTGCCCGGATTATAACTCCGCCTTTGCCTGCCACCCGTTGTTCCAGTTCAATCATGTGGGGGCTCATGTACCATTGCACAAGCATGAATCAGACCATATCCGAAAACCCCAATGCACACGCCATTTGGCGACCCGATGTCACTGTCGCATGTGTTGTCCCGCGCGACGGACGCTTCCTGTTTGTCGAAGAAAATATCCGCGGGGATCGGGTATTGAATCAGCCCGCCGGCCATCTGGAGCCCAACGAGACGCTATTGGCTGCGGCACTGCGCGAAACCCGCGAGGAAACCGGCTGGACCGTGACCTTGACCGACTTGATTGGCGTGTATCAGTGGACCAATCGCGACGGCGATCGACATTTTCTGCGCTTCGCCTTTGCCGCGCAGCCCACCGTTCACGATCCACGCCAACCACTGGATGTCGGCATCGAACGTGCCGTGTGGTTGACCCGAGACGAAATCGCCGCGGCTCCGCCGCAACGACTGCGCAGCCCGATGGTACTGCGCAATATTGACGACTGGCTGGCCGGCCAACGCTTCCCCCTCGACGTGATTGGATACTTGTGACCAGCCACCCTGAAATCGTGGTTGGCGTTTCCGGCGGCGTCGACTCCTCGGTTGCTGCGCTTTTGTTGCAACGATCCGGCGCAAACATCGCCGGTTTGTTCATGCAAAATTGGGAAGAAGATGACCGTTTGAGCGCATGCCACGCCGAACAAGACCGCACCGATGCGCTGCGCGTCTGCGCAAAACTCGGCATTGCTTTTCATGCACGCAATTTCGCCGCGGATTATTGGGATCGGGTGTTTACCCACTTTCTCGACGAATACCGCGCGGGTCGCACACCCAATCCCGATGTTCTGTGCAATCGTGAAATCAAGTTCAAGACGTTTCTCGAACACGCGCGAGCACTTGGCGCGAACAAGATTGCCACTGGTCACTACGCGCGCACGGATTGCCTGGATGGACGCCATCGCTTGCTGCGCGGTCGCGACGACAACAAAGATCAAAGCTATTTCCTGCACGCGCTCGGGCAAGAACAATTGGCGGCCACACTGTTTCCAATTGGCGAACTGCCCAAACCCGAAGTGCGCCGGATTGCGCGCGAAGCACAGTTGCCGACACATGCGAAGAAAGATTCAACCGGAATCTGTTTCATTGGCGAGCGTGATTTTCGTGTATTCCTCGGTCGCTACATCCCCGCACGAAAAGGCGAATTGCAAACGCCTGACGGTCGGCGCATCGGCGAACACGATGGGGTGATGTATTACACCCTCGGCCAGCGCACCGGGCTGGGAATCGGCGGTCGCAGCGAAAGCAGCGGGCAGCCGTGGTACGTCGTGGGAAAGAATGTGGCCGACAACATTCTTTATGTCGCCCAGGGCAACGAAACAGCCTGGTTGCATTCGCACCGATTGCGCGCCAATGAAGCAACGTGGGTTAGCGGCCACCCACCCGCGCGTGAATTTCATTGCACGGCCAAGACGCGTTACCGCCAACCCGATCAGGCCTGCGTGGTATCAATCGACGGGGAACACTGTACGGTCGCATTTGAATCGTCGCAACGCGCGGTCACCCCGGGCCAATCGGTAGTTTTCTATCGAGACGATGAATGTCTGGGAGGCGCTATCATTGATGCAACCGATGCCGCGTTTGGTGGCATGAAACCACATACGTCATGAGAGAAAGTCGAGTCATTGCAATGGCGGGACTGTTCCAGGCAGTCGCACTGGTGCGCCAGGTTGCCGTGCGCGGGAGTTGCGACGCAGACTCCATGCGCCAGAGTCTGCTCAGCGTATTTCGCATCGACGCAGAAACGGCTGCCGATGTTTACGCTGGCGTCGGCAATGTGCAACTGGGTTTGAGAACACTGATTGATCAGCTTGACGAACACGGCAAGCGCGACCCTGCCATCACCCGTATTGCAGTAACCGTGTTGCGCTTGCAGAAGACCGTATCTCGCCGCAGCGACGTGCTCAACGTGCTGCACGACCGCCTTGTCGGGATGTCCGGCATTGCCGAACAAGCTCAGGCGGGACAAATCGATCCCAGCGGTCGGCTGGCGCAGTTGTACAGCGAAACGCTTTCACATCTGCGGCCACGCGTGATGGTGGTCGGTAATCCGAACTACCTCAATCAACCCGTGCAAGTCGATCAAATCCGCGCACTGCTTCTTGCCGCCGTGCGCGCGGCCGTGCTGTGGCGGCAATTGGGCGGAAGTCATTGGCGCTTGCTGTTCCGACGCCGGCAATATGCCATGTTGGCGCGGGGCTTGTTGGCACGTTGCATGTTGAATGGTCAGTGATGCGCACCGGGCATGCTGAACCTTGGGAACCTCTGTCGCGCGTGTGCAGGCGCCACCCATTGCGTGCGTTCGCAAGACACGACGCTTCGGCAAAGTCAGACCGGTGCCCGTCGAGCCTGAGCAACGCAGGATTGTGGGCGCACGAAGCCGACCCAACCAATTGCCATTGAATTGATACCGACGCAGTGCCGTGCAGAAGTCCGCTTGGATCTGACAGCCAGTCAGACCATCGTCAGTTCGAGCAAAAGCGTTGTTGCCAGTTGAGTGCTCCGAACTGGTTCTGCGAATGTTAACGTGGACTGTGGCATAAATATTGGTGGTGCGTGGCGCACACGGACCGCGTAAACCGGACAATCAATTTCGGCCAGCCAAGGAGACGAAATGGCAAATTCCACCCAGCAATTGCATCAGGCCGGCCAGAGTTTGTGGCTGGACAACATAACTCGCAAAATTCTCGACGACGGTACGCTTGTTGATTATCGCGACCGACTATCCGTGACAGGGCTGACTTCGAATCCGAGTATTTTCGACAAGGCAATCGGTAGCGGGGATGACTACAAAGATGCCATCAAGGCATTGCGCAAAACCGACCCGGAACAAATTTTCTTCGATCTGGCCATCGATGATCTGCGCCGTGCGGCGGAGATTTTCCACCCCATCCATACGCGTACTGCTGGCGTCGATGGCTGGGTTTCGCTGGAAGTATCTCCCCTGCTTGCCGACGACACCGATGGCACCGTCGCGCAGGCTGTCGACTTGCATGCGCGCGCAGCGACAACAAACCTCTACATCAAGGTTCCCGGTTCGGCCGCGGGAATTGGCGCGATCGAGGAACTGATTTATCGCGGTGTTCCAATCAACGTCACCCTGCTGTTTTCGCCGGCACAGTATCAGGCTGCGGCCGAAGCATGGATGCGCGGTGTTGAACGACGCATTGCCGAAGACCTCAATCCGGATGTACCCAGCGTGGCGTCCATTTTCATCAGTCGCTGGGACGTCAAGGTCGCGGAAACGACGCCGGCCGAAATGCATAACCGGATTGGCCTTGCCGTTGCCGGCAGCGCTTACGTGCGCTATTGCAACCTGCTCGACAGCGCGCGCATGCGACGCCTGCTCAACGCCGGTGCCAGACCCCAGCGACTGCTATGGGCCAGTACCAGCACCAAGGATCCGAAAGCCAGCGACGTTCTTTATGTGGAAAACCTGTTCGCACCATTGACCATCAACACCATACCCGGCAAGACCTTGCTGGCCTACGCCGATCACGGCACGCTCCAACCGGCAATGAGCACGGATGACGCGCCGGCACGCGCCGAACTGGAGCAATTCGCCAAACGCGGCTTGCATGTGGATGCGCTGGGAGCGCAGTTGCAGGACGAAGGTGCCGCAGCGTTCAGCACATC
>DASSXQ010000117.1:0-6813 GCA_035703725.1 Rudaea sp.
GAGACTGATCGTCGGCTCGAGTTGGCCGCGGAGCAATTGACACCGGAGCAACAAGCCGACGCTGAAACATGGGCGCAAGATACTTACGCACACTTTTTCGGCAACGCTCAACAGGACAACGGTCCCGGCTTCTATCCCGGCTGTTGGGGGCACTGAGCGCGATCATTCCGATGGAAACATTCCTGATTTCCACGCTCAGCGTCGCCGTTGCCGAACTCGGCGACAAAACCCAACTGTTGGCATTGATCCTGGCGGCAAAATACCGGCGACCGTGGCCGATCTGCTTCGGGATTTTATTGGCGACACTTGCCAATCATGCGCTGGCCGGCGCATTGGGTGCGCTCGTTGCGCACTTGCTCAGTCCACAGGTATTGCGCTGGATCGTCGCATCGAGTTTTCTCTGCGTAGCCGCGTGGACGCTGATTCCCGATCATGCCGATGAGAGCGATGCCGCTCGCGGCACCGGCCATCGTGTATTGCTGGCGACAACGTTGAGTTTTTTTCTTGCCGAGATCGGTGACAAAACCCAAATCGCCACAGCCGTGATTGCCGCCGAATATCATCCGCTTTGGCTGGTCGTCGCCGGCACCACGACCGGCATGTTGATCGCCGATGTACCGGCGGTGTGGTTGGGTGCGCGATTTGCCGGACGGCTTCCGGTTCGCGCGGTGCGCATTGTTGCGGCGCTGCTGTTCGCCGCGCTGGCGATCTTGATTTTCTTGCGTCCCTGACCCGACCGCGAATCCGTTACCCGCAAAACGCGGATCCGGTTGGCGCCGCTGATTGTGCTTGCCCTGCGCAGTCGGGGAAATTGCGAAAAGAAGGTACAGGTTTACATGCCGTTCCTGCAGCAAGCCCTGCGGACCATTTGCTGCGCAACGGTTCGTTCCCGTATCCGGCCTCCGCAGTCCAGCCTGCGCTGGAATGACGAGCTTTTGCTTTTCCCGGTCCCCGCTTCCCGGCTCTGTCACGACATCGTCGCAAACAACGCCCCCTGTGCGGCAACGACCGTATTGCGCCCGGCTTCCTTGGCCCGATACAAGGCTTGATCGCAGCGGCGCAGACAGTCGTCAAGATGTTCGCCGGCGATGAGCTCGGCAACGCCCAGACTCAGTGTCACCTGCAAGCCTTCGTCGCCAACGCGCAGTTGCGCAATACTGCGGCGGATTTGATCGGCGTGTTTGCACGCTGCCGCAAGACGTATGCGCGGCAACAGCACAAGAAATTCTTCACCGCCCCAACGCGCAACATTATGTTGGTGACCGTCGCCTGCCAACGTCACCAATTGATTGGCGGTCGCGATCAGGACTCGATCACCCAGGCCATGGCCGTGGACGTCATTGACTCGCTTGAAATGATCGATGTCGGCAACGATCACGCTCAGTCCGGGCTCGCCCGGGCTCAGCTCCGCCGCCGCCTGGCCGAGCATCTCCATCATGGCGCGGCGGTTGAGCAAGCCCGTCAATGGATCGGTCAGCGCCGCTTCGGCCAACAGGGCTTCAACATGGACGCGACTTTCGATTTCGCTTTTGAGTTGAGTATTGGCGCCTTCCAGCGACCGGGTGCGTTCAAGCACACGCGATTCCAATTGTTCGTTGGCATCATGCAATGCCACATGGGCGCGTTGCATGCCGTCAGCCGCGTGACGCAAGCGTCCGGCCATGGCATCGAATTCGCGGGTCAGATCGTCGAGTTCGTCGCGTGGCCCGGCGCGTCGCGGCGGTAACGGGTCACCGTTTGCCAACGCCCGGCAGCGAGCAGCAAGGTCGGTAATGCGCACGAGGATTTGCCGCGCCAGATGGCGGCTGAGGATCAGCGCGGCAAGCACGCAGACGAGAAATGCCAAGGCCGCACTCAAACGCAAAATGTACAATTTCTCGCCGATGTCGTCGCTGCGCAGATGCACGACGACGGCATAGGCTCCCGCACCGGAAACCGGAGCGCGCGTGGCCAGATTTTCAGCGTCGCCCGAGTCGGCGTTGTTTGCCGCGGGCAATGCTTTTGCTGCGGAACTGGCGACCACGTGGTCCCCGGCAGCGTCATGCCGCACGATGTCCACGCGCGCCAAATCGCTGTAGTCCTTGACCGCTGCCTGCAGGCGCACATTCAGTGCCTGGCGCACGGCGTTATCGTGCTCGGCGCCCGACAACTGGCTGCCATCGAGCGATCCGGCGATCAAGTTCGCGCTACCGCTCAATTGCGCCTGCAAACGCAGCTTTACCTGCTGGGCAGCCATGGCGTAGACGAACGCGCCGAACGAACCGGCCAGTACGACCACCGCAAACAAATGGCTGACCAGCAACCGATGTCTGATGCCAAGCGTGGGCAACGCGGTCCCCTTGCTTCACGAACTTGCGCGAGTTTAACAGGGTTGCGTGGTTGGATACGCCAGTCGGGTTCGCGACAAGGTTGCGCACAGGGACGCGGCTGCTCTACCCTCGCCACTCCAGCGGCCGCACACGGCTGCAGCATGACGAGGGGATTGCATCCGTGAGCCTGAAACTTCGCCTGATCGTGATGAACTTCCTGCAGTTCTTTGTGTGGGGTTCGTGGCTGACCACCGTTGGTACCTATTGTTACGTGACGCAGCATTGGTCGAGCACCGAGTTCGGCGCGATTTTCGCGACCATGGGTATCGCCTCGCTGTTCATGCCTGCACTCATGGGCATCGTCGCCGACAAGTGGATCAACGCCGAACGGCTGTACGGCGTTCTGCATCTGCTTGGCGCGTGCATGCTGTTCATCGTGCCGACGATCAACAGTCCGCAAGTATTGTTCTGGGTGATGCTGGTCAACATGTGTTTCTACATGCCGACCATCTCGCTGTCGATCGCCGTCGCGTACAACGCGCTGAAGTCCGATGGCGCGGACATCGTCACCGTGTATCCGCCGATTCGCGTTTGGGGCACGGTGGGTTTCATCGTTGCCATGTGGACCATCAGCCTGCGCCATCTGGATACCTCGCCTGCGCAGTTCCATGTCGCCGGCATTGCCGCGGTTGTACTGGGTCTGTATGCCTTCAGCCTGCCGCGCTGCCTGCCGGCGTATACCAAACATACATCGCTGGTCGACGCGCTGGGATTGCGCGCGTTCGCCCTGCTCAAGCAATACAAGATGGCCGTGTTCTTTCTGTTTGCCATGGCGCTGGGCGCGGCCCTGCAACTGACCAACGCCTACGGCAATCCGTACCTGAGCGATTTCGGCAACAACCCGGCCTACCAGCATTCCTTCGTGGTGCAGTACGCCAATATCGTGTTGTCGTTGTCGCAGATTTCCGAAACCCTGTTCATCCTCGCCATTCCGTTCTTCCTGCACCGCTTCGGCATCAAGCGCGTCATGCTGATCAGCATGGTCGCCTGGGTGTTGCGATTCGGCCTGTTCGCTTACGGCAACCCGACCGATTTGCTGTGGATGATTCTGCTGTCCAACATCGTCTACGGCATGGCCTTCGATTTCTTCAATATTTCCGGCTCTCTGTTTGTCGAGAGTCAGGCCGATGCGCAGGTCCGCGCCAGCGCGCAGGGCTTGTTCATGCTGATGACCAACGGTATCGGTGCCATATTGGGTAGCTCACTGAGTGGTATCCTCATCGACGCCTACTTCACCGCCGCCGACGGCACCAAGGATTGGCACGGCATCTGGCTGAGCTTTGCGGCATATTCGCTGGTGGTGACCGTGCTGTTCGCAATTCTGTTCCGGCACAAGCACGAACCGCAGAAAAAAGTTGGGCGCATCGATGCCGTGGACCCCGTCGCGGTGCGCTGAATGAATACCGCGCAGCCGCCGCAGATCGTCGTCGTCGGCAGTTACGTGCAGGATCAGGCGTGGTTCGTCGAACGCTTTGCGCGTCCCGGCGAAACCGTGCGCGCGCACCGCTACAACACCGGCCCCGGCGGCAAGGGGTTCAATCAGGCTGTCGCCTGCGCGCGTCAAGGCGTGGCGACGGCTTTCGTCGGTGCCATCGGTCGCGATACCTTTGCCACGTTCGCGCAGGAATTTGCGCGCAGCGAAAACATGCCCTGCCACTGGCAAATTCGCGACGACCAGCCGACCGCGACCTCGAGCATTACCGTCGACGCCAACGCACAAAACCAGATTTCAATGATCTTCGGCGCCAACGAACATCTGGATCCTGCATTTGTGCGTGCGCAAGGTGAACTGTTCCGGCACGCCAGCACGCTGCTCGTGCAGATGGAAAACAACCTCGATGCAATTGCCGCCGCATTCGAGAGCGCCGCACTGCATGGGCTGACGCGCGTGTTCAATCCCGCGCCCGTACACAACGATCTCGACCGCGCATTGTTGCAACACGCCGACATCGTCACACCCAACGAAACCGAATTCTCGTTGCTGCTCGAACGCTTCGCCGCAACCGCGATCGACCCGGAAACATTGGCGCAACGCGACGATGCCGATCTGCACATGCTGGCACGCAAACTCGATGTGGCAACCGTCGTCATCACCCTCGGCGCGCAAGGCTGCTTCGTCTCGCACGGCGACGACAAGCGCGGCGACTCGGCAACGCATTACCGCCTGCCACCGGAAAAGGTCAAAGCCATCGACACCACCGGTGCCGGCGACGCGTTCAGCGGCGGCCTGGTCGCCGCGATGTCGCTGTTCCACAACGCACCGTTCCGACGCAGCATCGAACACGCCAACCGCGTCGCCGCAATGTCCACCGAAACGGTCGGTACCGCGCCGGCGATGCCGCGGTTTGATGCGGTGATCGAGCGTTTCGGGAAGTAAAACCTGCTTCGAGACATCCGTGCATCGTAGAATAGGCGCATGCACATTGGCCCCTACCTCATCGACCCACCGATTGGCCTTGCGCCGATGGCCGGCGTAACCGACAAACCGTTTCGGCAGCTTTGCAAACGCTTGGGCGCGGGCTTGGCGACGACGGAGATGACCACGTCGGACCCGCGTTTGTGGGGCACGCGCAAATCGCTGCAGCGCATGGATCACGCGGGCGAGCCCGATCCGGTGAGCGTGCAGATCGCCGGCTACGATCCGGGCATGCTCGCCGACGCGGCGCGCTACAACGCCGATCTC
Organism: Rudaea sp.; assembly: GCA_035703725.1. Classification (GTDB taxonomy): domain Bacteria; phylum Pseudomonadota; class Gammaproteobacteria; order Xanthomonadales; family Rhodanobacteraceae; genus Rudaea. Next base: position 5,053 of record DASSXQ010000117.1, read on the forward strand.
GGCGCGCAGATCATCGACATCAACATGGGTTGCCCGGCAAAGAAAGTCTGCAACGTGTATTCCGGTTCCGCGCTGATGCAGGACGAAGCGCTGGTCGCGCGCATTCTGCCGGCGGTTGTGGCTGCCGTGGATGTTCCGGTGACGCTGAAAATTCGCACCGGCTGGAATCGCGACAACAAAAACGGCCTGCGCATCGCGCACATTGCGCAGGAAAGCGGTATCGCCGCACTGGCCGTGCACGGGCGCACGCGCGCGGATTTGTACAACGGACAATGCGAATACGACACCATCGCCGCGATCAAACAAGAAGTACGCATTCCGGTATTTGCCAACGGCGACATCGACACGCCGCAAAAGGCTCGCGACGTGCTCGACTATACAAAGTGCGACGGTCTGTTGATCGGTCGCGCCGCACAGGGACGCCCGTGGATTTTTCGTCAGATCGCGCATTATCTCGCCACGGGTGAAGTGCTGGCGGACCCCGCGCCGGAAGCCGCAAGAGATATTCTGGTCGGCCATCTCAGACATTTGCACGAATTCTATGGCGAGCACCAAGGTGTGCGCATTGCGCGAAAACATCTTGGTTGGTACTTCAAGGCAAATGACAAATACAGCTTTGAAAATCGAGCTGCTTGCGTCCAACAAGGCGCAGTTTGCGGCACGGCCCGGCTGGATGTCGCCGAATTCCGGCACATCGCGGTGCGAACCGAGTCAGCCAGCGAACAATTGCGCTTGACCCGCGATTACTTTGCGCAACTCGCGGATACTCTCGCTCTGGCTGCATAACCCGGCGCAGAATTTCGGGCAACCGCCCAAGCCCGAACCAGACCGTCGCGCAAACCTTTTTTTGCGGCGCTGATGGGTTTACCTGAACCACAACGCAGGCGAGCGCACCGCGCGTCGAAAGCCTGCTCGATGCAGTCAGCAGCGCAACCGTGCATGTCGCCAGCGTGCCGGCCAGCACCAGCGCCGACTGGTTGGCGCGTCATGATTTGGACTACACCCGGGCCACGAATCCGGACGCAGCACGCGGCGATCTTGCTGCCGGCCGGGTAGACGCCGTGGTCTACGATGCGTCACTGCTGCGCCACGAAATCCAGCAAAACCATCGCAACAAGCCGCGCGTACCGCCATTGATTCCGGAGCGTCAGGACTACGCGTTCGCGCTGCCGGCGCAAAGCCCGTTGCGCGCAGCAATTGGCACATCGTTGCTCAAACGCATCAACGCGCCGGACTGGAAACAACGCGTGGGCAAGTACTTCGGCGAGCATTGAGCCTGCTGCAAACCCCGGCGCTCGGGTGTATCATGCCGACCCCGTTTCATCTCTCTATCCGAACACAAGGATATAACGTCGATGAGCAACACCCTCTTCACCTCCGAATCGGTCTCCGAAGGCCATCCGGACAAGGTCGCCGACCAGATTTCCGACGCCGTACTCGACGCGATTCTCGCGCAGGACAAACGCGCGCGCGTGGCTTGCGAGACGATGGTCAAGACAGGCGTGGCGATTGTCGCCGGTGAAGTTACCACGTCGGCATGGATCGACTTGGAAGCGCTCACGCGCCGCGTCATCCTCGACATCGGCTACAACTCCTCCGATGTCGGCTTCGACGGCGCCACCTGCGGCGTGTTGAATCTGATCGGCAAGCAGTCGCCGGACATCAATCAGGGCGTGGACCGCAAGAAGCCCGAAGAACAGGGCGCCGGCGACCAGGGCCTGATGTTCGGCTATGCGACCAATGAAACCAAGACCTTCATGC
>DASSXQ010000079.1:0-16079 GCA_035703725.1 Rudaea sp.
TTTCGACGGCGCAACGTGCGGCGTGCTCAACTTGATCGGCAAGCAATCCCCCGACATCAATCAAGGCGTGGATCGCAAGAAGCCCGAAGAACAAGGCGCGGGCGATCAGGGCCTGATGTTCGGCTACGCAACCAATGAAACCAAAACCTTCATGCCGGCGGCGATTCATTTCTCGCATCGTCTGGTCGAGCAGCAGGCCAAGGTGCGCAAGTCCGGCAAGCTCGGCTGGCTGCGCCCGGACGCGAAATCGCAAGTCACGTTGCGCTACGAAAATGGCGTCGCCACCGCGATTGATGCCGTCGTGCTTTCCACCCAGCACGACCCGGAAGTCAAACAGAAAGATCTGATCGAGGCCGTGCGCGAGCACATCCTCAAGCCCGTGCTGCCGAACAAATGGCTGCACAAGGGCACGAAGTTCCATATCAATCCGACCGGCAAATTCGTCATCGGCGGTCCCGTTGGCGATTGCGGTTTGACCGGACGCAAGATCATCGTAGACACCTACGGCGGCTGGGCGCGCCACGGCGGCGGCGCGTTTTCCGGCAAGGACCCATCGAAGGTTGATCGTTCGGCTGCCTATGCTGCGCGCTATGTGGCCAAAAACATCGTCGCCGCCGGAATCGCCGACCGCTGCGAAATACAAGTCAGCTACGCAATCGGCGTGGCGCATCCGACATCGATTTCCGCCACCACGTTCGGCACCGGCAAGATTTCCGACGACAAGATCGAGAAACTGATCCGCAAGCATTTCGATCTGCGCCCGTACGGCATCTTGCAGATGCTCGACTTGATCCACCCGATGTATCAGCGCACCGCGAGCTACGGCCACTTTGGTCGCGATCCGCAAAAAATCAGCTACACCAACGGCGCCGGCAAAAAGTGCAATGCCACCGCATTCTCCTGGGAGAAAACCGACAAGGCCGAAGCGCTGCGTGCCGATGCAAAACTGAAGTAAATCGGCTTTCCTTGCCCGGCAACACACACGAAGCAGTGCCCTTTCTTCCCTTCCCCGCAAGCGCGGGGAAAGGCGACCGAAGGGCAGATGGGGGTGTTGCTACCCATGCATCACGATCAACGGGCCGCCACGTGCGGCCCGTCGCTTGTCAAGCGCTGCCAGTTCATGAACTGCATTGGTTGCCATCGAACAAGAAGGTCAAGGCTTTCCGCGCAACACCCGACCCGGCAACAACAGCACGCCGTGCAGAAACGAGAACACGCCCTCAACGGCGAAGCCGAGCAAGCGGAACGGCAACATGATCAACCATACGAACGGGTACAAAATCAGCGCCAGCAGCGCAATCGGCCAGCAAAATACCAATAGCAGCAGCCAGAGGATGAAGGTCAACATGGCAATGGTTCCGTTTTCATGGTTGGACGCCAATCAAATGGGGTTGGTTTAACCCGATGCAAGCCGTTGCGATTGGTAATGCACGGCACGGTCACCATGAACGATCCGGGGATCGGCAGATACGCATTCCCACCTCGGCGGCCTTCACCAACTTGGCAACTGGTTCGCGTTGTGTCAAAGGCGCTGCGGCGACCGATTGCTTCGCACCACGCTGGCTCCAGCCGGTACCGCGCCGACCGGTTGCGGCCATGCATTGATGATCGCATGCGGTGCGCGTTGCAGACGCCAATCAATCAACGCCAGCGAACCGGGTCGGTTCGCTGGCCGCCACCACGACCTGAATGCGCCCAACGCGAAAAAGGTTCGCCGTCCATCTGCACGTCGATGGTGTAACCGCGGCCGGATTCATTCGGATTCCACCACAGGCCCGCTGCGGGTGAATAGGCAAACGCGGAATGAGAAAGCAGTACGAGCAAGATCAAGCCGAAATATCTCTTCATTTCCCTTCCTCCTTGGCTGACAATGATTGCGTGGTATCAGTATTGCCATCCTGTCTGCAGGCTTCTCATGGGCTGAGACTGCATCGGGTTCTCCGCGCACCCAAACGTACATCCGGACAAATCCAGCAACCTGCGCACGGCCTGATGCAGGTGCCACCCGACACGGGCTGCGAACTTTCTGGGTACCATGTTACTTCTGCCAGCCGTGCAGCGGTTCCCCCGGCGGTTGCCTTGCAAGAAATTGCATTTGATGGAATTTGTCTTGACGGCGGGAATTTCGATTTCCGGCAAGATTTCAAATCGGAAATTTTCCTGAAACCCTGTCTTTGTTGCTATCCATGCCCCTGATCCAACTCCAACGCGTCGACTACAGTGTCGGCGGTCCACTGTTGCTTGAACACGTCGATCTGACGATCGAGGCGAACGAGCGTGTGTGTGTTGTCGGGCGCAATGGCGAGGGCAAATCCACCCTGCTGCGCTTGCTTGCCGGCGAGATCAAACCCGATGACGGCGAGGTCCGCCTGACTGGCGGCGTGCGCATTGCGCGACTGACCCAGGAAGTGCCGCAAGACACGTCGGGGAGCGTGTTTGAGGTGGTTGCCGCCGGTTTGGGTGAACTCGGCACGCTGCTGGCGCAGTACCATCATTTGATCGCCAGTCACCGCACCGGGCCCGACGCCATGGCCGCGCTTGGCGCAGTGCAGACGAAAATCGAGGCGCAACACGGTTGGGATCTGGATCAGCGTGTGCAGCAGGTATTGACGCGACTGGATCTGCCTGAAGACGCCGACTTTGCGGCCTTGTCCGGCGGCATGAAGCGGCGCGTACTGCTGGCGCAGGCGCTGGTGAGTGCACCGGATTTGTTGTTGCTGGACGAACCGACCAATCATCTGGACATCGAAGCAATCGCATGGCTGGAGGAATTCCTGCGCGGCTTCGATGCCAGTCTGGTGTTCGTTACCCATGATCGCAGTTTCCTGCGCGCGCTGGCCACGCGCATCGTTGAAATCGATCGCGGTGACGTCACGTCATGGCCGGGCGATTACGCCAATTATCTGCGCCGTCGCGAAGAACGCCTGCACGCGCAAGCTCAGGCCAATGCCTTGTTCGACAAGAAGCTGGCGGCGGAAGAAGTATGGATCCGTCAGGGCATCAAGGCGCGGCGCACACGCAACGAAGGTCGTGTGCGCGATTTGAAAGCCTTGCGCCGCGAGCGCGCACAGCGGCGCGAATTGACCGGCAACGCGAAGATGGCGCTGGCAACGGCGCAGGCTTCGGGCAAGAAGGTGATCGAGGTGCGCGCGGTCGATTATTCGTGGGAGGTGACGCAGTCCCTGTCGAACACTCACGCGGCAGCAGTGGGTTACGCCGCTGGCGCGGCCAATCCACTCCGCGAAAGCAATCAAGGCATGCTGCTGCGCAATTTTTCGACGACGATTTTGCGCGGCGATCGGGTCGGCGTCATTGGCCCGAATGGTTCTGGCAAAAGTACACTTTTGAAATTGTTGCTTGGCGAACTGCAACCGCAAGGCGGCGAGATTGTGCGTGGCACCAGCTTGCAGATTGCCTATTTCGATCAGCACCGCGATACGCTGCACAATGACCTCAACGCCCTGGACAACGTCAGCGAAGGTCGCGAATACATCGACATCGGCGGCAGTCGCAAGCACGTGCTTGGCTATCTGCAGGATTTTCTGTTCTCGCCGGAACGCGCGCGCGCGCCGATCACGCGTTTGTCCGGCGGCGAGCGCAACCGTTTGCTGCTGGCAAAACTGTTCGCGCAACCATCAAATCTGCTGGTAATGGACGAGCCGACCAACGATCTGGATGTCGAAACACTCGAACTGCTTGAAGAACTGCTTGCCTCCTACAAAGGCACCTTGCTGATGGTTTCGCATGATCGCGAATTTCTCGACAACGTGGTGACCAGCACGCTGGTGCTCGAAGGCGACGGTCGGGTTGGCGAATATGTTGGCGGTTACAGCGATTGGTTGCGGCAACGACCCGATATGTCGCGCACCGCGTCGATGCGGTCGCAGACTCCGACCGAGCCCACGCCCACACCGCTGGTTGCGGCGCCCGAGCATCCCAATTCCATGACGCCAAAACGCAAACTCGGTTACAAGGATGCGCGCGAGCTTGCGCAGTTGCCGGCACGAATCGAGGCACTGGAAACCGACATCGCGTCGCGCACCCTGGCGATAAACGATCCTGCGTTCTACAAGCAGGACAATGCGGCGATTGTTGCTGCCAACTCCGAACTGGCCCAATTGCAGGCACAACTGGATCAGGCTTACGCACGCTGGCAAGATCTGGAAGGTTGATTCGTTCCCGCATTGCGACGAATCCGGTAGGCTTGATGCAAGCCACAAAATCCGCCTGTGGATCGTTGTCATGAAGAAACTGTTTTCCGGATTGCTCATCGTTGCGTTGACATTCGTCGGCGTCGTCGCCCATGCGCAGACGCCTCGGCCGAAGACCTGTCTGGTGCTGGGGGGTGGCGGCGCCCGTGGTGCCGCACATATCGGCGTTCTCAAAGTGCTCGAACGCGAGCATGTGCCGATCGATTGCATTACCGGCACTTCGATGGGTGCGATCGTCGGCGGCATGTATGCGGCCGGATACCACGTGGATGAAATCGAAGCCATTCTCGATGGCATCGACTGGAAAGACATGTTCAGCGACGATCCGCCGCGCGATGAATTGCCGATGCGGCGCAAGCAGGATGAACTGCGCTTTCTCGGTGGCATCGAGCTGGGCTTGCGCGATGGCCGGATTGCGTTGCCGCGCGGTGCGGTGCAGGGCCAGAAGCTGCAATTGTTGTTGCGTCGCCTATTGCTTTCGACGCTGGACATCGGCAATTTCAATTCGCTACCGATACCGTTTCGTGCCATTGCGACGGATATCGGCAGCGGCAACCGCGTGGTGTTTTCCCACGGCGATCTGGCCATGGCCATTCGTGCCAGCATGTCGGTTCCCGGAGCGTTTGCGCCGATCCACTACCAGGGCCATTTGCTCGTGGACGGCGGCATTTCCGACAACGTGCCAGTGGACGTGGCTCGCGCGATGGGCGCGCAGCGGCTGATTGTGGTCAACGTGAGTCAACCACTGGCCGACGAAAAAACGCTCAATTCACCGTTCAGCATTGCCAATCAGATGCTGACGGCGCTGATGAAACGACAAACCGATTTTCAACTTGCCAGCCTTGGTCCGGATGATGTGCTGCTCACTCCGGATCTGGGCGATCTGGACAGCACGGCGTTCGAGCGATCGCGCGATGCTGTCGCCAGCGGCGAAGCAACTGCCGACGCGGCGGTCGGGAAGTTGCGACGCGACGCGGTGGACGCCGCCGACTACGCGCTCTTCGCCGCCCACCATCGCCAACGCGCATTCGACCCGCCACTGATCACGTTCCTGGATGTACTGCACAACCGCAGCCGCACGGCTCGTTACGTGGCCCAGCGTTTGTCGGATGTGGTCGGCAAGCCGCTTGATCCCGGGCAGCTCGAGAAGGAGATCGGGTTGGCATATGGTGAAGGCAGTTACGAGCGGATTACTTATGATTTGGAAAAAATCGATGGCAAGACCGGTCTGCAGGTCTTGCCTGTCGACAAAGGTTGGGGTCCGAACTTTCTGCGTCTGGGACTGCGCTTGTCGGACAATTTCGCCGGACGCAACAGCTACCAGTTGTTTACCGAAGCCAATTTCACCGGTCTCAACGATCTCGGTGGAGAAAGCCGCAATCGGGTGCGGCTGGGTCATGTGACGGAGTTGTACAGTGAATTCCTGCAGCCGTTCGGTGAACGTGGCCAGTTTTTCGCAGCGCCGTACTTGCAATACAAGGCCTACAATTTTCCACTCAATTCAGGTGAAACCATTGATTTCGCCGAATATCGACGTAGCCGGGCCCTCGGAGCGATCGAATTGGGCTGGTCGCCGGACGCGAACCTGCAATGGTCCACGGCATTGGAATATGGCCGCGACGCGGCACACCTGCGCATCGGGACGCCGGAATTTTCCGACTTTTCGTCCCGGTTCGGCGGCATTGTGGTTCGCGGGATTTACGACACACTCGACGCCTCGGGATTTCCCGGCAGCGGCATGCGTCTGGATGTCTCGCAGGAATCACTGCTCACGCAACTCGGCTCCAGTGGTGCGGCCGGCATAACCCGCGTGCGCTGGGACAAGGCGTTTTCGTCCGGAGCCAATCACTGGTTGCTTGGCCTTGACGTGAATTCATCCAGCGGTGGAGAAGACAATCGCCAACTCGCGGCATATGGTTCGCTCGGTGGTCTGGCGCATTTGTCCGGCTACACGCAAGATCAATTGTTCGCGACACAGACGGCGCTGGTGCGTGGCATTTACTTTCGGCAACTCACCGATGCCCAGCATTTGTTCAGCGTGCCCGTGTATCTGGGCGGCAGCCTGGAAGCCGGCGGGACGTGGGATGCACGCCGCGATCTTGGACGCGACCCGATCGCCGCCGGAAGTCTGTTCCTCGGCGTGGACACCTTCCTGGGTCCGATTTTTCTCGGTTATGGTTACGCGCAGAATGGACACAACGCGTTTTATCTGACGTTTGGCTCGTTGCTGCGCGGCGACGAGTGAGCCGCGTTTAGCCGGTATTCTGCAAACCACGCGCGACGCCATTGACGGTCGCAACCAGCGCGCGCAACAGCGCGTCGTCTTCGCGATCACCTGCGCGCCAGCGTTGCAACAAGTCCACCTGCATCAGACTCATCGGATCGACATAAGGGTTGCGCAGACGGATCGACAACGCCAGTCGCGCATCATCGGCCAGCAATTTGTCGCGCCCTTTCAAGCGCAGGATGCCGTCGACGCTGCGCCGGAATTCGGCGCGTATCAAATCAAAAAACGGCGCGTGCAATTCGCCGGCAAGACGCGAGAAACGTTCGGCAATATCCATGTCGGTTTTTGCCAGAACCATTTCCACATCGTCGAGCAGGGCGCGAAAAAATGGCCAATTGCGCGCCATTTCGGCCAGTTGCGCCTCACCGTACCGCTCGATGCCGCGCTCGATGGCGCTGCCCAATCCGTACCAACCGGTGAGAATGCAGCGGCATTGCGTCCAGGCAAATACCCACGGAATGGCGCGCAAATCCTGCACCCCGCGCATTTGCCGACGCCGCGCCGGACGTGAGCCCAGTGCCATGCGCTCGATCACGTCAATCGGAGTAGCGGCGCGGAAATAGGCAACGAAATTTTCGCCGCCAACCAATTCGCGATACGCCTGGCGACTGTCGCGCGCCATTTCCTGCATGATGCCGTGCCAGCGCGAAACGCGCGGGTCGCTTTGCGCGGGACGCAGGCTGGCACGCACGGTTGCACCGACCATCTGCTCAAGACTGCGCAGCGCAAGGGCTCGAATGCCGTATTTGCGATGGATTACTTCACCTTGTTCGGTCAGGCGCAACGTACCGGCGACGCTGCCCGCCGGCGACGCCATCAAGGCGCGCACGAGCGAACCTCCACCGCGACTTATGCTGCCACCGCGGCCATGAAAAAAAGTAACGGTAACGCCATTTGCCTTTGCGACTTCGAGCAGTTGCGCCTGTCCGCATTGCAACACCCAGCGCGAGGCGAGGATACCGCCATCCTTGCTGCTGTCCGAATAACCAAGCATCACCATTTGACGATTGCCGCGCGCACAAAGATGTTCACCATAAACCGGGTCGGCGAGCAACGAAGCCAGACTGCCGGCCGCGTGTTCGAGATCGTCCACGGTTTCAAACAAGGGCGCGACATCCAGTGGCACGCGGCCGTGTTCGTCCACCAGGCCACCCAGACGCGCCAGTGCGAGAACCGCGAGCACGTCCGCCGCGCAACGCGCCATGCTGATGATGTACGGCCCGGTTGCATCGCTGCCATAGCGCACGCGTGCGTCGGCCAATTCGGCAAACACATCGCGTAGCGCCTGCACGGCGGCATCGTTGCTGCGAACAAAATTCTGCGTTCCTGCAGCGTAACCACGCAAGCGCTCGGCGCGCTGCGCGGCGTCGCGTTGCGTCCATTGCGCATCCTCAAGCAGCGTCGCCAGTGCGTCGTCGTGGACGCGCGCATCCTGACGCACGTCCAGTCGCGCCAGATGAAACCCGAACGTACGCACGCGCCACAGCAGGCGTTGCACCGCAAACGCGCCGGCATGTGCGCCTTTGTGTTGCTTCAGGCTGCCGATGATCAGGTTCAAATCCGCTTCCATCTCGGCAACGCTGCCGTATGCGTGTTCGGCGTCGAGGCGCGTGGCGTTTAGCTTGACCTGCATCAGGGTCACCAGACAGCGATACGGCATGTCGCGATGACGTGGCCGGATCGCCGCGGCTGCTGCAGGTAACGCACGCGAGTATGCATCCAGACGCTCGCGTAGCGGCGCAGAAATCTCCACCCGCGCTTGTGTCTGGCTCAGCAGGCGCGCGAGTTTGCCAAGGTCACCGACATATCGCTGCAATACCTGCGCGCGCTGCGCCGTGAGTGCCGTACGGATCGTGTCGGCGCCGACGCTGGGATTGCCATCCATGTCGCCGCCGACCCACGATGCAAAACGCAAGATGCGCACCTGCGGCACAGGCTCGCCGTACGCCTGCGACCACGCCCGGCTCAGGCTTTCGTATAACACGGGCACGACGCGATACAACGGACCGGTCAGATAAAAACCGACATGCTCGAGTTCGTCCTGCACCGTCGGATGCACCGCGCTGGCTTCGCTGGTCTGCCAACCTGCGGTCAACGCCATGTGCAGACGGCTCAACTCCGCCTCGCGTTCAGTTGGTGGGCGCGAGGCGTCGAAATCGGCAATCAGGCAGCGGGTCATCTCCTGTTCTTTTTCCAGCAAAGATCGTCGCACCGCTTCGGTGGGGTGTGCGGTGAATACGGGTTCGATATCGAGCTTGTCGAACAACTGCCTCAGTTGCAGTGCGTCGATGCCTGCATCGCGTAACGCCAACAGCGCATCTTCCAGCCCATCGGGTTGGGGTCCCGCCTGTGCCACCTGATAGTCGCGATGACGGCGGATGCGGTGCACACGCTCAGCCAGATTCACCACCTGAAAATAGGTGGAAAACGCACGCGAGAGCGTATGCGCCAGGCGTGCATCCAGCCCGGCCAGTTGCCCGGCGAGTGAATCCAATGCGCATCCCGACTCGCGGCGTCGAATCGCGGCACGCCGCACCACTTCGACCTGCTCGAAAAACGCATCGCCCTGCTGTTCGACGAGCAAATCGCCTACCAGCGCACCCAGACGACGCACATTGTCGCGCAACGGCCCATCCGACGGCAGGAATTCGACCTGACGCAGTTCATCCATCGGCGTTTTCATGGCGACAAGCTTATCCGGGTCGCGCGGGCATGGCGAACGCTTCCTGTCATGCCAGCCGGAATCTGGCGTCGGCATACCGATCAAGTCGGGCCGCACGCATATATCGCTTCATCCGGAATAAGCGATATAATGCGCGTTCCCTCGCACCCGCCGAGGAGCGCTGCATCCTGCGCAAAATGGGTCGCGCAAACCCGGCAACTCGTCCGGCAACGCATCTGACCGCAGGAGACGCTCGGCAGGTATTTCCCCTTTGCAAGGGCGCTCGATTCCCGTGACCGCATTGGCTGCTGTTCGCCAATGTGGCCACAAACATACGGAGTAGGTCCATGAACGCTGTCGCCAAAGAAACTGCATCACACGATTACAAGGTCCGCGATATTTCCCTGGCTGAACTCGGGCGCAAACGCATCCGCATGGCCGAGCAGGAAATGCCGGGGCTGATGTCGATCCGCGCGCAGTACGCCCCGCAACAACCGCTCAAGGGTGTACGCCTGTCCGGCTCGCTGCACATGACCAAGGAAACCGCCGTACTCATCGAAACACTTGCGGCACTCGGCGCATCCGTGCGTTGGGCCTCGTGCAATATCTTCTCGACTCAGGACGACGCTGCCGCCGCCATTGCCGCATCGGGCGTACCGGTGTTTGCATGGAAGGGCGAGACCCTGGAGGAATATTGGGATTGCACGCTGGACATGCTTACCCATCCGGGCGACGGCACCCACAAGATCTCAGGGCCCGAGTTGATCGTCGACGACGGCGGTGACGCAACGCTGCTGATCCACAAGGGCGTGCAGATGGAAGAAGGCGACAACTGGGTCGATGCACCTGGCTCCAACCACGAAGAGCAAGTCATCAAGGATCTGCTCAAGCGCACACGCAAAGAACGCCCGGGTTTCTGGAAGACCGTGGCCGCGGACTGGAAGGGTGTTTCCGAAGAAACCACCACCGGCGTGCACCGTCTGTATCAAATGATGGAAGCCGGCAAATTGCTGGTGCCGGCGATCAACGTCAACGATTCCGTGACCAAGTCGAAGTTCGACAATCTTTATGGCTGCCGCGAGTCGCTGGCCGACGGCATCAAGCGTGCAACCGATCTGATGATTGCCGGCAAGGTTGCGCTGGTCTGCGGTTACGGCGATGTCGGCAAGGGCTCGGCGCACTCGTTGCGTGGTTTCGGCGCACGCGTGATCGTCACCGAAATCGACCCGATCAATGCCTTGCAGGCGGCGATGGAAGGCTTTGAGGTCAAGACCGTGGAAGACGTCGTCGGCGAAGTCGATATCGTCGTCACCACCACGGGAAACCGCGACATCATCACCGTTGCGCACATGCAGGCAATGAAGGACAACGCGCTGGTGTGCAACATCGGTCACTTCGACAACGAAATCCAGGTCGATGCGATGAAGGCATTGCCCGGCATACGCCACGAAAACATCAAGCCACAGGTTGATCGCTACACGTTCCCGAGCGGCCGCAGCATTTATCTGCTTGCGGAAGGTCGTCTGGTCAATCTCGGTTGCGCGCACGGCCACCCGGCGTTTGTGATGTCGAATAGTTTTTCCAATCAGACGCTGGCGCAGATCGACTTGTGGAAGAACAAGGATGCCTACGAGAAAAACGTCTATCGCCTGCCGAAAAAGCTCGACGAGGAAGTCGCACGTCTGCACCTCGCGCAGATCGGCGTGAAGCTGACCACGCTTACTCAGGCGCAAGCCGATTACCTCGGCGTGCCGGTGGATGGACCGTACAAGCCGGAGCATTATCGGTATTGAGTGCCCGGAATCGGGAATGGGGAATCGGGTATTGGCTCTCGATTCCCCACCGGTCCCACGCGTCGACCACGCCTCCTGCCATGCAGGGCTTGGCGTATTCAATTCTTTGCACGTCCCAACATGTTGGCGGACGCATTTGAGTGACACGGAGCCACATCATGGCTGTTCCGATTCCCGATTCCCCATTCCCCATTCCCGTCTCGCTGGAATTCTTTCCGCCGAAAACCGACGAGCAGCGTAGTGTTCTCGACGCGGCGCTGCCAAGACTCAAGGCGCTGAATCCCGAATACGCCAGCGTCACATTCGGCGCGGGTGGTTCGACCTTGAGCTACACGCCGGAAACCGTGCGACGCTTGCGCGGGTATCACGGCATGGAAGCCGCACCGCATGTGTCGTGCATGGGTGGCTCACGCGCGGAAATCGGCAAGCTGCTGGAAGAATACAAGGCAATGGGATGCAGGCGCATCGTCGCACTGCGCGGTGATTTGCCTTCCGGCATGGCGACACATGGCGACTTTCGCTACGCCAGCGATCTGGTCGAATTCATTCGCCGCGAGCATGACGGATTTTTCCACATCGAAGTGGCGTGTTACCCGGAAATGCATCCGCAATCCGGCGACGCACACGCAGACATGAAGCACTTCGTGGCCAAGGTCAACGCCGGGGCCAATGGCGCAATCACGCAATATTTTTTCAACGCCGATGCTTATTTCCGCTTCGTTGACGATGCGCGCGCTGCCGGCGTCACCATTCCGATCATCCCGGGCATCATGCCGATTTCGCAATATTCGCAATTGCGCCGCTTTTCGGAAATGTGCGGCGCGGAAATTCCTCGCTGGATCGGAAAGCGCCTGGAAGCGTTTCGCGACGATGCTGCGTCGATCCGCGAATTTGGTGCCGATGTCGTTGCCCGTCTGTGCCGACAGCTGATCGAGGGTGGTGCACCGGGAATTCACTTCTACACACTCAATCGCGCACGCGCCACGCTGGCAGTGTGCGCGCGACTCCAATCCTGATTGTCGGGCAATGCAACCCTCCACTCTGCCCAAACAGTCTTTATCCATTGGAGCTGGTGCTGGAGTGAGCGAGAGCAGGATGTCGAGTTCGTCCGACGGTTCGGCAAGCTGAGACGTTTACCCTGCACTCAACCCTCTCCCCCAAGCACGTTTGGGGAGAAGGCTTGCCGCACGCAGGTTACGGCCGAGTAATTGTCACGAAAATCCGGGCGCTACGGTTTCAGGTACGCCCCCAAGTCGACACGAGTGGCAACCATGCCATATTCTGTGGAACTCGTCGGTGCGCGCCACACAGGAAAACACTCATGGCCCAGCAATACCCGCAGTTCATCTGGCAAAACGGCGCAATCAAACCGTGGGCCGAGGCGACCACACATGTCATGTCGCATGCCTTGCATTACGGCTCTTCGGTGTTTGAGGGTATTCGCAGTTATCCAACGCCCAAGGGTCAGGCGATTTTTCGCCTGACCGACCATCTCAAGCGTTTGTATCATTCTGCAAAGATATACGACATGCCGATTCCGTACGCGATCGACGAATTGGCAAAGGCATCGCGCGATGTGATTGGCGCGAACAAACTCGAGCAAGCCTATCTGCGGCCGGTGGCATTTCGCGGACTTGGCGGTTTCGGATTGTCCGCGCAAACGCCCATCGACGTTGCCGTTGCTGCATGGCAGATGGGTGCGTATCTCGGTGCTGGCGTACTGGAGGCGGGAATTGATGCCTGCGTTTCAAGCTGGCAGCGCATGGCTCCGAACACCATTCCCAGCGGTGCCAAAGCCGGCGGCAACTATTTGTCAGGCCAGTTGATTGCGCGCGAAGCGCGCCGGCTCGGTTTCGGCGAGGGCATCGCTTTGGCTTCGTCCGGGCTGCTCAGCGAAGGCGCGGGCGAGAATCTGTTCCTGGTTTTCGACGGCGCATTGCACACGACGCCGGTAAGTGCCGCGTTGCTCAACGGCATTACTCGACACTCGCTGATCACACTGGGTCGTGATGACGGCATTGAAGTCGTCGAGCGCGACCTGCCGCGGGAATATCTCTATCTGTGCGACGAACTGTTCATGTGCGGCACCGCTGCCGAAATTACCCCCATTCGCTCGGTCGACGGCAAACCCGTTGGCGCGGGAAAACCCGGACCCGTGACGAAACGCATGCAGGAATTGTTCTTCGGCCTGTTCGACGGCAAGACACCGGACAAGCGGGGTTGGCTGGAATTGGTGTAAAGAGCAGCGAGACGGGAGTCGGCGAAGGACTGGTCAGCCATTCTCGTTGCCGAACGAAAGGCGGACAAACAAAAAGGCGCTGGAATCCGGGTTCCGCTTCGCGGCTGCGGAATGACGCATTTGTTGATGTTTTCCCCGATTCCTGATTCCCGGCTTATCCGCCTCACCGGCGCAAACGAAAATCAAGCGTCGCCGTTGCCCCGCCCTGCGGGCGCGGAGCAAGCGACACGCGCCAATCGTACAACTCGCACAAGCGACGCACGATGGCCAAACCCAGCCCGGCACCTTTGCCGGTTGCGCCTTCGCCACGCACCCCACGTTCGAACAATTTCTCGGCATCTTCAGGCTTGATGCCGGGACCGGAATCTTCCACGGTCACCTTGCCGCGACCAGCACCCACGGTAATGGTCACGTCGCCGTGTGGCGTGTACTTGAATGCGTTGCCAATCAGATTTCCCAATGCCACGGCAATCACGGATGAAGGGGCGACAACTTCCAGCGGCTGTTCGATGACGAGTTTCACCTCGACCGGTTTATTGCCCAGATGCGAGCGATACACGTCAATAACCTGCTGGACAATGGTTGCCACTTCCGTGGTTTCGCCATCGATCGGCGCAGAACGCTCGCTGCGTGAAAGCAGGAGCAGGGCGTTGGTCAATTCGGTTGATTGCCGCGACGCGCGCTCGATGCGCTTGAGGCGTTCACGAACCTTCTCCGAGATGCTTTCCGAGGACAGCATCAACTCCGTGGTGCTCGCAATTACCGCCAGTGGCGTGCGCAATTCGTGACTGACGTCAGCATTGAATTCGCGATCACGCTCGACCAAATTGGTCAGCTTGCGCGCGTATTCGTCCAGTGCCGCTGCCAACTGCCCCACTTCATCGTTGGCAAAATGCGAGGCCAGTGGTTCGACTTTGCCGGTTTTGCCCATTTGCTGCACACGCGCGGCCAGATTGGTCACCGGGCTCATGACGCGCATCGATAGCCACTTGCCAATCAGCAAAGACAAGATCGCAAATGCCAGAACGCCGACACTCAACGCAATCAGCAACTGGCGTTCGCCGAGCTTTTGCGTGCTTTGATCCAGGCGCAGAAAGGCCCAGTAATTGGCGTCCTTGTACACCGCAAGCTTGTACGGTCGTGGATCTCCCGTGGTGTCTGCCTGGACGATGTCATACACGCCGGTAGTGTATTTTTGCCAGGCGAATGGAACATTGGCAAATTTGCTCGCGCCATAGATGTCGGCAAAATAGATGGTCATGCCCCAACGCGCATCCGGTTGCGGATGGTCGCGTTTGAAGTCGACGAAATTCTTGACTTCGCGTTCCAGCGAATTGTTGATCAGTTGGTCTTCAAGTCGCGCGCGCATGTACATGGTGGCAACGGCAAACAGCGCCGTCAGCCCCAGCCCGAACACCGCAAACGATATGATGATGCGGCTTCGAAGCCTACGCCGGTACTGCATCAGGATCGACCATGCGGTAGCCGATGCCGTGACGGGTGTGGATCAGCGGCTTGTCGAAAGGCTTGTCGATGGCAGCACGCAAACCGTGAATGTGCACGCGCAGCGAATCGCTGTCCGGCAATTCTTCGCCCCAAACCCGAGTCTCCAGGTCCTGGCGCGTGACGACCGACGGGCTGGATTCCATCAAATGCTGCAACAGTTTCAAGCCGATCGGATTGAGTTGGATCGACTTGCCCCCGCGCGTTATCACCAACGTGTCGAGATTGAAATTCAAGTCCGCCAGTTGCAGAACCCGGCTTTGCACCCCTTTGCCGCGGCGACCCAGTACGGCCAGACGCGCCTCGAGTTCCTGCAAGGCAAATGGCTTGACCATGTAGTCATCGGCACCGGAATCGAAACCGGTGAGTTTTTGTTCGAGCGCATCGCGTGCAGTCAGCATCAAAACCGGTGTTTGCCGGCGTGCATCCTGACGCAATTTTTTGCACAGTTCCAACCCGTCCATGCCGGGAAGGGTGAGGTCCAGCACAATGGCGTCGAAATCGTGCACGACGGCAAGATGCAGTCCGGTCACACCGTCGCCGGCGAAGTCCACCACATGACCTTTTTCTTCGAGGTAATCGCCGATATTTGCGGCAATATCGCTGTTGTCTTCAATGACCAGAATACGCATGAGCGCAGAATACTCGCATTGGGAATGAATGCGGCCAATAACGGCGGCTGCAGACGACGTTCATTTCTTGATTGTTCAGTTGGCGACAAGTTCCCGTTTCGGGGGCGCAATCAATAAAAAGGCCCAAGGAGGTGTTGTGGGGGAACACACCTGCCTTGGGCCCAAAGCTACTGCCCCGATTACCGTAATCTGCCAGTCACCTGACCTGACCTGACCTAGGAGTGTCGACAGAACATACAGTGGGATTGATGCTAGGACCACGACGATTAAATTCGCGTTAAAGCAGGCGTCGTCAAATGTTAAATGGCGGAATTGTGCTTGCAGCGACGCAAGCTTGCGATCATTCACTCGCCTGGCTGGCGACAAATCATCGAGCCGGTAAGCTGCTGGCATTTGTCGGAGCTTTCATGCTCTTTCAGAGTGAACGAAAATTTTTGCGTTTGCTGGGCGCCCGATGCCGACACAGGGAATGCCCAACTGCCCAAGGCCGTTTTGGCTGCGAGTTCGAATACCCCTGGCGGACTGGCCTGCACGACACGAATGTCGCGCACATGCCCGCGTGAATCAACCGAATAGGCCAATTCGACGTTACCGGTAATTCCCGCCAGCATGGCCCGGGACGGATAGACAGGCGCCACCATATGAATGGGTTGACGCAGGTGCTGCACGGAATTGGCTTTGGGGCCGGCAGCCGGTGCCAACGATGCCGTTGCGGCGAGTGGCTGCAGCCGCACGAGGTCACTGACACTTTC
>DASSXQ010000096.1:0-15166 GCA_035703725.1 Rudaea sp.
GCGCTCAACGCAATCATCACCATTGACGAAGAAGGAGCGCTGCAAGCCGCGCACGCTGCCGATGCGGCAATCGAGCAGAATCATGCATCGGAATTGGCCGGAATTCCTTTTGTCCACAAAGATATTTTCTGCACAAATGGAATTCGAACGACTTGCGGGTCGCGCATGCTTGAGCACTTTGTGCCCCCGTACGATGCGGCAGTGGTGCAACGCCTGAATGCCGTTCACGCCATATCGATCGGCAAGGCGAACATGGACGAGTTTGCGATGGGCTCGTCGAATGAAAACAGCTTTTTCGGCGCCGTGCGCAATCCCTGGGATACCGGGCGCGTTCCCGGCGGTTCGTCCGGTGGTTCGGCGGCGGCAGTCGCCGCAGGTATCGTGCCTTATGCCACGGCCACGGATACCGGTGGCTCGATCCGGCAGCCGGCGGCATTGTGCGGTGTCACCGGGCTCAAACCGACTTATGGTCGGGTTTCACGCTGGGGCATGATCGCGTATGCGTCCAGTCTGGATTGTGGTGGCGTCATCGCACGCAGTGCCGAGGATTGTGCGCATGTATTCGGCGCAATTGCTGGTCACGACCCGCGCGATGCCACCAGCATGGACTGCCCGTGCGACGCCTGTGTTGATCAATTGTCTGCGCCACTTGCGGGATTGCGCATTGGTGTGGCGCGCGAATATTTCGCCACGGGCGTATCCGACAGCGTCGGTTCGACCGTGAATGCGGCATTGCGCGAACTGGAAAAACAAGGCGCGGTACTCGTTGATATTTCCCTTGGACACACGGATCTGGCCATACCTGCGTATTACGTCATTGCGCCGGCCGAGGCATCCAGCAACCTGGCGCGTTACGACGGCGTGCGTTACGGTCATCGCTGCGCCGATCCGCAGTCGCTCGACGACCTGTATACGCGCAGTCGCAGCGAAGGATTCGGTGCCGAAGTCCAGCGCCGGATCCTGATTGGAACCTACGCGTTGTCGGCCGGTTACTACGATGCTTATTATCTGCGCGCGCAACGGGCACGCCGCGTGATTGCGGACGACTTTTCCGCTGCTTTCGCTCAGGTCGATCTGATTGCCGGTCCGACCACGCCGACCACCGCGTTCAAGCTCGGTGAAAAAACCCTGGACCCACTGACCATGTATGCCGCCGACATCAATACCGTGGCCGTGAATCTTGCCGGACTCCCGGCGATTTCCGTACCGGCCGGGTTCAGCGAGGGCTTGCCCGTCGGCTTGCAATTGATCGCGCCTGCATTCGCCGAGGCGCGCCTGCTCAACGCCGGTCACCAACTGCAGCAGGCGACTGACTGGCACTTGCGCGAGCCATCGGCATGAACGACTCCGCATTTCCGATTCCCGATTCGCGAGGTTGGGAACCTGTCATCGGTCTGGAAATTCACGCGCAACTCACGACCGTGAGCAAGTTGTTTTCCGGATCGTCCACTGCATACGGCGCCGAGCCGAACACACAGGCCAGCGTCATCGATGTAGGCTTGCCGGGCACGCTGCCGGTACCCAATCGCGCAGCGCTGGACAAGGCCATCCGCTTTGGTTTGGCGATCAATGCGCGCATTGCGCAACACAGTGTATTTGCGCGCAAAAACTACTTTTACCCGGATTCGCCAAAGGGCTACCAGATCAGTCAATACGAGTCGCCGATTGTCGGCGAAGGTCGTCTGTCGGTGCGGCTTTACGATGGCACATGGATCGACGTGCAAATCGAGCGTGCGCATCTGGAGGAAGACGCCGGCAAATCATTGCACGATGCATTTCATGCGCACACCGGCATCGATCTGAATCGGGCCGGCACGCCATTGCTGGAAATCGTGTCCGCGCCCGTGTTGCGTTCGGCGACGCAGGCCGTGGCCTACATGCGCACGGTACATACACTCGTACGCTGGTTGGGAATCTGCGACGGCAATATGGCCGAAGGCTCATTTCGCTGCGATGCCAACGTATCGGTGCGCCGAGTGGGTGAGGAAAAGCTTGGCACACGCACCGAAATCAAGAACGTCAATTCGTTCCGCTTTGTCGAAAAGGCCATCGAATACGAAATCGAGCGGCAGATCCGCGCACTCGAAAACGGCGAGACCATCGTGCAGGAAACGCGCCTGTACGATGCCGCCCATCACCGCACATTGCCGATGCGCAGCAAGGAAGATGCCGACGACTATCGCTACTTCCCGGATCCGGATTTGCCGCCGTTGTCGATTGCCGATGCGGACATCCAGGCGATCCGCACAAGCATGCCCGAGTTGCCGGACGCGCGTCGGCAGCGCTATGTCCACGCACTTGGCCTGCCCGATGCCGACGCGACCCAGTTATGCATGGACAAGGCTGGCGCGGACTATTTCGAATCGCTGCTTGCCGCGCTGCCCGGTGAACCCAGGCTGTGCGCAAACTGGGTGTTGGGCGATCTGGCCGCAGCCCTGAACGAAGCGGCATTGCCCATCGAGCAATCGCGGGTGGACGCGCCAGCGTTGGCGCAATTGCTCGCGCGCATAGGCGACGGCTCGATTTCCGGCAAAATCGCAAAAGACGTCTTCGCCGCCATGTGGCAGGGCGAAGGCGATGCCGACGCGATCATCGAAAAGCGCGGCCTGCGCCAGATTTCCGACAGTACGGCACTGAGCGGCATCATCGATGCGGTTCTGGTGGAATTTCCTTCCCAGTGCGCCGATTACCGCAACGGCCAGGAAAAATTGCTGCAGTTTTTCGTCGGTCAGGTGATGAAGCGCACAAGTGGACAGGCAAATCCGCAGCAATTGAACGCGTTGTTGCGAGAGAAATTGTCTCCATCTTCCCCATCGCAAAGCAATGGGGGAGATGGCTTATGCGACAATGGCGGCTGAGCCGTTACACTTTGAGCGCGCGGCGCGCCCGCTTTCGTATAATGCGGTGAGCCCGTTAGGGCAAAACCGATCAACCTGCGCAGGATCGGTTGAGCATCGCGAAACTCATCGATCCCTCAGCCCTCAGCCCCCAGCCCTGAAAATCATGTCAGCACTCATCTGCGGTTCCCTTGCCTACGACACCATCATGGTGTTTCAGGACCAATTCAAGAATCACATCCTGCCGGACAAGGTGCATATCCTCAATGTCGCCTTTCTGGTGCCGCGCATGCGCAAGGAATTCGGTGGTTGCGCAGGCAATATCAGCTACAACCTGAAATTGCTCAGCGGCAATCCGTTGCCGATGGGCACGGTTGGCCAGGACTTCGGGCCGTATCGCGAGCATTTCAACCAATGCGGGATTGATTTGAGCCAGGTCAAGGTCATCGAGGATTTGTATACCGCACAGGCGTTCATCACCACCGATCTGGACGACAACCAGATCACTGCGTTTCATCCCGGCGCGATGATGCGTAGCCACGAGAATCATGTGCGTGATGTACCCGATGTCGAATTCGGCATCGTCGGTCCCGACGGTCGCGAGGCGATGATGCAGCATGCGACGGAGTTCGCCGAACGCGGCGTGCCATTCATCTTTGATCCGGGACAGGCGTTGCCATTGTTCAATGGCGAAGAATTCCGCGCGTTCATCGAGCAGGCGCAGTATGTGACGGTCAATGACTACGAGTCGAATCTGCTGCAGCAACGTACCGGATGGGGTGAAAAGCAAATCGCCGATCGCGTGACGGCCTACATCGTCACGCGTGGCGCGAAGGGCTCATTGATCCACACCAAAACGCAAACGTTCGATATCCCGCCCGCGCACGAACGCCGCGTATCCGACCCGACCGGCTGCGGCGATGCTTACCGCGCCGGTTTGATTCACGGCTTGATCAATGGCCGTGACCTGCCAACTTGCGGACGCATGGCCTCGTTGATGGGCGCGCTCAAGGTTGAACATCCCGGCACGCAAAACCAGCGCTTCACTTATGACGAATTCGCGGACCAGTTCCGCCAGCAGTTTGGCTATGCGCTGGATTGATTGACCAACGTTGGTTGATTCGATGCACGCTGTCGCATTGGGTGTCGGTCATGCAGCAGGTCAATACCCACGAAGCAAAAACGACGCTTTCCGCGTTGCTTGATCGGGTCGGCAAAGCCACGAGTCGCGTGATCGCCAAATCGGGTGTTCCCTTGGCGAAACGCGTCCGGCTCGATGCGCCCGCGCGGGCCAGGATCGCGTGTGGCTTGAAGAAGGGAAATATCCCCGCATCATCCTCGCGATCCGTTCGAGCGCATGCGCATCGCGCAATCGCGCGTTGAGCCGTGTGAACGGCGACAAGGTCCTGTCAACGCAGGGCGATTGGATCGTTTGCGTGGAACGTGCTGTCGAAACTGGCGAGTCGATCACGGCGACTTGTCGGCGTTGCCGATATCGATCAGACCTTTCCAGCGACCGCCGGCATCCTTGCGCCATACCGTGACATAGCTGCCGCTGATCGGTTTTGCGCCGGTTTTTGGCGTGGACGTCCAGCGTCCGCGCGACACACCCATGTCGCCCGCCTTGGCCGCAAATACCTCAACCGGATACCAGGTGAGCACGCTCCTGGCTGCGGCGTCGCCGCCCATCATCGCGTAGATTGCATCGCGACCCACCGCCGGTTGCGAACCACCGCCGTAGATCATTCCATCGACGGCATCCATGCTTGCGCGAAATGCATTGGCTGTGCCATCGCGTTTGGCCAGCGCGGCGAAATCGACGTCCGCCTTGGCAATGGCACGAGCCGCATCCGGATTGCCGTGCAGGATCGGCTCGGCAGCGTGGGGCGAGACCAGCGTGATGGCGATCAAAGCGAAAATCCACAATATGCGCATGGGTCAACTCCGTTGCGGGTTGCGGGAGCGGTGTGTCCACGTTGCACGCAAACCAATGTGCCCATGATGCCATCGTCCGAGCCATTGGCGCTGGGCGACGATGTTCATGCGATTGACATCAAGAACGACGGCAATCTGGTTGGG
The DNA here is from genome assembly GCA_035703725.1 of Rudaea sp. Classification (GTDB taxonomy): domain Bacteria; phylum Pseudomonadota; class Gammaproteobacteria; order Xanthomonadales; family Rhodanobacteraceae; genus Rudaea. Next base: position 4,917 of record DASSXQ010000096.1, read on the forward strand.
GCGGCCGTGTTCCCGGCCAACGCCCATGGCAAATTCACCGTGAAACCATCGCGACGTAGCTGAAATCGCGGCCACGGCTTGAGCGTGTGGCCAACGCTTGCCGCATGCGCGCCGTGTTGTCGAATTGCCGCGTTCCACCTTACTGACCATACTTGCTGCCCGTTGTCGGGAACCTTTCCCACGCGGCTGCATCGGATGGGTAACTGAAGAGGAAAGCCATGCACACGTTGGGTACCGCGAATGAACACGACTACGCAGCGCTGGCGGATCCGGAACTCGTCAAACTGATCTTGCATGGTCAGCGCGAAGCATTCCGACATCTCATGCAACGCCACAATCAGCGCCTGTTTCGCATGGCGCGCGGTGTGGTCAATGATGATGCCGAAGCCGAAGACGTGGTGCAGCAATCCTACCTGCTTGCCTACGCAAAGCTGGATACGTACAGGGGTGAATCCAGCGTATTGACCTGGATGACACGTATCGTACTCAACGAAGCTTATGGGCGACTGCGCGAACGCAAGACGACGGTCGATTTGGAACAAATGGATTCGGGACAGATGGGTACAGGAAACGTGATTGCATTTCCGGCGAAATTCGGTTCCGAAGATCCTGCCGCGTCGGCTGCTCGTGGGCAGATCCGGCAATTGCTGGAACGGGCAATTGCTGCGCTGCCCGAGCCATTCCGCATCGTTTTCATCATGCGCGATGTTGAGCAATGCACGATTGAGGAAACATCGATGGCGCTGGGAATTCGCGCGCAAACCGTGAAGACCCGCCTGCACCGCGCGCGTCGACAGTTGCGCGCAGCGTTGCATGACTCGGTCAGTTCAAGCCTTGACGAGGCGTTTCCGTTCATGGGCGCCCGCTGCGCGCGCATGACCGACCGCGTCATGCAGCAGCTTGCCACAAGTAGTCCACCAACCTGGCGCACGGACCCGGAGAATTGATCCTGCCACACAAGCCAGCAACCGACCCATCACGAAATTGGAGAATTTGATCATGCTCAACTACGCGCTCGTGTTATTTGCCATTGGTGCCCTTGGCGGGCTGGTTCTGGCCTCGTATGTCTTGCGCGGCAAATTCGCGCCATGGTTGTTGTCGATTTTGCACGCGTTGCTGGGTGCGGCAGGATTGATTGTGCTGATTGTCATGCTGATTCAGGGCTCAACGGGAAGTCGCTTGATCGCGGCACTTGGGTTGCTGGTCATTGCTGCGCTGGGTGGATTTTTTCTGGCCTCGCTGCACCTGCGCAACAAGATTCCGGGCAAGGCCGTTGTGATCGGGCATGCCGGGTTGGCCGTGGTCGGTTTCCTGACGTTGCTCAGCATCCTGTTTTATTGAGCCAGGCCATGCGTCATCCACTGCATCCCGCACTGGTTCATTTCCCGGTGGCGTGCTGGTCACTGGCCAGCATTGCCGACCTTGCCAGCTTGCATTTCGGTCAACCGATGTGGTGGCTGGCTGGCGTGTTGATGACCATTGGACTGGTCAGCGCGATTCCGGCGGCCCTCGCGGGATTTCTCGAATTCATTCGCATTGACGAAAACAGTCCGGCGCTCAAGGTCGCCAACCGCCACATGGCCATGGTCATGGCCGCGTTTTCCTTTTATGCAGCCAGCTTGTTGCTACGCGTTGATGGCACCTCGCTGCACGCCCCCGGACTGATCGCCATCGTGCTCAGCGTTGGCGGATTTGCTTTTCTTGGTATCGCCGGGTGGCTCGGTGGCCAACTGGTTTATCGGTACCGCCTTGGTGTCAACTGAACGGGAATCATCATCATGCGACTGATTGCACCGCGCCAGGCCCCGCGTCTGGAAATGACGGACATTTACGGCCAACCCATCGTGATTGGCGGTGGCGACCGACGCACACTATTGTGCTTTTTTCGCGATGCCGCCTGTCCTTTTTGCAATTTCCGCATCTATCAGTTGACCGGGCAACAGGAAAACCTGTCACGTCTGGGTCTGGACATTGTCGCGGTGTTTACTTCCACGCCTGCGCAAGTGAAACGTTTCGTGGCGCGCCAACCGCGGCCGTTCCGCGTCGTTGCTGATCCGACATCCACAGCGCACACCACCTATGGCATCGAACGTTCGTTCTGGCGCAAACTCAAGGCCATGCTGACGCGGATGCCGACACTGCTGAAAGGTCTGCGCATGGTTGGCCTGGCTGGCTTGAACACCAGCAATTTGATGCCGGCGGATTTCCTCATCGACGAGCATGGCAACATCGTGGAGGCCTATTACGGAAGCGATGCGGGTGATCGCATCCCGTTTGAACGCATCGAACTATTCATCGCACGCGGTCTGCTGGAGCGCAAAGCTGCGTGAGCACCATGGCATTTCATCGTGCCGCGCAGCGTTATGCGTCAACCTGAAATTTTTTCATTCGTCGCGCAACCATGCATCGTGATTGAACCCGGCAGGCTTGGCGACAACGCCGCGATGCCACGTGGAACTCAGCCAACGGGTAACTCCGGGCAGTAACGCGTCGATCAACACGGACATCACTTCACGGCATGGTCGAGACGAGTTCCAGCATGCGTCCAGTCACCGATTGCACCTGATATTCGTCGATCCCGCCCGCCGCGTTGTTTGCCATCGCAATCACGACCCAAGGCGATTGGCCGGTATTTTCCAGCATCCATGCGTGGGTCAATACGTGGTGTCCGGCACCCGAATCCAGACTGCCGCCCTTATACCAGACCCGATCCCATTTGCCGCGCACTTCGGGCTGCGCCACGCCGGCACCGAGTGCCTGGTTGACCAGATCCATGGCGTCCGACCCTTGCGGCAGCCGACGCAGGTGGGCGAATGTGCGACAGATATCCAACGGCGTCGCGCGCCAGGTGCCGGTCAGGAAAACCTGGGTGTTGGCATAGGCACCGCCCATGACAGGTCCCAGCGGTTCAATGGAGTCGTGCAAGAACTGCAATTGAAATGCTTCGCTGCCGTTGATGTAAGTGTTTGCGGTAGCGAGCGGAAAAGAGAAATACAAAGAAAATTGTTCGCTGATGTTCAGCAGCGGTCTGAGCACATCCGGTTGGGACACGCCGAAATCGACGATGACGTCACCAATCAGGTCACGACCTACCAGGTGGTGCAGGTGATCGGTGGCGGTATTGTCACTTATACCGATCATCAACTTGGCCATGTCCTGCAACGGGAGCAACGTGCCCAGCGGCTCGCTGTTGATGGTGCCACCCAAAGCCAGTTGCGACGCCACCAGCGCAATCGTCGTATTGATGTCAACGGTGCCTTGGGCCACCGCGCGGGCCACGCCGCCCAGAACCCAGAGTTTGAAGATGGAGCCGGTTGCGCGCAGTTGATCGGCATTGCGGTCCACCACGGCAGTGCACTGGAAATTGCTGCCGATGCGGCCGATCAGAAGCGCCGGTGATCCTGAAAGCGTCTCGAACTTGTCGGCGGCCTGGGTTAGCGTCAAGTTTTGGTCCGCCGGATACTGTACCGAGCCGTAGTAGTTGTTGACGCCGAGCAACACGATCTTCTTGGTGCCGGTATAGCTGGCGCCGATATTCAGATAACCATAAGGCGTGGCGCCTCCAGGCGTACTGATGACGACGGTGACGCGAACGGGCGTGACCGATACCACATCGCGGATGATCGCATTCGGAAAGCTGGTTCGCAGGGTGTTGTTGAAGAAGTCGCTCATCGTCTGAGCGTCGTAGGACGCGACGAAGTGCGCAGAGACTTCGGCTTTCGTCGTGTTCTGGCCGCTGGCCAATTCGCTCAGCACCCAGGCGAGTTGATCTGTCGTTGGCCCCGATGGCAACTGATGGGTCTGGCCCACGGTCGGGAACAAGGGTTCAAGCACGGGAATCTGGAAGCCATCCGAATATAAGCGGTCGGCGACGGCCGGACCAAGCCAGCAAATGCCCAGCAAGACAGCAATCAGTCGAGTCATGTTCCCGTCCCCAGTCGGATGTAGTCGAAGGTTTGCAATTCCCGTCGGCCCATTTTACAACGATTACGCCATGCATTCGGGCGTGTCATCGAATTTCGCCGATGCGGTGGGCGGCACTCCCGCGAGACTTGCATGGTGATGCCTGGATCCACTCAGCCAGTGACTTCGCGTCGCGAGTTTGCCATCGAACCTGGTCGTCGCGTGCCTCGAATGACCTCTCGCACATCCCAATTTGGCGCAAAAGCGCTAGGCTTGTGTCCATTCTCAGCCAGTTCACGAGGAGTCGACCATGTTGAAGTTGCTGACCGTATTGGCGCTCTTGGCCTTTGCGCCGGTCGGATTCGTGTTGGCGGGAGCGTTGTTGTTGCCGCTTTTGGCTTTGCTGCCGGCACTGTTTGCGCTGGGCGCGGTTTTGTTCGGATTGATGCTTGGTTTGAGCTTGCTGTTTATCACCTTGCGCGTGTTTGGGCTGGTGCTGCTGGGCATTGGTGGCGTGATGCTGGGTGTTTTCGGATTCTTTGGCTTGTTCGCTGCAGGGATCGTCGTATTGGCATTTGGCGTGGCTTTGACCCATCTGCTTTTGCCATTGCTGTTCATTGGCGGATTGATCTGGTTGATTCGGCGTGCATCCAGGCCTGCGCCGGCTTTGGTCACCCACTCTCCGGGTTGATGCGGATTCACGCGGCGTTGTTGTACGTTCAGCGCGGGTGCGAGAAACTTGTGGCTTCCGCAACTCAAGGAGAAGCAGATGCGTCGGATTCTCGCGTTTGGTGCGCTGGCCACGATTGCTGCGTCAGCCCTGTTTTCCGTCCGCGCTCACGCGGCCAATCAGATTGATTGCACAATGCGCTTCAATCTCACCGGTTGGGCCGCCATATACAAACATTCGGAAGGGCACGGCACCATTACCTGCAACAACGGGCGAACGTTTCGCGTCAATATCGTCGCCGTCGGCGGCGGCTTGACGGCCGGCAAATTCAAGGTCCGTGATGGCAGCGGAAAATTTTCGACGGTGTACAACACGGATGAATTGTTCGGCAGCTACGCGCAAGGCGAAGCCAATGCCGGTGTGGTCAAGTCCGGAGTCGCGCAGGCGCTGACCAAGGGCAATGTTTCGTTGGCGCTGGCCGGAACCGGTCAAGGCGTGAACATTGGCGTGTCCTTTGGCAAGTTCACGATCAGCAAGGCGAAATAATCCTGCAAGCGAGCCGTTGGGTGACGTGGATGTCGCGTCCCGCCAAGGCACCCCTGTATTGCGGCAACGTAAAAAATCCGAAATGGTCCAATCATGCCCGATGCCGTAGTGAGACTTCGCTACTCAGCCGCTGAGGAATTGGCCAACGCCTTGACTCACGCGCTGGGCATTGTGCTCAGCGCAATCGGTTTGATCGTGTTGATTGTCATTGCCGGATTGATGGATGCCGGCAAGGTAGCGATCATTTCGTGCGCCGTTTATGGTGTAACCCTGATCGCGTTGTATACGGCCTCGACGCTGTATCACAGCACCTGCGCACCGGCTTCCAAATCCCTGCTGCGCACATTGGATCATCTGGCCATTTTCCTGCTGATTGCCGGCACGTATACGCCGTTCGTGCTGATTGCCTTGCCTGTTGTGTGGAGTTGGCTGCTGTTTGGCGTGATCTGGTCGTTGGCCGCCGTCGGAGTCGCTCTGGAATTGACTGCACTGCGACGTTTTCGCGGTGCAATGGTGGCGTTGTACATTGCCATGGGTTGGGTTGCGCTGGTCGCAATCAAACCCCTTGTCGAGGCAGTACCGGCGGGCGGTCTGTGGTTGTTGTTTGGTGGTGGCGTGAGCTATACGTTCGGGGTGCTGTTCTACCAATGGCGCGGGTTGCGTTACCACCACGCCGTGTGGCATCTATTTGTGCTCGGTGGCAGCGTGTTGCATTATTTCGCCATACTTTTCTACGTTTTGCCATTGGCGTGAGCCAGTGCGTCATTCATTGCGGCGGCTGCCATTGTGGGCGCGTGCGCTTCGAGGTTGATGCACCCGCGCGCATCGATGCGATCGAGTGCAATTGTTCCATTTGCCGCATGACCGGCTACCTGCACCTGATCGTGCCGGTAACCCGGTTTCGATTGTTGCGCGGTCATCAAATCCTCAGCGAATACACGTTCAATACCGGCATTGCGCGACATCTGTTTTGTCGTGTCTGCGGAATCAAGGCGTTTTATGTGCCGCGCTCGAATCCGGATGGGATCGACGTCAACGTGCACTGTCTGGATGCGAGCACCATTGACCGGATCGATATCACGCCATTCGACGACAATGTTCGCGACGCGGCCACTGCGGCCATTGCCCATCTGTCAGATCAGGAAGGCCACGACAAATACGCCCAACATCGTGAAGCACAAGGCGAGCTTGGCCAGGGCGCCGAACACGAGTCCGACCCACGTGCCGACACCCACGGAAGTGGCCTTGCCAACCCGGCTGCCGACCGATAGTTCGCCGGCTACGGCACCAATGAATGGGCCCAGAAGCAACCCGGGAAGGCCGAAGAACAATCCAACGATGGTGCCGATGGTGGCACCCCACAGTGCGCGCACGCTTGCACCCACACGTTTGGCCCCGAACAACCCTGCAACGAAATCAATCGCCAATGCGAGCAGTGCGAGTACGCCAAGCAAGACCAGGGTGAACGTGCCAATGTGCTGATAATGATCGGCCCACGCGGCAAGCCACATGCCGCCGAACACCAGTGGGATGCCGGGCAGCGCCGGCAACACCGCACCGGCCATGCCGACCAGAATCAGCAAGGCAGCGAGAATGAAATACAGCGTTTGCAGCACGGCGCTCATGGTCTATTGCGTTGCGCGGTTTGCGTATCGATGGCAAACGCGTCGCGATACTCGGCTTTGAGCATTGCATAGAACACCGCCGCCGGCACTTCAACCTGTTGCACGCCATCCGCGTACGGCCCGACCTGGTCGGGAGGAAAGATCAGGGTCAGACCGATCGCCGGCGCATCCAGGCCATCGACCAGAAAAACCCGAAAGTTTTCCGCGCGCGGTGCGGTACCCTTGTCGATCCACTGTTTGGCGGCGGCAAATTCCGACGCGCGCAGTACCGACGTCAGCCCGGATTCGGCATCGCGCATGCGCGCTTCGAGGCGGCCTTGCAGTTGACGCCGGCACTCGGCAGACAGTGCCTCAAGCGCGATCGACGCATGGGCAAACAGCGCGTCCACATCCACCAATTGGCCACTGGCCAGATCCAGGTTGAAGCTGGCCACGATCGGTCTGCCGTGTGCGCCGCCGACGAAGGACGAACCCGAAGCCATGACGCTGACGAAATCCGCAGTGCGGCGGGCGACGCTAAAGTTCAGGTCCAGGCTGTAATCGGTTCCGGCAACGCGGTTGGGGACCGTGCTCGCACCGACGAAGTCTTTTTTCTGCGCGGCGGCGAACTGGCGGATTGCCGCGTCCAGCGCCCGCCATTCTGGCGCAAGGGCCGGGTAAACGATTCGAAAAGTGTAGCCGCTGCCTTTTCCGGCATCGGTTTCGGGCTGGGTTTCCGCGGCGGCGGCGGATGCGATGGCGGCCGTCGGCGCGGAACGATCCGCCGCGTGCTCGCTGCAGCCGGCACAGGGCAACAAAACAATCGCAGCGACAAATGCAGCTACAGGAAGACACGAACGTAAAGCCATGGTCGCACCGCAACAGCGCAAACCGCGAAGTTTAGGAAAAATGCCACGAACACGCCATGTTGCGGTGCAAGAAGTTTCCCGGGGTATGAGTTTCCTATTGTCCGGATGAGAATTCGGGAGTAAGGTCGCAAGCGTTTTTGCGGCAAGTGGGTTGGCGAAGGACATCCGCCTGCGGGAAGTGTTCTCGGCATCGACGCTTGACCGCATGGTCGCCGTGCGGGCTGCGGCGTGATTGCGAGAACCTGCAAGAAGGGGATGGATCATGGATGTTGTTCGCCGCGTCGCCGCGTTGAGTGCTTTGTTGCTTGCGTTTTCCGCTGCGCGGGCGCATGCGGAAAACTTCACTCCGGTGCCGGCGCGCACTATCGGCCCTTACACCTCTGCGCAAACCGGTGGCTCGTGGACTGCGGCCGACGACCGCACCATCGGTGCAGCGCTCACCGGACAGGATGGCTGGACTTCTGCGGCGAGTTGCGCTCCGGCGCAGATCGATGACGAGGTGAGCCATGCGGTGGCGCATGGCGGCAACCATTCGCTGCGCATTTCCAATTGGTTTACCAGCCCGTGCGTCGATTCCGTCGTCAGTCCGGCGTTTGCGGCAGTGGGAGCGCCGGGTGCGAAGGCGACCGGCACCAATAATCCGGCGGTTACCAATACCGCCACCTATTCCTTCTGGTTCCGTTCGGCCAGTACCACGCCCGATCCGGGCCTGAGTTTCACGACCCAGTTTAGCGCCTTGGCAAGCTATCGCCTGACGTATCTGGCGTTTCTCGACAGCGCCGGCAATCAGGATGGCCAATGCGTCAACACGCCCTCGGGCTTCCATTTGAAAACCATCGGCATCGCGGCCGATGACGGCACCCTGACAGGTAACGTCCAATTCACGCACCATTGTTCGCCCACGTTGACGCGCGGCGCCTGGTATCGGGCCGTCGTCACGGCCACCTTCGACGCCAATCCGCTGAACGACGTAATCGACACGCAAGTGTTCGACAGTAGCAGTGCGCAGGTCTGGCAAGACACCTCCAATTCGTGGCAATTCGGCTACTACACCGGCTTCTTCAACGGTCACACCACCAGTCCGCGACCGGTTCAGGGGCCGTTCGCCGCAGAGCACGTCACGTTCGACATTTCCGCCAGCACCGGCCCTGGTCCGGCCGGCAAGTACGCGTCGGCTTCGGCGACGGGCACACAAGGCATCCACTTCGACGACATGAGCGTGACGCCGGGATCGGGCGCCAGCTATTCGACCAGCTTCAACGGCGACCGCTGGGTTGCATCCAATGGCAGCAACGCGGCCAACGATTGCTCGACCCAGTCCAGCCCGTGCCAGACCATCGCCTATGCGATCAGTCAGGCCAATCCCTACGACACGATCCACATCGCGTCGGGCACCTACGATCTGCAAAGCGGTCCGGCTTTGACGGTAACCAAGGAAGGCCTGGAACTGATCGGCGAAGGCCCCACAAAACCGCAGATCAAGCGCACTGCCGGCGGCGCCAACCAGGCGCTGCTGGTCATCAACGGCGCCAAGAACGTGCAGGTGCAGAACCTCGAATTCGACATGGACCAGACCTTCGTTGCCGAAGGCATCATCGCCAACGGCTTTGTCGACGGTTTGTCCATCGACGGCAACCACTTCATCAACTCGCGCAGCATTTCGTCCCAGAACTCGGACTGGCACAAGCGCATTGCGATCAGCATCAACGACGACAATGGAAACTCGCAAGGCATTGGCCTGGACACAGGCTCGAATGTCAGCGTGACCGATAACGCGATCGACGGCGCTACCGACATTGCAAATGGCGTGTTCATGCGCATGGGCGTGGACATGGACAACGGCGTCGGCACGATCGGCGGCAACACGATCACCGCCGGCGTGCACGATATACGCGTGCGTTTCTCGACGGTGACCGGAAGCTCGTCCGGGACAGCCACGCTGATCGACGGCAACACGCTCAACGGGCGCGGCCTGGAATTCGATGATCCCAACGGCGGCGTCGGCGCCATCACCATCAGCAACAACCATATCTTTGCGCCGGCCGGCATTGACGACACCCACAATTACGACGCGGATTTTTCGCTCATGCGTCTGATTGGCAACCCGAGCCTCCTGCCGGTCGGCGTCAACGGCAACACGTTTTCTGGTTTTCGGGGCAGCTATCGCGGCGTGCTGGTGGAGAACTTCCCGCACACCACGTTTACCGGCAACACGTTTACCCCGGCGAGCGGCGCCAGCGATTTCGTGTCGCTGGTCGTCAGCAACAAGGCGATCAACTCCGACGGGCCGCCGCCGGACGCGCCGCTGGCGATGTCCCTATCCGCCGATGGCAACATCTTTGACGGCAGCAGCGTGGCCAATGCCGGGCGCGCGGTCGAATTGCTCAACGACAACAACGCCGGCGGTGCCGCAATTTTCGGCAATCTGACGTTTGGTGCGCTCGGCGCAAATGTTTTTGACGGCAATCTGCGCTGGTACTTTCATCTTGACGATTACAACTGCGACACGGTCGCCACGCCGTGTCCGTCGCCGCCGCTGCCCAACTACGCCGGTGCCATCGGCCCCAATCCGGCAACCAATACCGAGGTGCGGCCATTTTCCGGTCATGTCGACGCCGGCAACAACACTTTTGCCGGTGTGCTGCCAGCCGACATGAG
>DASSXQ010000302.1:0-4546 GCA_035703725.1 Rudaea sp.
AAACACTTTGTCGCGCTGGCGCAGATGCCGAAAACGCTTGATCGCATTGCGCATACGTTGAAAACCGGAAAACCGTTGAGGAATTGATGAAGTCGGGGCCAAGGGCCGAGGGCTGAAAAGTCATTCTGCCCGCCACCCGGCCTCTGCCCTCAACCCGCAGCCTTCAGTCATCAGCATCAGGAAACGAATCATGACACGCCAAATTCAGGACGCCTACATCGTCTCGGCCATCCGCACTCCCGTTGGCAAGGCACCACGCGGCGTATTTCGCCATACCCGTCCCGACGACATGCTTGCTTTTGCCATCGATGCGGTTTTGGCAAAGTTTCCCCAGGTAGATAAATCACGTATCACCGACGCCATTATTGGCTGCGCGATGCCCGAAGCCGAACAGGGCATGAATGTCGCGCGCATTGGTGCGCTGCTCGCGGGGCTGCCCGAAAGCGTGCCGGCCGTGACCGTCAATCGTTTCTGTTCATCCGGCTTGCAAGCCGTGGCGATGGCCGCGGATCGCATCCGCCTGGGAGAGGCTGATTTGATGATTGGCGGCGGAACCGAAAGCATGAGCATGGTTCCGATGATGGGTTACCACCCGGTTTTCAATCCACGCGTATTCGAGAACGAACATATCGGCATCGCGTTTGGCATGGGAATCACGGCAGAGAAGGTTGCCGAGCAATGGAAGGTCACGCGTGAACAACAAGATGCGTTCGCAGTCGCCAGTCACGCCAAGGCATTGGCCGGGATCGCCAGCGGCGATTTCAATGACGAGATTGCGCCGTATACTCTCTCTGATCGCTATCCCGATGTTGGCACGCACGGGATCGTCGACGACACGCGCACGATCGGCATCGACGAAGGCCCGAGACCGGGAACAACGATGGAGGTTCTGGCGAAACTGCGCCCGGTCTTCCGCGCCGGTGGCAGCGTTACGGCTGGCAATTCATCGCAGATGTCCGATGGTGCCGGTGCCGTGTTGTTGGCCAGCGAACAGGCGATCAAGGATCACGAATTGACGCCGCTCGCCCGCTTCGTCGGGTTTGCCGTTGCCGGCGTGCCACCTGAAATCATGGGTATCGGACCGAAAGCTGCGATTCCCAAAGCCTGCGAGCTTACCGGCATCCGGCAAGACGATCTGGACTGGATTGAACTCAACGAAGCGTTTGCCGCACAGGCGTTGGCAGTCATCCACGATCTGGGACTTGACCCGGAAAAAGTAAATCCCCTCGGCGGAGCCATTGCGCTGGGGCACCCGCTGGGAGCGACGGGCGCGGTACGCATTGCCACCCTGCTTCATGGCATGCGCCGACGCAAACAGAAATATGGCATGGTCACCATGTGCATCGGTACCGGCATGGGCGCGGCGGGGATATTCGAGGCGCTGTGAGGCGTTGCAGCAGGCTCCCATCGAGTCGGCATCGAACGGACTGCCCCGTTGGCATAGCCAATACCGTGGTGCGTTGTGCGAACTGCAGAGTGGGATAGCACCGCAACTGCGTGATTCACCACGGTTGCCCGAGCGATTACGCCAATGCACGGCCACATCGACGCGACGACATGCGCAGTCATGAAACTGGGGTGCGGAGGTTCCCCGCGGGCCTGCCCCTCGGCAAGGTTTGGCCAATCAAAACCGGTAAACGTCAGTCCGGCATCGCCGGATGTTTCGGCCCCTGACCTTCGACACTGTAAGCCGGGGCAGAATTTGGTTTAGGCTGAATGGTCTGGTGACAGGCTGTGGCCATCACCATCGTGATTCAACACCGCGTAATTCGACCATCACTACGTGCCCGCACCGGGCTCGCATTCCATCGAGGTATTTCATGTCCCAGCAGTTGATCAAACCCCTAGTTTTCGGCATCACCATGGCGCTTGGCCTCAGCGCGTGCGGCAAGCACGAATCGACTGTCGCCACTGCACCCGCAGCGACACCGGCTCCGGTGGTCGCACCCCAAACTCCGGCTGCAACGCCAGCGCCGACGATTCCCGGTACCGGCACATTCATTGCGGCTGATCTCGGCCCGTCTGCCGAGGCTTGCAGTGATCTTGGCGAATTCGTCAATGCCAAATGGAACAAGGACAATCCGATTCCTGCCGATGAAACGCGTTGGGGTTCATTCAGTGTTTTGCACGAGGAAAGCCTCAAACATCAGCGTGAGCTGGTCGACAACGCGAACAAGAATGCCGACACGGCCAAGCCAGGCTCGATCGAGCAGCAAATCGGTTGGTTTTACCGCTCCAGCATGGATATGGTCACCCGCAACAAGCTCGGATTTGACCCGATCAAGCCCGACCTTGCAGGTATCGATGCGCTCAAATCCAACAAGGATCTGCCCGCATGGATCAACCAGTCGTTTGCCAAAGGAGATGGCGCGGTATTCAGTTTTGGATCCAGTGCCGATTACAAGAACGCCAAGATTCAGATCGCGTACGGTTTCCAGTCTGGCCTGGGCTTGCCCACTCCGGCGTATTACACCGATGCCAAAAACAAGCAAACCCGCGAAGATTACGTCCAATACATGGCGAAACTTTTCGAGCTGACCGGAACGCCAGCCAAACAAGCCGCGCATGAGGCCGATCTGGCGATGAAGCTGGAAACCCAATTGGCCACGCATTCGATCCCGCGCGTGGAAATGCGCAAGCCCGAAAACCAATATCACTTCGTTACCGTAGCCGAAGCAGACAAAGTCACACCGCATTTCAACTGGGATACCTTCTTCAAATCGCAGGGCGTGACCATCGACAAGGGATTTTCGCTGTCGCAACCCAAGTTCTTCGCCGAGTTCGATCGCCTGCTGGCGACGGCGCCTCTTGACGAATGGAAGGCATACCTGAAATTCCACACCATTTCGTCATCCGCAAACGCATTGTCTGATCCGTTCGTCAGCGCCCATTTCGATTTTTATGGCAAGACACTGCGTGGTCAGCCGCAGCAAAAGGAGCAATGGAAGCGGTCACTTGGTTCGGTGAACGGTGCGATGGGCGAGGCTCTGGGCCAACTTTATGTCGCCAAGTACTTCCCGCCGGAAGCCAAGGCCAGGGCCAAGACCCTGGTTCAGAATGTGCGCGATGCGCTCAAGCAGCGCATCGAGAGTCTCGACTGGATGAGCCCGGAAACCAAACAAAAGGCACTGGAAAAATGGTCGCTGTTCCTGCCCAAGATCGGCTATCCGGACAAGTGGCGCAGTTGGGATGGCTTGAAGATCGTGCCGGACAACTACTTTGCCAACATTCAAGCTGCATCGAAGTTCAACTACGACTACGACATCGCCAAAATCGGCAAGCCCACTGATCGTCTGGAATGGGGCATGACGCCGCAAACCGTCAATGCCTATTACAACCCGAGCGACAATACCATCAACTTCCCGGCAGCAATTCTGCAGCCGCCGTTCTTCTATGCCAACGGCGATGATGCGATCAATTACGGCGGTATTGGCGCAGTGATCGGTCATGAAGCCAGTCATGGATTTGACGATCAAGGTAGCCAGTTCGATGGTTATGGCAATCTGGAAAATTGGTGGACAGCCGACGACAAGAAGAAATTTGAAGCGCGCACGGATCGACTGGTCAAACAGTTCGACGGTTATGCGCCACTTGCCGATCATTCGGAATTGCACGTCAACGGCAAGTTGACTTTGGGCGAGAACATCGCCGATCTGGGCGGTATCAACATTGCCTACGACGCGCTGCAAACGGCATTGAAGAACAATCCCGCGGAAGCCGGCGAAAAAATCGACGGATTCACCGAAGATCAGCGTTTCTTCCTGAGCTGGGCACGCGTGTGGCGCGGCACCACACGCGAGAAGGAACAAATGGTGCGCCTGAATTCGGATCCGCATTCACCGGCAAAATTCCGTGCCGTCGGTGCGCCCTCGAACATGCCTGAATTTGCCAATGCATTCCAGTGCAAGCCGGGCGATGCCATGGTGCGCAGCGGCGATGAGCAAGTAAAAATCTGGTAATTGCACGACCGACAACCGCGCACGGCTGCAAGGCTGTGCGCGGTTTTTTTTTGCCCAATCGAGCCGACAAACCGCCGATCACTTCCGAAGCAGACCTGCGAACCTCTGCGCGCCTGGCGCAGGTACCACCGCTGCGATCAACAACGACCGCGCCGCGTTTGACGAGGAATCCACGACCGCCGCCCTCGACTCTACGCAGTTGCCCCGTGAACACGGCTTCAATGTGCGTTTGTACGGGAACATCGGGGCAAGACCGATTTGAGGTCATGCGCGCGATTCTTTGTGGCGGAGCAACACGCGCGAGGCCGGGTTACACGGTGCGCGCAAGCTCATTATCGAAACGGCAAGTGGTTGCGCGTCGTCGATTACCGTCGCTGGAAGCAGTCCGCCGCTTTCCCTGCTGGCGGTGGTGAATCGCACGGCATCAATTGGCCATCTCATTTGGTCGGCCAAGGTCTTCTGTACTTCGGTACGCCGTGCCCTCGAAGCAATTTGAACCCCATTCATGGCGGTGGGCAGATTGCACCACTCTGACTTCCTTTTTCATCGGTGTGCGTTACCCAACCGGAGGAATCGCCAATGTCAAA
>DASSXQ010000317.1:0-22813 GCA_035703725.1 Rudaea sp.
GTTCGACGCGATCCTGGCGCATGCGCGCGCCGAGCCAGTTGGCAATGACCCCGTCATAACGCGCCGTGTGCGCATAGACCTTTGCGGCAAGTTTCCGGCGCAATTCCAGCGTCGTGCCATTGTCGGAGCGCAGAACTTCAAGCAATTGCGCGTAATCGGCAGGATCCACCACCGCGGTGACGCGTTCGTGGTTCTTTGCTGCCGCGCGAAGCATGGCCGGCCCGCCAATGTCGATGTGTTCAATCGCCTCGGCCATCGGGCAATCAAGCGCTGCGGTCGCGCGCTCGAATGGATAAAGATTGACGACCAACAGGTCGATGCTTTCGATTTGGTGTTGCGCCATTACCGCATCGTCCGTGCCGTGGCGCCCAAGCAGTGCGCCATGAATTTTCGGATGCAGTGTCTTGACGCGGCCATCCATGATTTCGGCGAAACCGGTGATGTCGCTGACATCGCGTACATCAAGACCGGCGTCGCGCAATGCACGTGCCGTACCGCCAGTGGAGATCAGGTTGATGTCCAGTGCGTCGAGCCCGCGCGCCAGATCGACGATTCCGGTTTTATCCGATACGCTCAACAATGCGCAGCGAATGGGGACGAGGGTGGTGTCGAACATCGCGGTTCCCGCTACGGCAAGTGGCGAATTATAAACTGCCCGTGCGCGGCACGGGCGATCAGCTCAAACCACGCGCCGCCAGCTTCTTGCGCAACGTGGCGCGATTGATGCCCAGGGCGGTGGATGCCTTGCTTTGATTGCCGCCGCTCCAGCGCAGCACTTCATCCAGCAAAGGCGCCTCGACCTGACTGAGCACGAGCTCATACAGCGCCACCGGCATGTTTGTGTCCATGTCGGCCAGATAGCGCCGCACCGCGCGCGCAACGCATTCGCGTAACGCTGGCTGCAACGCCGACTCGATACCCGAGTCCGGATGAATGGCGGAGGTGGCTTTCACTGCAACGAGTAACCTTTCAAATCCCTTGATTCCCCTGATTCCCGCCCTTTTCGATCACGAGCGACGCAAAAAAGGCGGGCAGCGAGTCTAACGCCAAGCGCCCGTCTTGATAAGTGCCGGCGTCAATCTGCTGGAAATATTCCAACGACGCGCCGGGAATCGCGGTCATCGTGCAATAACGTACACCGTGCTACAGAAACTTGAATTCAAACGCGACGGCGTTTTTGCCCGGATCGGCTACCTCGAATACCAGCGCGGCCGTGGCGCCTGGAGCCAGCCCGCTGGACAGACTGTGCGGGTTGGGCAAATATTCGCGTGGCAGAAAGCGGCGCATGGCAATGCGGTTTTCGTCCAGATCCGACAGGGTGATTTCCACCGCCGGAAATGCCTGCGCAAAGCTGCCGTCGTTGCGCAGTGTGGCCGAAATGATCAACGCACCGGGAACCGACGGATGCGGGCGGATATCGCGCGACAACAGTTCCAGGTGGGTCGGATCGTGACGCAGCGGCAGGGTGCAGCCGATCGTGCCGCAAATCTCGTCCAGCCAGGGTCGCAGGTTGGCGTTGTCGAGCAATTGTGCGCGTTTTGCGTAGCCGGCCTGGGCCAGCAAACACGTTGCCAGCACCACCACGCCAAGCGCCCACGGCCAGTTGCGTACGCTGGGCTGGATATGCCGAACCCGCGTGCGCGCAAACGCCGGTGTTGGTGGTGAGCGCCGCGGGGTCACATGGCGCGGACGCTCGTCGGGATCGAACAATAGCGATTGTTGGGCAGACGGGTTTGGACGCAACGCCGGAACCGACAACTGTGGCAACGGGCCGCCATCCGGATGCGTGAGCAGATGTTGCACCGGCTCTGGCGGCAAGTGTTCCGTCAGCGTACACAAGGTGTCGAACACGGCAGCACAATGGCCGCAACGCACACTGCCACGCCCGTCGGCGAGCACATTTACCGCGACCTTGTAAATGGTCAGGCATTCCGGGCATTGGGTGTACATGGCGCACAGTTTATCCGAAACCATGCCGGCGACCGCGCGTATTCGATCAACCCTCGAAACCGTCGCGGAAAATGACATCGCTGCAAACCGTGGCGGGTTGGGTCAGGTACGGTGTCGCGTCGATGGAGCCAGGGGCAGTGGCCGCGCCGGTCGTGTTCGGTCCTGTCGATGCACCCCACCAGTTGCCTTCAAACACGTTCGGATTGGGCACGTTGGCGCCTTGCGCGTAGATCAACACACCGGTGGTGGCCAGTACGCAATTGTCGGATGAATCCAGGGCAGGCAGATTCGCATTGCTGCCGTCGGCATTGTTGATGAAGCTGGCGGTGCTGCCGCCACCGAAGCTGCTAGACGCGAAAAAGCGGATCGCAGTGTCTTGTCCGGCGATCCAGTTGCGCGCGACCAGCGTGTTGGCGGTCGCGTATGCCATCGATATTCCATAGTTGCCGTTGCCCAGTGTTGCCGTGCCTGCGGCATTCATGCCGATGTAGTTGCCAATGACGGCGTTGTCGCGGGTACCGTTGGCAGCATTGATGCTGACACCGGTAAAACCGTTTCCGGAGATGACATTGCGCGCCGACGCGGCATCTTGCGTGCCGTCGTTGCCGATGATGTTGTCGTGCACGGAATCGTTCGAGCCAAGCACGACGCCGAAAAAGTTCGGTATTGCCACCGAACCGGTGACGTCGGTGCCGATATAGTTTCCCGAAACGTGGTTGCCGGAAGCGCCAACCACCATGGTCACGCCGGCGTAGGAACTGCTGGTGAAGCCGGAGATGATGTTGCGCATCAAGGTCGGGTCGCCGACGCCGTCCCAACCGACGTAGTTGCCACTGGCCGGACCCGGGCTCGCGCCGATAGCCACACCACCCCCGCTGGTCTGGCCGCTCATCGCCTGCGTGCCGGTGACCTCGGTACCGATGAAGTTGCCGGAAATGCGGTTGCCGGAAAGCGCATTGCCGCGGGTATCTACCTGGCCGAAGCGGTTGCCTGAAATGAGATTGCGCGAGAAATAGGCTTTTGCCAAACCATCCGAGCCGATGAAGTTGTTCGACGCGCTGTTGATATCCACGCCATTCAGGTTTGCCTTGTTGGCGGTGCCGCTGGCGTCGGTGCCGAGGAAATTGCATTCGACGTAGTTGCCATCGCTGTTGTAGATGTTGATCGCAGCGTTGTAGTTGTAATTGACGCCGTTGTTGTTGTTGAAACCGTTGATGACCAGACCGCGAATGCGGCTGCCACCCGAACCGTTGTTCAGGGACA
Organism: Rudaea sp.; assembly: GCA_035703725.1. Classification (GTDB taxonomy): domain Bacteria; phylum Pseudomonadota; class Gammaproteobacteria; order Xanthomonadales; family Rhodanobacteraceae; genus Rudaea. The sequence continues at coordinate 3,214 of DASSXQ010000317.1, forward strand.
GGCCGTTGTACTGGCCGTCGCTCGGGTTGCTGATTTCAATCAGCAGCGTCGGTGGCCAGCTTGTGCAGGCCGCGCCGGGCTGGCTCAGTCCATCCAGCACGACAGGTACGGTAATCACCGGCAGGCGACTGCCGACATTGATTGTGTGCACGCCGCTGCCGGGAATATTGAACGCGATCGTGGTCGGTGCGCCGTTGCCCGAGAATGCGCAGCCGTGGTAACTCGTCTGGCCATCGGCAGCGGTGATCGCCTCGCGCAGCGTGCACACCGAATCGGCAATGTCGCCGTCGCCGTCATCATTGACGGTCACGTTGCTGGCGGCATGGGCGCCGGTCTGCAGCAACACGGCAGCACACACAAGCGTGGCGGGTACGAACAATTTCGAGATTGACAGGGACATGGTGTTGCTCCGGCTGTAGACGCTGAATTTGCGAAAGCCTGCAGCGTCCGGCCGTACAGCCGAGACGTGCAAACGCATCGCTCTCGAGTCTGTTAAACGCGCAATCGCGAGAATTCCTATCACCCGGGTTGTGCCTCTTGCCGCTGGCCCTGTATCGGCCACGCAGTACACTAGGCCCATGCTTACGCCGCAATCTCCCGTTACCGAGTTATTGCACGCCTGGCGCGGTGGCGATGCCGCCGCGTTGCCGCAATTGACGCGGTTGGTGTATGCGCAGTTGCACGCCATGGCGGACAGACGTCTGTACGGGGCCAATGCCGCGGCAACGCTCAATCCGACTGCGCTCGTGCACGAAGCGTTCGTACGCCTGTGTTCGGCCGACACCGATTGGCGCGACCGCGCCCATTTCTTTGCGCTGGCCGCACTGCACATGCGCAACGTGCTTGTCGATCATGCACGCGCGGTGCAGGCGCAGAAACGTGGTGGAACCGCGATACGCGTGACATTGACCGGCGAGCGCGCAAGCATGCGCGAACCCGATGCGGATTTGCTCGCACTCAACGAGGCGTTGCAGCGCCTTGAGCACGAAGATGATCGCACCGGTCGAATTATCGAGCTGACCTATTTCGGCGGCCTGGATCGCAACGAAATCGCGCATGTTCTCGAGGTCTCCGTGCCGACCGTCGATCGCGGCTTGCGCTTTGGGCGCGCCTGGCTCAAACGCGAGTTGTCGGCCTGATGGATCGGTTCGCCAGCATCCGCGCGCTGTTTGAAGCTGCTGCGGAAAAATCGCCCGACCAGCGTACCGAATTCCTGCGCGACGCCTGCGGCGCAGACGATGCCTTGCGTCGCGAAGTGGAATCGCTGCTGGACAACGATACCAATGTGGATGATCCGTTGGCGGCAAGCGTGCGCGCCGTTGCCGAAGATCATTTTGATGCCACCACGCCGTGGCTGGGCAAACGAATCGGCAGCTATCGCATCGTCACCGAACTGGGTCATGGCGGCATGGGCAGCGTGTTTCTGGCCGAACGCGCCGATGACGAATTCCGCAGCCGCGTCGCGGTCAAACTGATTCGCGGCTTTCCCACCCCCCAAGCCCTTCAACGGCTACGCCGCGAGCGCCAGATGCTGGCCGGGCTGGTACACCCGAACATTGCCCGGTTGCTCGACGGTGGTACCACGGCCGAAGGCCAGCCGTACCTTGTCATGGAATATGTCGATGGTTTGCCGTTGACGCGCTGGCTTGGCGAGTGCAAACCATCGCTGGTGCGACGCCTGCGCGCGTTTCGACAGTTGTGCAGCGCCGTGCACCATGCCCATCGCAACCTGATCGTGCATCGCGATCTGAAGCCGGCCAACATCATGGTGCGCGCCGATGACAAGCCGATGCTGCTGGATTTCGGCATTGCCAAATTGACCGCTCCGGATACGCAGGGAGAACGCGAAACAGTGCTGCGTGCGTTCACCACCGACTATGCAAGCCCGGAACAGATTGGCGGCGGGTTGGTCACGACCGCAAGCGACATCTACGCACTCGGTTTGATTCTTTACGAGATGCTGTGCGGGCGCCCGTATCGGGTGGACGGCAACGTCGACAGTTGGCGACACAGCCGTCCAGGCCACGTGGCCGCAAGCGCGCCGGCAGCCTGGTTGCGCGCCGATTCGGGACACATCAGCGGCGATCTGGAAGGTGCCGTGCAGCACGCGTTGGCAGAAGACCCGGAACGTCGTTATGCGTCAGCCGCCGCCTTTGCCGCAGATATTGGTCGCTTCCTCGATGGAAAACCACTGGAGGCCGGACCCGACAGTATTCGTTATCGTCTTGGCAAGTTTGTGCGCCGTCATCGTCTCGCCTGTGCGATTGCGATGGTGTCGGTCGCCGCCATACTCGGTACGTCACTGTGGTTGGCTGCCGAGCGCGCGCGCGCGCTGCACGCCGAACATCGCGCGCAACTCGAAGCGCGAACGGCCAATCAGGTGACGGACTTTCTGCTGGGGCTGTTTCATGCGGTGGACCCGAAGAACACGCGTGGTCAGGACATCAGCGCGCGGCAATTGCTCGATCATGGCAGCGCGATGCTCAACGGCGAACTGCAGGATCAGCCACAAGTGCGGGCGCGGCTGTTGCTCGCGCTCGGTGAAATCTACCTGAGCATCGGCGTGCCCGAGCGCAGCGCAAACCTGCTCGATCAGGCAGTGCATTTGATGGGTGCCCCCGGCTCGGATCCGTTGCGACTGGCGTTTGCGTTGAATGAATCGTGTCGCGCACTGACGAAGATGTCCGATTACACGCGCGCGCTGGCCACCTGCCGCGAAGCGTTGGCGATTCGCCAGGCACGTTTGGCGTCGAGCGACCCGGATTTGGGACATACCTACGATGCACTCGGTGTCGCCGAGCAGGAGCACGGCGATTTTGCTGCCGCGGCCGCCGATTATCACAAGGCCTTGGCGATATTTTCCGCAGCCGGTCCAAAGTTTCGCGACGCACTGGCATCGACTCACCACAATCTGGGATTTCTTGCCCGGCAGCGTGGCGACTACCCGATTGCACGCAGCGAGTACTCCATCGCGCTGGCGATCAAGCGTGCGCTGTACGGTGATGCGCATCCATTGACCTTGAATTCGCTCAGCGGGCTGGCACAGGCCGAACAGGCGCTTGGCGATCTCAAGGCAGCGCAGCGCGATCTGGATACGGTGCTTGAATTGCGCGTGAAAGTACACGGCACCAACAGCATCGACGTGGCGCACGCGCACAACGATCTTGCCTCCGTGTTGCAGGATCTGGGCGACTACGCAGGCGCTGCCAGGCACTACCATGCGGCGATGGATCTGGAGACGGGATTGCTGCCGGCCGATTCAATGGGAATTGCCGTAACGGCAAACAATCTGGCGTCGCTGGACGAGGATCGTGGCGATTGCGCGGCCGCACTGCCGCTGCTGCGCCAGTCGCTGCGTATCCGCGCGATCAAATTCAAGCCACCGCACCCGTCGTTGGCGCGTGCGCAAAACAATCTGGCGCGTTGTGAACTGGCGTTGCGCGATATGCCTGCGGCACGACGCAATCTTGACGCGGCATTGACTGCTCGACGCAAATTGGGAGATCCGTTGGAGTTGTTCGATAGCCAATTACTCGATGTCGAATGGCAGCTTGCTGCTGGCCACGTCCGCGCCGCATCCGTCGCGTTGCAGGCGCTCACGGCGCCGAGTGGGCGTGGCAACTATCGCCGCCGCGCACTGTATGCGCAGGAGCAGGCACGCATCGCCGCCGCACGCAAGGATTTTCCCGCGGCGCGTGCCGCGCAGGCGCAGGCCCTCGACGAACTGGGGCGTGAATTGGGCACCACGCATCCTTTGTATGCGCGCGCGTGTGTATGGGCCTCCGCGTACGCGCATGCCGCACATGACAATGCTGCCGCGCGCGCGCGGTTGAGTCAGGCGTTGCCGGTACTCGACGCCAATCTGGTCGCCGGCGCGCCCGACCGCATCAAGGCGCATCACCTAGCCGCAAGCCTCGGCAGCCAGGTCCCTGCCAAGAGACGTTGGGTTCCTTAAAAACGTCTGCCGGAAAGACGCACCCAGCCGTCGGTGACGGTGGATTCGAGCGCGTCGAACCAGGTTGCGTAATGGGCGAGCAATTCGTCTTGTTGGCCATCGAGAATGCCGGAAACGGCGAACGCAGCGCCGGGTTTGCAGCATGCGGCGAAACGTGGGGCCAAATCGTGCAGCGGTCCGGCGAGAATGTTCGCGACCAGCATATCAGCGGGTTGCGCCGTGAAATTTTCGGGCAAATACAACGCGAGGCGATCGGCAACGCCGTTGCGCCACGCGTTGTCACGGCTGGCAGTCAATGCCTGTGGGTCGTTGTCGATGCCAATCACGAAGGCCGCACCGAGTTTGAGTGCAGCGATGGCCAGTATCCCGGAGCCGCAGCCATAGTCGATCAGGGTTTTGCCGGAAATTTCTGCTGCGTCGAGCCAGGCCAGGCACAGCGCAGTCGTCGGATGCGTGCCGCTGCCGAAGGCCAAACCCGGATCAAGGCGCACCACCACGCGATCATGCGCGTCAGCGGGTGGTTCGATATTCCACGGATAAATCCACACGCGCCGACCAAACTGCATCGGTTTGAATTGATCCATCCACACGCGCGTCCAATCCTGATCGGCGACGTCGCGAAACACGATGTGGTCGGGTTCCAACTGGGGAACCCGTTGAGTCAACGCATGCACCAGATCATCGCGATCGGTACTTGCGTCGAACAGCGCCTGCAATACCAGCTCGTTCCACAACGGCGTCTCACCGACACCGGGCTCGAAGATTGCGCGTTCGTCTGGTGTTTGTGCATTGGCATCGCACAGCGTGATCGACAGCGCGCCCAAGCCTTCCAGTGCGGACTCAATCGGCGCCTGCTGATCGGCGTTCAAGGTGAGAGAAAGTTCGAGCCAGGGCATGGGTGTGGGACAGGAAGTGGGAAGTGGGAAGTGAGGAAAATTTGTCGCGGCATCAAAAAGATCGTCATTCCAGCCTTCGCCGGAATGACGAACGATGGTTTTTCAGCCCTCAGCCCAAGCCCTCAGCCCTCGATCGCAATACTCTTCTCACGCTGCTCGGCAATGCGCTTCTCCAGATAATGGATGTTCTGGCCACCGGCCTGAAAACCGACGTCGGCAATAATGCGCTGCTGCAACGGAATATTTGACTTGATGCCTTCGATGACCACTTCGCCAAGTGCGATACGCATGCGCGCAATGGCAGTTTCGCGGTCGCGACCGTGGACGATGAGTTTGCCGATCATTGAATCGTAGTTTGGCGGGATGCGATAGCCATCATAGATATGCGTGTCGGTTCGCACGCCAGGTCCGCCGGCAGCGAGATAGCGTTTGACGGTACCGGGCGACGGCATGAACGTATCCGGATCTTCGGCATTGATGCGGCACTCGATCGCATGCCCGGTAAACTTGATGTCGGATTGGCGCAGCGACAATTTCTCGCCTGCAGCGATCAACAACTGTTCGCGAACCAGGTCCACGCCAGTGATGAATTCGGTCACCGGATGTTCGACCTGCAGGCGCGTATTCATTTCGATGAAATAGAACTTTCCGTTTTCGTACAGAAATTCAAACGTACCTGCGCCGCGGTAGTTGATGCGCAAACAAGCCTCGACACAGACCTTGCCGATTTGTTCGCGTTGCGCATCCGTGAGTCCGGGGGCAGGAGCTTCCTCGACCACTTTCTGATGGCGACGCTGCATCGAGCAATCGCGCTCACCCAAATGAATTGCGTTGCCTTGACCATCGGCGAGCACCTGGATTTCGACATGGCGCGGATTTTCCAGGTACTTCTCCATGTAAACCTGATCGTTGCCGAATGCAGCTTTGGCCTCGGACTTGGTCATGGCGACAGCATTGCTCAGGTGCGCTTCGGTGCGTACCACGCGCATGCCGCGACCGCCACCACCGCCGGATGCCTTGATGATGACCGGATAGCCGATCTCGCGCGCAATGCGCCCGTTCTCGGTCGCATCGTCACCCAGCGGACCACCCGAACCGGGCACGCACGGCACGCCCGCAGCTTTCATCGCTTTGATCGCCTGCACCTTGTCGCCCATCAGGCGGATCACGCTGGCGCTGGGACCGATGAAGACGAAGCCGGATTCCTCCACGCGTTCGGCAAAGTCCGCGTTCTCCGACAAGAATCCGTAGCCCGGATGGATTGCCTGTGCGTCGGTAACTTCGGCCGCGGCGATGATCGCAGGAATATTCAGATAACTTTCCGCCGCCGGAGCCGGTCCGATGCAAACCGATTCATCGGCCATGCCGATGTGTTTGAGGTTGCGATCCACCGTGGAATGCACCGCCACGGTCTGAATGCCGAGCGTGTGGCAGGCGCGCAGGATGCGAAGGGCGATTTCGCCGCGATTGGCGATGACGACTTTGTCTAACATGGTAAGGCCGGGAATCGGGAAACGGGAATGGGGAATCGGGAATTGCAAGGCATGAACGTCACACTTGTGCCTGCTTGTTCAACTCGTTAATCGATGCGGTGGTGTTTGCGAAAATGCAATCAGTGAGTTCCGAAATTTCCGCATGAAATTCGGCATGGTTGAGGCGAATCGCGATCTGACCTTGCGTATCGAGTCCTGAAAGAGATCCCCGCGCAATCGACAAAGACCTCAGGTATTGCGCTGTTGAACGGCGTGCAGCCGCTTCCACGATATTCGATGGGATACGAACAGCAGGCCGACGCAGTTGCGACGTTGACTCAAACCGCTCGGCGCCAGGGAATTTCGCGGAAAATCGACAATTCGCTGCAACCAAATCCATCGAGCTTCGCCAGACATCCGGTTTTTCGTGCGGCCGCTTTGTCGATTCTCCATGCCCCATTCCCGTTTCCCGGCTCTTCATCCAATCACAAACATCGGTTGATCAAATTCAATCGGTTGACCGTTTTCGGCGAGAACGGCGACGATGGTGCCGGCTGCATCGGCTTCGATCTGGTTGAACATCTTCATGGCTTCAATGATGCCGAGCGTATCGCCAACCTTGACTTGCTGACCCACTTTCACGAACGCAGGGGATTCCGGATTCGGTGATGCGTAATAAGTGCCGACCATCGGCGAGCGCACGATGTGGCCTTCGGGCAATGATTTGTCCGCGGTGCTGGCAGCAGCATCGGTGCCCGGCGCGCTTGCGGCAGCCGCCGCGCGTGTGGGTTCGACAAGAACTTGCGCGGCGACGGGAGCTGCCACGCTACCGGATTTTGCCATGCGGCTCAGACGCACGGATTCCTCGCCTTCCTTGATTTCGAGTTCGGCGAGATTGGATTCTTCAAGTATGTCGATCAGTTTTTTTATTTTGCGTAGATCCACGGCTGCTTCCTCAAGTTACGTTGCCAAAGCGGGTCAGGCGCTCTGACGCAGGTGTTCGATTGCGGCGGACAAGGCCAACATGTAACTGTTGGCGCCGAATCCGGCGATGACGCCGACGGCGATATCGGAAAAAAACGAGTTGCGGCGAAATGCCTCGCGCGCATGCACATTGGACAAATGCACTTCGATGAACGGTACGCTGGTCGCCGCGAGCGCATCGCGCAGGGCAATGCTGGTATGCGTGAATGCCGCGGGATTGAGCAAAATGAACGCGGTACCATCCGCTCGAGCCTGTTGCGTGCGCTCGATCAACGCATGTTCGGCATTGGATTGGAACGATTCAAGTTGATGCCCGGCAGCGGTCGCGTCGGTGGCCAGAGCGGAGTCGATCTGGGCCAACGTGGCACGCCCGTACACCTGCGGCTCGCGTTCGCCGAGCAGGTTCAGGTTGGGGCCATGCAGTACCAGAATTTTCGCCACGTGCGGGCTACCTTGTTGCAATGCTTGGGGTCAAGGCGCGCAAGTGTGCAAGAGCCGAACCTGCTTGTCCAGCACGATCATTCCACTATCGCCGGAGTTAGCCGACGTTTAATGCAAAATCAAGGTGTTGCCGGAGAATGGGCGGACAACCAATCTGCCAGGCTTTCAGCACTGAAACTACCGGCGTGCTGGGCCAGAATCCTGCCGTTGCGACCGATCAAGACACTGAACGGCAACAAGGCACGCGTATCGCCAAAGATCAGCGATGGGTCGATAGTGGCATTGCCACCGAGCAGAATTGGATAGGTTACCGGATGGCTTTGAAGGAATTCATGCACGGCATCGTCGTTATCTATGGCGATACCGACGACACGAAATCCTGAATCTGCCAAATCCGTACCGACTTTTTGCAGCAATGGCATTTCTTCACGACACGGCCCACACCACGTCGCCCAGAAGTTGAGCAGTACCAACTTGCCATCCCAGTCGCTGAGGTTGCGTGTCGTACCATCGGTGCCGGGCAACTGCAGGTTGGCGCGCAGGTCGCCAGTCTTCAGCGGACTCACGCCAGCAGGAATCGGCCGACTTGGCGGCTGACCAACGAAACTTGCGGCGAACAAGCCGAGCAGGGCGCCGGCCAACGCGACCAGCACGATTGTCAGGTTAGTGCGCGAGAACATGATCCGGCTAGTGTAAGCGATTCGTGTCGGCAAAGCCGGCTCGGCTTTTGCTTCCCCCGCGGAGCAGGGAAAGGGAAAAGATGCGCTTTGGGGATGGCTTCATGCCGGTTTCATGCGGCGCACGGGAAGGAAAACTCGCGCTATTGCGTTACTGCCTGGATTCTCTGCACAAACTGGTCGGCATTTTCCGATCCGACAAGTTGCAGCGATTTCTTTTGCGCCCCGTCGGCGGCGAAGAACAGCGTATCCGGTGGTGCCACGATGTCGTAATGCTTCATCAATGCCTTGTCGGTATCGTCGTTGGCGGTGACATCGGCTTGCAGCAACACGAAGTTGGCCAGCGCCTGATGCACTGCCGGTTTGGTAAAAACAAACTTTTCCATTTCCTTGCACGACACACACCAGTCGGCGTAAAAGTCGAGCATGACGGGTTTGCCGGCAGCCTTCGCAGCAGCCAGTTCGCGGTCGACGTCGGCGATGGATTTGATCTTGCGAAATGGCAGGGCGTCGGTGTGCGCTGACGCCGCGTTGGAACCCATTGTTGCGGTGCCAGCACCATTGCCGCGCAATGGCTGCAGCAAATCCGACGAACCTGCGGCAACGCCAATCAACTCGGCGGCTCCGGCGATCAGCAACACCACGCCCAGCGCTTTCCACAGTTTGCGCCATCCCGAAGCGCCGTCGGCGATGCGTTCGAGTGCGCCCAGGTACACCGCGCACGCCACGGCGAGCACGCCGGACATCAGCATGATCCAGGCCGCGTCGAGTATGCGCGACAGCATCCAGATCGCCAGCGCCAGGAAGGTCACGCCGAATACTGCCTTGACTGCATCCATCCACGCGCCCGCGCGCGGCAGCAGTTTTCCGGCGCTGGCACCGAACATCACCAGCGGCGCACCCATGCCCATCGCCAGGGTGAACAAGGCAAAGCCGCCGAGCAGGGCGTCGTGTTTTTGCGCGATGTAAAGAATGGCAACAGCCAGCGGCGGAGTCACGCACGGGCCGACGATCAACGCCGACAGCGCGCCCATGATCGCCACACCAAACAGTGAACCGCCGGATTGCTTGTTGCTGACATTGGCGATCTTCGCCTGCCACGAACTGGGCAACTGCAATTCGTAAAAACCGAACATGGCCAGTGCCATGACGACAAACAAACCCGCGAAGCACCACAGCACCCACGCTGTCTGGAATGCGGCCTGCAGATTTTTTCCGGCCAGTCCGGCAATCACGCCGGCGATGGTAAAGACAACCGCGTTGGCGAGGATGTAAACGACGGAAAGCACGATCGCGCGCCGTGTGGAAATATTTTCGCCTGCACCGGCAATGATGCCGGACAGGATTGGAATCATCGGGAACACGCACGGAGTAAACGCGAGTCCGAGTCCGGCAAGGAAAAACACGCCGAACACCAGCCACAACGATCCATTCAATGCGGTCTTGAAGCGACTGTCGGCATTGGTGCCGGCGTCAGCGTTGTCGACCGCGTTGGTTGCGGCAGACGCCGCGGCCAGGGTTGCGCCACTTCCTGCCGGCAACGACACAGTGAGTGTGCGCGTCATCACCGGATAGCAGACGCTGCCTTCCTTGCAACCCTGAAAGCTGGCAGTCAATGCCAAGGTTTGTGCGGCGGTATTCTTGCGTGACAGCGCAACGGGTATTTCGACTTGATCATAATAAACGGTGGTCGCGCCGAAATTTTCGTCGGTATGCGATTTGCCGGGAGGAAATTGCGGCGTACCCAAGCCGATACCGCTGTCGGCAGACACACTGAAATGCGTCTTGTCGCGATACAGGTAATAACCTTTCGGCATGGTGAAGCGCGCCAGCACGGAGTCCGGCGCAGTGGCGATGGCCTCGAACACGAAAGCCTGTTCGGCAGGCAACGGCCCGTGATCGAGCAGTGATTCCCTTGGTGCAGCGCCAAGGGCTGCGGCCAGTGACGGTGCTGCCGTGTTGCCGGCAACGGCAGATGGCAGCGCAACGTGCAACACGGTTTTCTGCGGCGGAAAGCAGATCTTGGGGTCAACCTGATGACACCCTTGATAGCTCAATTGCAGCGCGACTTCGTTCGATCCGGCCGCCGCCGTCACCCCTTGTGTTGCAGTGAAGTCGTGGTGATACACCTCGACATCGCCCAGGAACTCGTCGTGCTTGCTTTCGCCGAAGGGAAGTTTCAGCTCGCCCAGCGTCGTATTTGCGTCGGCGGCTTTGGTCTTGATGCGACCGCGATACAAGTAGTAATCCGGCGCAATCTTGAAATCCAGTCCGACAGATGTTCGATCAATCGCTTTCGCGCTGACCTGGAACGCCTGTTCGACCGGCAACAGATTGTCTTGATCGTCGGCATGGGCGATGCCGACGATACCCAACGAGGCAAACAATAATGCGAGCAGCTTTTTCATGCGGACATTGTCGCAGGTAATGGAATGCATTCGACCGGCAAGTTCAGCGCGAACTTGCATCCGTATCGGATTCAGTCGCAATCCATTCCAGATAAGGCGCCGACCCCAACGCGATTTCGACCGCAATGACTTCCGGCAGTTCATACGGATGCAGGGCAATGATGCGATCGTGCAATGCCTGAAAGCGCGCGCGCACGGTCTTGATGACGAGCAGGTTTTCCGTGTCGTGCTGGATTTGGCCGTTCCAGCGATAGGTCGACGCGATTCCCGGCAGACGGTTCACGCACGCCGCCAGATGCTCGGCGATGAGCGTCTCGGCGATGAGCATGGCATTGATCTCATCCGGGCAGTTGCACAGCACGACGATGCAATCGTTCATGCGCCGAAACCATCGACAAAAATATAGTCCGCCTCGATGGCGCCGAGATCGCAGGCGCCGCCCTGCGGCTGCGGGCGCGGCGTATCGTGTTGGTCGATCGTCACCGGTTGCGACAAAAGATCGTTGCACGTTGCCGCCGCGTTGATCGCTGGACTGCTCCAGATCGGCATGAAGGCAGGTATTGCGCTGGCATCGAGTTCCTTCAATGTCTGTGCGAACGGGGCGTTGACGCTGAAGCTGTTGCACGTGGATGGGTTGGCGGTGTTGCTGGTGAACTCGCTCAAGTTGGCCGAGCCGGTTGCTGCGGCGACGCTGCCATAGCAAAGATCGGTGTCGCCTTGCGCGCCGACAACGATGCTCGACGCAACGACGAGCGTGGACGCGGCATTGATGGCGTTTGCAATCGGAAAGCCGGCACCCGGGCCAACGGGCCCGCCACCACCGCCCCCGGCAACCGAGCCGTTTGCCAGTGTGGAAAATTCCAACTCCGCCGGCGTCACATTGCTATCGACATACAACAGACCACCGGTGGCGTATCCGCCGATGCCACCAAATCCCGTGCCGGCTCCGCCACTTCCACCGTTACCGCCGTTACCGCCGCTGTTGGCGATGGTTGAATTGAAAATGCGCAGACTGCCGCCATTGCCGGCGGCGACCGCGCCACCCAATGCGGTTCCGCCGACTCCGCCCTGTCCGCCAAAACCCGGTGGAATACCGATGGGGCTGCCGTCGCCACCCGAGCCGCCGCTGCCACCCAAGGCATGTGCGTCGATCACGCTGGAATCGAGCAGGCTCAGCGAACCGTTCGACTGAACTGCCGCGCCGGTTGCCATGCCGCCATAACCGCCATTGCCGCCATTGCCGCCGGGACTTTGAGTAGGCGTGAAGTGGCCGGGCGCGCCGACTCCGCCGTCGCCGCCATTGCCGCCGGTAGCAAAGCAATGACGGATCGCCACACTCGCAAGCACGGCAGTCAAGCCGCTATCGACCAATACGCAGGCGCCGGAAGCTGTTTTGCCCTGGCCGCCCGCTACGCCGTTGCCGCCAACGCCTGTCCCTGCTGGACCCGCATCGCCATTGGCGCCAGTTACTGCGCCGTCAGCGATGGTCACGTCGCCGATCATGACGTCGGCAGCAATATGAAACACGCGCGAGGCGTTCTGCGCGCTGACCGTCAATTTGTCGGCGCCCGGACCGGCAATTGTCAGCGCCTTGTTGATCAGCAGCTCGCCCCGGCTGAGCACGATTGGCGACGTCAGTGTTGGCGCAAACACGATGGTGTCTGCGGCATTGGCTTGGGTGATGGCTTGGCGCAGTGAACAAATCCCGGGACACAATGCGACGGTTGGATCACCATCGGTATTGACCGTGATCGTGCCTGCGTTGGCCACGGCCACACAGGAAACCAACAAGAACCCGATGCCGTTCAATGTCTGCTTGCCCATGGACACTCCTCATTTCGTTTCAGAGTGGGGTGAATTGTGCCGCAACCGGGAGCGGATGTGCGCGTGCCCTTGAAACCCGAATCCGCGCGCCCATGTAGCTATCCCGTTCGGCGATCACCCTCTTTGCAAGGATTTTGCTTGCGGGTAAAATTGGCACTCGACAAGGCTGAGTGCTAACAGCCGAATCAATTTTCTTTTTATTCAACCAGTTGAGGAAGTCGTTATGAAACTGCGTCCGTTGCATGATCGCGTCATCATCAAACGCCTCGAGGCGGAAACCAAGTCTGCCGGTGGCATCGTCATTCCCGACAGCGCGACCGAAAAACCGATCAAGGGTGAGGTCATTGCGGTGGGAACGGGCAAGATTCTCGAAGATGGCAAGGTTCGTCCCGTCGGCGTGAAAGCGGGCGAAAAGGTCCTGTTCGGCAAGTACTCCGGCACCGAAGTCAAGGTCGATGGCGAGGAATTGCTCGTCATGCGCGAAGAAGACTTGATGGCCGTTATTGACTGAGAGCCGGGATTCGGCAATGGAGCATCGCGAATCGCAAGAGCGCAATTGCGCCCCGTGTCCCGCACTACCTCCATCCCATTTTCCCGAGCTACTGATTTTTCGATTCCCTATTACCAATTTCCGATTCACGGAGTTACATCATGGCAGCTAAAGAAATTCGCTTTTCCGAAGACGCACGCGCACGCATGTTGCGCGGTGTGAATGTCCTGGCCAATGCGGTCAAGGCCACGCTTGGCCCGAAGGGTCGCAATGTCGTGCTCGACAAGAGCTTCGGTTCGCCGACGATCACCAAGGACGGCGTGTCCGTCGCCAAGGAGATCGAACTGGCCGACAAGTTCGAGAACATGGGCGCGCAGATGGTCAAGGAAGTCGCTTCCAAGACTTCCGATGTCGCCGGTGACGGCACCACCACTGCCACCGTTCTGGCCCAGGCGCTGATCCGCGACGGCCTCAAGGCGGTTGCGGCCGGCATGAATCCGATGGATCTCAAGCGCGGCATCGACAAGGCCGTGCTCGGCGCTGTTGCCGAACTGAAGAATCTGTCCAAGCCGTGCTCGACCAGCAAGGAAATCGCCCAGGTCGGTTCGATCTCGGCCAACTCCGATACCAACATCGGTGATCTCATTGCCAAGGCGATGGAAAAGGTCGGCAAGGAAGGCGTGATCACAGTCGAAGAAGGCAGTGGTCTGGACAATGAACTCGACGTCGTCGAGGGCATGCAGTTCGATCGCGGCTACTTGTCGCCGTACTTCATCAACAACCAGCAGTCGATGCAGGCGGAACTCGAAGATCCGTACATCCTGCTGCACGACAAGAAGATCGCCAACGTGCGCGAACTGCTGCCGATCCTCGAAGGCGTGGCCAAATCCGGCAAACCGCTGCTGATCGTTGCCGAAGAAGTCGAAGGCGAAGCGCTGGCGACTCTGGTCGTCAACACCATCCGTGGCATCGTCAAGGTATGTGCGGTCAAGGCGCCGGGCTTCGGCGATCGTCGCAAGGCAATGCTCGAAGACATGGCCATCCTCACCGGTGGTCAGGTGATTTCCGAGGAAGTCGGTCTGTCGCTGGAGAAGGCCACGATCAAGGATCTGGGTCGCGCCAAGAAGGTGCAGATCTCCAAGGAAAACACCACGATCATCGACGGTGCCGGCGAAAGCAAGGCAATCGAAGCGCGCATCAAGCAGATCAAGGCGCAGATCGAAGAGACCTCGTCCGACTACGACCGTGAAAAGCTGCAAGAACGCGTGGCCAAGCTGGCCGGTGGCGTTGCCGTGATCAAGGTTGGCGCGGCGACCGAAGTCGAGATGAAGGAAAAGAAAGCGCGCGTCGAAGACGCCCTGCATGCGACGCGTGCGGCGGTGGAAGAAGGCGTGGTCCCGGGCGGCGGCGTTGCCCTGATTCGTTCGCTGGACGCGATCAAGAAGCTCAAGGGCGACAACGAAGACCAGAACCACGGCATCGTGATCGCCAAGCGCGCCATGGAAGCGCCGCTGCGCGAGATCGTCGGCAATGCCGGCGAAGAGCCCAGCGTCGTGCTCAACAAGGTTGCCGGCGGCAAGGGCAACTACGGCTACAACGCCGCCAACGGCGAATACGGCGACATGATCGAGTTCGGTATTCTTGATCCGACCAAGGTCACGCGCACTGCGCTGCAGAACGCGGCATCGATCGCCGGTCTGATGATCACCACCGAAGCAATGGTTGCCGAAGCGCCGAAGAAGGAAGAAGCGCACAACCACGGCGGCGGCGGTGGTGGCGGCATGGGTGGAATGGGCGGCATGGGCGGCATGGATTTTTAAGCCGCGGCCTCCGGCAAGCCTGACTGCGAAGCCCGGCCTCGTGCCGGGCTTCGTGTTTTTCGGGACTGGAAACGTGCATTGGCCGGCACGCGGCCCGAAATATTCCTGCCTGCCTCGCGCCGTTGTCTGACACACGGCGTCGGAAAGCGCTGATACCAGGCCGGGACGGCGCGCGGAATCCTGTGCAACCGATCTTGCACAGGAGCCTTGCGTTCTGCGTCGGGCCTCACCACGGCCGCAGGCCGCGGCTGGCGCGCCTGCGGGCATCGTCCCGCCGCCGCGCGCGCACCTGACCCGGTTCCACGGCATCTTCGCGCCGAACGCCGCCCTGCGTGCCCGCCGGCCGCCGCGTAACACCCCGTCGGCCGAGCCGCCGACGGCGAAAGTTCGTAAACCTTGCGATGCAGTCACGCACCCGCAGGATCGCGCTCGGCCCGAGGCCGGGAATCGGCGAGACTTGGCCGCGCATCACGACGCGGAATACCGCCGAACGCCGATCAAACCGCGGAAATGCCCTGCGACGACGCGCCAACCACGGCCAAACCGAGCCACGGCCAAACCAAGCCAAACCAACGCTCGCGCCGCCTCCGGCGACCGCGCAGATTGCCCCATAAGGCCGTTTGAATATCCTGTACTCCCGTGCCGAGCGAAAGCGTCATTCGATTCCGGAGGCCCTGACAATGCGAAGTTGGCGGCGATGCATCAAACTCCTGAGGTGGAATCACCTGGTGGCATAACCCGAGCGCCGACCGCGCGGACGCCCGACGCGCGGCGGTTTATGTGGCTGGTGCAACGCCTTGGACAAATCGAGCTGTTCTGCTTCCTTGAGCAGAGTCCAGACGGCAACATCAAGACCGGCGGCGACCCGCTGCATGTTCCACAAGGTCAGGTTCTGTTTGCCACGTTCCACCCCACCGTAGTAGGGGGTATGCAGGCCCGTCGCATCGGCAAATTCTTCCTGCGTCCATCCATGCCGCTCGCGGTGGCGACGGATGACCAGGCCCAGGCGAACTTTAAGGGTGGTATCGGGTGTCATCCATACATCGTGGAAACATAGCGTCCATCAAGCCAGCCTTTGTGAAAGCGACTCTTATAAAAGCTACAATTCGCAAACCCACAACGGAGAACTTCCATGAAACGCCTTGTTCTGCTCAGCCTTCTACTGCTTCTCTCAACTGTTGCACAGGCTCAGTACGTGAGCACCCGTCTGGGCGCGATCCAGCCCTACACGGGCATGTACTACGACCGCAACCAGTCCGGCTCTGGCCTGTCGGTCGACGTCGGCCCCGGCGGCATGCTGTTCCTGCAGTTCGCGACCTATGACACGGCCGGAAACCAGGTGAACTACATCAGCCAGCCGATCTACACGCCATCGAGTGAGCAAACCCGGGCGTCGACCGGTGTGATCGGTACGGCTACGGGGCAGGCGTTTTACGTGACCGGTGGCCAGTGCCCCGGCTGTCCCTACAACGGATTTCCAACGGTTCATCCGTTGGATCTGTATCCAACCTTCACCTGGACGCGTCCGCGCCACGTGGACATGAGCTTCACGCAGAACGGTCAGACGTTCACCTACCACTTCGATGCGGGCAACTTTGAAGGCAAGAACGATGAAGAATTCCTGCCGGGCACGTTCGCGATTTCGGTGCTGTCCGACTCGTCGTTTGCACCCAATGGCGGTCCCAATCACGGCATGCTCGCCGCCGTGGACATGGACATCGTGAAGGTCGTGCCGGCGCCGTTCACCAGCGTAACCGCAGCTCCTGGCACCGACCCCAGCATCATGCCGCCAGCGGGCGCCAGCTTCTATGTGCTGCAATGTCAGCCGGTGGTTCCGACGCCAACAAACACGGCAGCCACGCCCTGCTCGGCCTTGCCAAATCGTTATTCCGAGGCAGCCAATGACCAACTCACCCAGCAGACCTTGCTGTGGTTCGATCCGGCCACCGGTACGGCGGGAATGGAAGGTGTGAATCCGGATGGTACGGTGGGGCCTGCGGCGATCGCCGGTGACCTCTACATCACGCCCAACACCCTGACCGCGCACTTGGGAACACGGGGCCACAATGCCAATGGCAGCAGCTGGTATCAGCCAGGCCAGATCTTCATGAGCGTCACCCTGACACGGGTTCCCGATCCGACTGTTCGCGACTGCTACGGGATGAATACGACACCGGTGACAAGCACCAATTACCCCTCGGTTTGCGGCAAATAAGGTGATGTGGCCATGTCCACGCAAGACTTCTCCCGGCGCAACCTCCGCACGTTCAAGCGTGTGCGGAGGTTGCGGAAGATGTAGTCGACGCCATGTCCGCCACCGTATTCCTGATCCTTCGCATCACGCTCGCGTTCACCATCGCGGTCATCCTCACGTCAGCGCAATTGACGCAGCTTGCGACACCGTCGCCCGCCGCGTTTGCAGGCACCTGGCGCGCAAACGCTGCCGGGTGATGCCGATCCGCGGGAGGGCGGTGCCGGCAAGGTCGGCGGCTTCTCGCTGCACGCGCGCGTGGCGGCCGAAGCGCACGAGAGCCAAAAGCTCGAACGCCGGTGCCGTTACATCGACGGTCCCCAGTGCATCCAGATAAATCGCGATATCGCCGATCTTGGCGGTAGCCACACCCACCGGCATTGCGCTCGCACCGAAGCCGCCGGGCGCGCCGCGGCCAAAACGGAAATTGTTCGGTACCGTGGTGCGATGCGCCAGCCACCAACCGCCGACGGCGACCACGGCAAACACGATCAGCACGATCCACAACGCGCGGCGACGCGCAAAGAACGACTTATGCATTGGCATGGACGCGGCTCGGAGATCGCAATGCGGACTGTCGGCGACAGTAGCGCAGCGCGCGTGCGCCTGAAGTAAGCGGTTGTAAAGTCCGACTACGCGCGGGCCGGTGTGCGCAATCACCTATAATGCGTACTTTGCCGCTGGTGGAAGCATTCATGTTCGCACGCCTCGCCATCACTGCCTTCGCCCTGTGCCTGCCGTTGCGGTTGTGGGCTTGCGCTTGCGGCTGCGGCGTGTTCGAAGTCGGCGGCGCCGACATGCTGCCGCAAGGCGTGGGCACGAATTTGTCCTACCAATTCAGCTACCTCGATCAGACCGACAACTGGTCCGGCACGTCGCGTGCATCGGCGGCGGACAATGACGACAAACACATCCGCACGCTCTACCAGAGTGTCGGCCTGCGCCACATGTTCAACCGCGATTGGGGAGTTGCCTTCGACGTGCCCTACGACTCGCGGCATTTCTCGACCATCCACGACGGTCTGGCGAGCGTCGTCGACCACAGCCAAATCGGAGACATCCGCATAACCGGCATGTACACCGGATTCTCCGGCGACATGTCCAGCGGCATTTCATTCGGCCTGAAACTGGCCAACGGCGACTGGAAAGTGCCGGGCTTCGACCGCGACACGCAAATCGGCACCGGCAGCACCGACGTACTGCTCGGCGGCTATCACCAGTTTCGCATCGGCGGCATGAACAGCGACTGGAGCGGATTTGCGCACGCGCTGATCGACACGCCGCTGCACACGCAAGGCGGCTACCACCCGGGCACGGAATTGAACTTCGCTCTCGGCGCCTATCCGACCGGCTGGCGCTTCGCTTCAGGCGCGGAATTGACTGCGGTGTTGCAAGGCCTGGCCTCCGTGCGCCAGCGCGACACGGGCAGCAATGCCGAAGTGGACAATACCGGCTATGCGCGCCTGCTCGCGGCACCCGGTCTGGAATTGCGCGTCAAACGAATGCGCGTGTTCGCCGACATCGAAGCGCCGCTGTGGCAAAACGTGCGCGGCAACCAGCTGGTTTCTCCGTGGCAGGCGAAGCTGACGATCAGCGTTCGCTTGTAACCGCTACGGCGATTCAGCGTTTGGTTTTGTGCGCCGTTTTGGGCTTGGGCTGCGCGGAAGCTTGCGGTTCCGGTCGGTAGTCGCCGATCAGCGATTTCGCCGGACAGATTGCGAACACCGGGCAGCGCTTGCAACCCACGGCCAAGGCGACGGGACAAATCGTCATTGCGCTACCCTCATCATTTCTCATCCAACACCGCATTCAAACCGTTCACGTTGAGCCCTTCGACGACGATCCGGACAGGCGGCGCTCGCGCAGCGGGCGAAGTCGAAAAACGCTGGCAATCCGTCGACTTCGGCGCGCCGCGCCTGCGCTCAAAGCGAACGGCGCCAAGCGACATTCTACTCTCCGGGAAAAATCGCGACGTGAGCCTTGCCGTCCTTGCCGACCCAGCCGCGGAACATGCCGTCGGTGTTGAACGGCGTTGCAAATTGTCCGTCCGCGCCGAGCACGATGGCGCCGCCATCGCCGCCGAGCCCGCGCGCGCACCTGACCCGGTTCCACGGCATCTTCGCGCCGAACGCCGCCCTGCGTGCACCGCCGGCCGCCGCGTAACACCCCTGCGACAACGCGCCAACCACGGCCAAACCGAGCCAAACCAACGCTCGCGCCGCCTCCGGCGACCGCGCAGACTGCCCCAATAGGGCGTTTGAATTTCCTATATTCACACGTAGCATGGTGAGGAGTAGAGAGATGAGCGTTCGGTTCATCCCCGCGTGCGCGGGGAACACCAACGCGGTTACGTCGTGGCCGGCCACGATCATGGTTCATCCC
>DASSXQ010000058.1:0-9486 GCA_035703725.1 Rudaea sp.
AAAGCGCATGGGTTCACCGCAAGACATTGCGGCCGCCGTACTTTTCTTGGTGCGTGATGCCCGCTTTACCACGGGAGAAATCCTCAAGGTGGACGGCGGCCGAGCCTTGTCGATCTGATCTGTCGGCGTCACAACGCACAACGTGTGCCCGGCGCGTCGGCACAGTCACGCCACAATTGCGCAATGCTGATGCCGGTTTGTGGATGACTGACGTCGGCAGCAATATCGGCCAATGGCTGCAAGACAAAGGCATGCTTGAGCTCGGCACGAGGTATGTGCAGATTATCGGGACCGCTCACGACGTGATCGCCGAACAACACGATATCGATATCCAGCGTGCGACTGGAGAAGCGCGGCACGTCGCGACGCCTGCCCTGACGATCTTCCAACGCATGCAACCAATCGTTCAACGCCGCTGGCGTCAGGTCCGTATCCAGACCCACGGCAAGATTGATGAAGTCCGGACCATCGAATCCCACCGCGGCATACCGATAGGCGGACGAGACGGCCAGTTCACCAAAATGCGAACGCAATTCTTCGAGCGCTGCGCGCAGATGCAACTCGGACTCGATGTTTGAACCCAAACTCAGGTATACGCGGTTCACGGCGCCGTCTTCTGGCCGCGTTCGATTGTCACGCCCACTGCGGCGGAGCCGGTTACCGCACCCGGTTTGGCCAAGCGCAAACGCAGCCAGACGACGCCGAATTCGTTGCGTACAAGTTCGGCACAGCGCTCAGCCAGCGTTTCCACCAGTTCGACATGCGACGCTTCGACAAATCCAATCAGGCGTTTGGCTACGGCCTTGTAGTCAAGCGTGTCTTCGATGCGGTCGCTCGCCGCCGGAATGCGGTTGTCAAATGCCATCTCCAGATCCAGTGCGACGGTCTGGCGAATCTTGCGCTCCCAGTCATAGATGCCAATGACGGTTTCGATGCGCAGGTCGTTGATGAATACAGTGTCCATTTTTGAGGGCTGAGGGCTGGGAGTGTTGAGGACTGAGAACTGGGAGCTGGGAGCTGGGGGCTGTGGGCTGGGGGCTGAGGCTGAGGCTGTGGAAAGTGGAAAGACTTCAAAAATCTCGTCATTCCAGCGTAGCCTGGAATGACAAGCTATGAATTTACCCGAGTCCCGATCTCCGATTCCAGCTTACACACTTGCGAGCGTCTCCAAATCCCAACGTGGCGCTACCTTGATCGCGGCATCGTCATGCAGTCCGGCCTGCAGGCGCAACGCGCCAGCCAGCGCGATCATGGCGCCATTGTCCGTACAGAATTCCAGACGCGGGAAATAGACGCGAAATCCTTCGCGCTGCGCAGCCTCTCCAAGCTTTGTGCGCAACTTGCGGTTGGCGCCCACACCGCCGGCGATGACGAGTCGCTTGCAACCGCTGGCTTGCAGCGCGCGACGACATTTGATCAGCAGCGTATCGACAATCGCATCCTCGAAGCCACGAGCAATGTCGGCCTTCGCCGTGGGATCATCCATGTTTGCCTGGTAGGCAAGCAACACTTGGGTTTTCAGTCCGCTGAAACTGAAATCCAGACCAGGTCGATTGGTCATGGGTCGAGAGAATTCGAAACGTCCCGGCACGCCGGACTCGGCCAGCTTCGCCAACGCCGGACCACCAGGATACGGCAATCCCATCAACTTGGCGGTCTTGTCGAACGCCTCACCGGCCGCATCGTCAAGCGTATCGCCAAGCAGACGGTAGCGGCCAATCCCGCGCACTTCGACCAGCATCGAATGGCCGCCGGACACCAGCAACGCCACGAACGGCGGCCGTGGTGGATCGACCTCGAGCAGTGGGGCGAGCAAATGACCTTCCATGTGATGCACGCCGATGGCCGGCACATCGAGCGCCCAGGCCAGAGCCCGGGCGCAGGACGCGCCCACCAACAAGGCTCCCACCAAACCGGGGCCAGCGGTATAAGCAACGCCACCCAGATCGCGCATCCGGATCCCGGCCTCGGCCAGGGTTTGGCGGATCAAGGGCAACAACTTGCGCACGTGGTCGCGTGACGCCAGCTCCGGCACGACGCCACCATATTGCGCATGCAGATCGACCTGACTGTACAGCGCGTGCGCGAGCAAGCCGCGTCCCGGGTCAGTGCAGGTGGGGTCGAACACCGCCACACCGGTTTCGTCGCAGGAGGTCTCGATGCCCAGCACCGGCCCGGTCGAAGTATTCACAGGTTTTGCAATTTTCTTGTTTGGCACGGTAAAATGCGCGGCTCGCCCGATCAACGGGCCATAGTCTACCAGCGGAGTACCCATGCCCAACGTCAAAGTTCGCGAGAACGAGCCTTTCGAGTTCGCGTTGCGTCGTTTCAAGCGCACCTGCGAGAAGGCCGGCGTGCTGGCCGAAACTCGCAAGCGCGAGTTCTACGAGAAGCCCACGCAGGAGCGCAAGCGCAAAGCCGCCGCCGCGGTAAAGCGCCACTTGCGCCGCGTCTCGCGCGACGTCACCAAGCGCAAGCGTCTGTACTGAGCTGCGAGGATTCTGGATCAAGACGGCCGGCGCGCGAAAGTGCAGCCGGCCGTTTGTGTTTGTGGCTTTTTTCAGGGCTGAGGGCCGAGGGCTAAAAGCCAAAAGCGCGTGTTGCAGCTCTTGATCTTCAGCCCTCAGCCCTCAGCCCCGATATCCCCAGCCTCCAGCTCCGCCTCAAGGAACCCCCATGTCCCTCAAACAACGCCTCATCGATGACATGAAAGCCGCCATGAAAAGCGGCGACAAGCAGCGGCTGGGGGTGATTCGCCTGGCCAACGCGGCAATCAAACAGCGCGAAGTCGACGAGCGCATCGCGCTTGACGACGCGCAGGTGTTGAGCGTGCTGGAAAAAATGCTCAAGCAGCGGCGCGATTCGGTGTCCCAGTTTCAAGCCGCCGGGCGCACCGATCTGGCTGACCAGGAAACCTACGAAATTGGCGTCATCCAGGATTACATGCCGGCACAGCTCTCGCCGGCGGAAGTCGATGCTGCCATTACCGCTGCCATCGCTGAAGCCGGTGCCGCTGGCCCGAAAGACATGGGCAAGGTGATGGGGTTGGTCAAGGCAAAGGTCGCCGGCCGCACCGACATGGGCAAGTTGTCGGAATTGGTCAAGTCCAAGTTGACTGCATTGGGTTAAGCTCGCCGCTGGTACCGCCACTACGGAGCAGTTGCATGGAACATGTCGTCAACGTGCACATCGAAAAATTGCCCGAAAGTGTTTATTTGACAATTGGCGATGAGGCGCCCGGTTTGGTCGCACCGGGGCGCACCATCACCGAAACGTTGGAGATCGCCCGCGATGTCGAAAAAACTTGTCGCCGCACAATCCGAACACAACTGTGGCGACAATGCACTCACTGGCGGTCGCCAGTCCATTGACTATCCTGTGATCCTCGGTTGAGACTGTGAGCCGGCTCGGCGGCTTTTCGTTTTCGCAAATCGAGAGGCGAGTGAAAAGTATTTGGGTTCAGTTTTGATCGTCAAACCGCTGAGTCGCACGACATCGGGTTCAACGCTTGAACGAACCTGTCCATCACCGTGCCGAGCTATCCTGGCGACGCGCCTGAAAGAACATTGCGCGCGATTCTGCGCCAAGCGGGTATCGACATCGACGAATTTTTGCGTCCCGGAATAGTCATGGCTGGCCGCATCCCCGATCAATTTATCGACGACCTGCTGACCCGCATCGACATTGTCGAGGTGATCGAGCAGCGTGTGCCGCTGAAGAAATCCGGGCGCGACTGGAGTGCGCGGTGTCCGTTCCACGACGAGCGTTCGCCGTCGTTTACGGTTAGTCCAACCAAGCAGTTCTATCACTGTTTCGGTTGCGGGGCGCATGGCAGTGCCATCAAGTTCCTGATGGATTACGACCGGCTGGAATTCGTCGATGCGGTTGAGGAATTGGCCACACGCATTGGCTTGAAAGTGCCGTACGAAGGCGGCGCACGTCGCGCGCCAAGCGAAGACAGTGTCGATTTGTACGCGATGCTGGATGCATCCGCGAAGTTCTTTCAGCGCCAGCTTCGCGCGGATGCCGGCGCGCGCGCGTATTTCGATGCGCGCGGACTGGATTCCGAGATCATCGAACGCTTCAGCCTGGGTTATGCGCCGGATCGCTGGGACGCGCTGAAATCGGCGCTGGGCACGAACGCGCAGCGTATCGCACTGTTGGAAAAATCCGGCATGTTGACCAGCGGTGATCGCGGCACGTACGACCGCTTCCGCGGTCGCGTGATGTTTCCGATTCAAGATCGCCGAGGTAGGGTGATCGCGTTTGGTGGAAGGATTATTGTTGAAAAGTCCGGCGAGGGATCGCCGGTTCTTGATCCTGGCGCGCAGGATGTGCGCAAAAGTGACGGTCCAAAATATCTCAACTCCCCGGAAACGCCGCTGTTTCACAAGGGCCGCGAACTATTCGCTCTTTGGCAGGTGCGTCAGACTCACGCGAAGATTCCGCGACTAATTGTCGTCGAAGGCTACATGGATGTGATCGCGCTGTTCCAGCACGGCATTACTCAGGCCGTGGCGACGCTGGGAACGGCGACCACGAGCGATCACGCCGAGCTGCTGTTTCGTCAGTGCGCCGACGTGTATTTTTGTTTTGACGGCGATCGTGCCGGCAGGCAGGCGGCGTGGCGCGCGGTGGAATCGGTGTTGCCGCGGATGCGCGATGGCCGCCAGGCATTTTTCCTGTTTCTGCCGGATGGCGAAGATCCGGATTCAATCGTGCGCAAGGAAACCGGCAGCGGTTTCGAGAGCCGATTGAAAGCAGCAACACCGCTGAGCGAATTCTTTTTCCATGAACTGGGCAAAGACGTCAATTTGTCCAGTCTGGATGGCAAGGCCCGTTTGGCCGAGCGCGCGCGACCATTGTTGAATCAGATACCGGATGGCGCGTTCCGCGACCTGATGCTGGCCGAGCTTGATCGTGTGGCCAATGTGCGCCTGCGCGTTGATGCGCCGCTGAACCAGACCACGCGAAAATCCCCGCGTCCGCAGGAACGCACTCTGGTGCGCACGGCAGTTGCGCTATTGCTGCAACATCCGTCTTTCGCTGCGGCAATCGAGCCGCCGTATCTGTTTTCGACCTTGCGTCAGCCCGGCATCGCGTTGCTTGTGGAATTGATTGCGCTGTGCCGGCAACGCCCGGAAATCTCTTCGGCGATCGTGCTCGAACATTTCAGCGAACGTGACGAAGCCCGCGCGTTGCAGAAACTGGTCGTCATGGATTTCCCCGAAGGCGAAGACGCGCTGCGGGCAGAATTTCTGGGCGCGCTGACCCAACTCGATGCGCAAACCCGTCAGCAACGCCTTGACGATTTGCTCAAGAGACAAGGCGAGTCGAGTCTGGATGCACAGGAAAAAGACGAACTGCGACGCTTGTTTTCGGCCAAGGGTCAAACCCAACCCGGCGGCGGCTGAACCCAATCGGCAGCGTGGCTGATTGGGTGACTTGCAACATCTGCAAAGCTCAAAGTCGCCGTCGATCGGCGAGAATCGCCTTTGCTGCGTTGTGTCCCGGCGCGCCGGTCACGCCGCCTCCCGGATGCGTGCCGGCTCCGCACAGATAAAGCCCGGGTAACGCGCCGCGGTAATTGGCGTAGCCAAGCATGGGCCGGGCGCTGAACAGTTGATTCAAGCTGAGCGCGCCGTGGAATATGTCACCACCGACTAGGCCGAAGTCACGTTCCAGATCCAGCGGCGACTTGATCTGGCGACCGAGCACGGAATTCTTGAATCCAGGCGCCCAACGATCCACAGTTGCAATCATCAGATCGGCAACCTCGTCGCGATGCTCGTCCCAGCTTTTGCCGTCCGGCAATTGCGGTGCGACATGCTGGCAGAACAGGCTGGCGACATGCTGGCCCGGGGGTGCCAATGAATCGTCGAGGGTTGACGGAATCAACATTTCCACGATGGGATTTTTCGACCAACCATATGCACGCGCATCCAGATACGCGCGCTCCATGTACTCCAGACTCGGGGCCATGATGATGCCGGCGGTCAGGTGATCGCCCGGCTCCGGAAGACAGGTAAAACGCGGCAATTGGGCAAGCGCGACATTCATGCGGAACGTGCCCGAGCCGCAACGCCAGTTGGCCATGCGTTCTCGCACCGGGACCGGCAGCACGGTTGGGTCGAGCAGGCGCTCGTACAACAGTTTCGGATTGACATTGGCAACGACGCAACGAGCGCGCAGAATTTCTCCCTTTTCGGTAACGACACCGACGGCACGACCGCGCTCCACAATCACTTCGCGAACACCGCAATCGATGCGGATGTCCACACCGGCTGCTGCGGCCGACTTCGCCATTGCCTGGGTTATTGCGCCCATGCCGCCAATTGCATGCCCCCAGGCTCCCTTGACACCATTGACCTCGCCAAACACGTGATGCAGCAGGACATACGCACTGCCGGGAGTGAACGGACTGGCATAGTTGCCGACAATGCCATCGAAACCAAGCACGGCCTTGATCGGGTCGCTTTCGAAGAATCGATCCAGATATTCGCCCGCGGAAACCGCAAACAAATCCAGCAAATCGGTGCGCAAGGTCGCGTCCAGCGATTTCAGCCGTTTGCCGACACGGCCGGCCTGCAGCAGTTGCGGCAAGGCCTTTAGCCAACCGCCGTCGCTGACGTTCGGCGGAGGCTGCAACGCCAGCGCACGCAGCACATCGGCAATGGCCTCCAGACGACGCTCGTATTCATCCAGACGCTGCGCGTCGCGCGACGAGAATTTCGCAACTTCGGCGCGAGTGCGGCCGCCGCCAGTCAGCAAATATCGTTGTTCTGCATTCGCCCCACCCGGCAGCGGCAGAAAATTGTTCAATTTGCGCGAAACGATGCGCAAGCCGTGACTGACCAGATCCAGATCGGCAATCACCTTGGGTTGCAGCAGGGAAACCGTATATGCCGCCACGGAATTGCGGAAACCGGGGTGGAATTCCTCGGTTACTGCGGCGCCTCCAACCACGCCGCGGCGCTCCAAAACAGCCACTTTCATTCCCGCGCGAGCCAGATACGTTGCGCAGACCAGCCCGTTGTGGCCAGCGCCAATCAGCACGGCATCGAGATTCTTTTGATTCATGGGGTAATTTTGCGCATATTGGCTGGTAATCCAGTATAATGGAGGCGCTGTGTCTGCCGGGCTCACTGCTGATTTGTGAGCCGATGCCGCTGATCGTCCGATCTGCTCCGTCGTTTCCTACCCGCGTTATCCTTGCACACCAGTACACCGGCTCGTCCATCAAGGACAGTCGTTTCACACCAAAAATGTTTTAGGAGTTTTTATGTCGGATCGTCAAATCGGCACCGTCAAATGGTTCAACGACGCCAAAGGCTTTGGCTTTATCAGTCGCGACAGCGGCCCGGATGTGTTCGTGCATTTCCGCGCCATCTCGGGTTCGGGCTTCCGCACCTTGCAGGAAGGCCAGAAGGTCAGCTTCGAGGTCACTCAAGGCCAGAAAGGCCTGCAGGCCGAGAACGTCAGCGCCGCCTGATGGTTTGAATGCCAGACGGTGCGGGAGCATTGCGCTCCCGCGCCGTTGTCTTGCCAGCTTGGCAGTTGGCACTTCGTAATCCCGCATCTGCCACGGTTGCGGCCGTGAGCATCCATCTTTTGACGGGCGCATTCTTGCGCGCCATGCGCACTGCCCGCCTCGATTTATCTTGTTCCGCTTGCGCCTGCGCTGTAGCGGATTCATTCGTTTCGGAGAAATCTAATGCTGACACTCGACGTGCGCGGACTGCCGCGATCAATGACCGAATCGTCCCTTGAACAATTGTTCAACACGCACGGACGGGTGTTCGATCTGCGCATGGCGAAGGATTTGTTCAGCGGCGAGTGCAAGGGTTTTGCCGAACTGAAGATGGAAGGTCACGAAGCACGCAGTGCCATCGCGGCACTGGACGGCTCGGCCCACGACGGCGTCATGATCAAGGTCGGCCTGCACACCGAGCGCCGCCAACGTCGTGGTGGACGGCGTTGAGAACCGGGGTTCGGAAATCCAGATTGGGGAATCGTGGAATCGCAAGCGCATCAATTTGGCGCGGCGCAGCGTGAAACGCTACCTTAGTCAAAGCAGCGCGACGATATCCTTTTCGATCTTGTCCGGTGTATCCGTCGGCGCATAGCGCGTGAGCACGCGACCGTTCTTGTCGATCAGGAATTTGGTGAAGTTCCACTTGATCGATTCGCTGCCGAGCACACCTTTGGCAGCCTGCTTGAGATATTTGTACAACGGATGCGCGTTTGCCCCGTTGACTTCAATCTTGGCGAACAGCGGAAATTTCACCGCGTAGGTCAATGAACAGAAATTCTTGATTTCGGCCGCGTCGCCGGGCTCCTGATGGCCAAATTGGTCGCAGGGAAAGCCCAGCACGACCAGTCCCTTGTCCTTGAGCCTTTCGTACATGGCTTCCAGTCCCGTGTATTGCACGGTGAATCCGCACTTGCTGGCCACGTTTACCACGAGCAAGGTCTTGCCCTTGTAGGCACTGAACTTCTGTTGATCACCATCAATGGTTTCTGCGGTGAAGTCGTAGATATCAGTCATTGGTCCCTCCAGATGTTGTTCCAGTATAGCCGCTGACGATCATGGCAACTGCTCTGGTTGCGGTACACTGTTGCCTTGATTGCGTGGTTTTATTTGCTCCAACATGCGTTGAAATCCTATGCCTCGTATCTTTTTCCTACCTTTTGTGACGGTTCTCGCGCTCGTCCTGAGCGCCTGCAATTACAGCAAACCCCAGTGGCAGTTGTCCGACGTAAAAGGACATCTTCCCGACCTGCAGTTCAATCTGACTGACGACAACGGCAAACCCGTCGATGCCTCACACTACGCCGGCAAGATCAATCTGATGTACTTCGGCTATACGCACTGCCCGGATGTCTGCCCACTGACGTTGACCCACTTGCATGTGGTGCTGCAGCGCCTTGGCGCCCAAGCTGACCGCGTGCATGTCTTGTTCGTGAGTGTTGATCCGGCGCGTGATACGCCGGCATTACTGCATCAATACGTCAATGCATTCGATCCACGCGTGACCGGGCTGACCGGCACACCGGCACAAATTGCCGCAATTGCAAAGCGTTATCGCGCCGCCTTCAACCGTGATTCGGTCAAACCCGATGGCAGTTACGACGTCAGCCACAGTTCGGGTATCTATGTATTTGACGCAAAAGGACGCGCTCGCCTGCTTGCCACCTCGACGGATGGTGTCGATGAGATCGTTCACGATTTGCGATTGCTGCTGGAGATGAGCCAATGAGATGGCGCCTTGTTTTCGCGGCATCGCTGTTGTGCGCAAGCGTGCAGGCTGCCGACGCCACGCTGCAAATCCATCAAGCCTGGATTCGTTGGCTCCCCGGCGACCTTCCCGCCGCGGGTTACGCCGTCGTGACCAACTCGGGCGACAAGCCGCGACGTCTGCTTGGCGCGGATTCGCCGGATTACGGTGGCGTGATGCTGCATCGTTCGTTCAAGCGCGATGGTGT
>DASSXQ010000113.1:0-10239 GCA_035703725.1 Rudaea sp.
GCGTGGTTGCAACGTCGAGTCCTTCCAAATCGGTCCAGTACACTTCGCCGGGTTTCGGCCGCGGCAACGCAGAACGCCAGACTTCAATCGAGACACCAATCAGAGCGGTCGCCGCCGCACGATTGTCGATGCCGGGAAGCGATGCAACCATACCCTTGCCCTGCTCGCGTCCACTGACGCCGACGCATTCAATTTCGCCGTCGGCCGTCTTCAGCAGCCATGGATGATAGGAAAAAATCCGCATGCGCGGCTCGGTGAACGATTCCAGCTTGATACCGCCGGAAACCCCCGACACGCCGACAATCTTTCCAACCAGCAAACGTCGATCCGTCGCCACGGTGGTATCCCGCCCAGCGACCGGCGTTCAACGGGTGCTCAGGCCGCTTCGGCCTGCCGGCCAGCTTCCTTCAACAACGTGCGAACCCTGGCGGTCATCTGTGCGCCTTTCGATACCCAGGTGTTCACCCGCTCGGTATCCAGTTGCAAGCGCACTTCCTTGCCACTGGCGATGGGATTGAAAAACCCCACGCGCTCGATGTTGCGGCCATCGCGCGCATTGCGCTCGTCGGCCACGACGATGTGATAGAACGGACGCCCCTTGGCGCCGCCACGGGACAGGCGAATCTTGACCATTGTCTTTACTCGAGAATTGACGAAATCGGCAAGGCCTGACCGACACGCGCAGATCAGCCGCCTTGGGAGCCGCGTATTGTAACGGGAATTGGGGAAAAATAAAGGGTTTGACGCGCAAAAGGGGGCTGACGCCAATGCTTGCCGTACCGAACCCGCGTGCCCCGTTCTCGGTGAGCCGACGTCGCGATCGGTCTCATTGCATGGGCATGCCACCGGGTGGCAAACCGCCACCCAATGCGCCCTTCATCTGGCGCATCAGACCTTTCATGCCGCCATTGCGCATTTTCGACATCATTTTTTCCATCTGCATGAACTGCTTGAGCAGACGATTCACGTCCGCCGGTTGTGTCCCCGAGCCGCGCGCAATGCGCGCTTTGCGCGAACCCTTGAGCAGGTCCGGATGGCGACGTTCCTGGGCAGTCATCGAGGAAATGATTGCCACCATGTGGGTGATTTCCTTGTCGTTGACCCTGGATTTGACCTTTTCGGACAAATTGCCGACACCCGGCAATTTGTCGATCAACGACGCCAATCCGCCCATGCTGAGCATCTGCTGCAACTGATCGCGCATGTCGTTCATGTCGAAGCGCTTGCCTTTCATCACCTTTTCGGCAAGCTTCTGGGCCTTCTCGCGGTCGACGTTCTGCTCGACCTGCTCGACCAGCGACAACACGTCACCCATGCCCAGTATGCGTTGCGCAATGCGGTCCGGATGGAATGCTTCGAGCCCTTCGGGCTTTTCGCTGACGCCAATGAACTTGATTGGGCGACCGGTGATGTAACGCACCGACAATGCTGCGCCACCACGCGCATCGCCATCGGTTTTGGTCAGGATCACACCGGTCAGTGGCAGCGCATCGGAGAATGCCTTGGCCGTCGTTGCCGCATCCTGACCAGTCATGGCATCGACCACGAACAAGGTTTCAATCGGATCAAGCGCACTATGCAGTGCCTTGATCTCGGCCATCATCTGCGCGTCAATGGCCAGACGCCCCGCCGTATCGACCAGCAGAACGTCGGCGAAATTCTTGCGTGCGGCATCCACGGCCGATTTTGCAATCGCGATCGGGTCCTGATCGACCGAACTTGGATGAAACAAGACATCGACCTGGGCGGCGAGCGAGCGCAACTGTTCGATTGCGGCGGGACGATAAACGTCGCAACTGACCACCATCACCTTTTTGCGCTTCTTGTTCTTCAGCAGCAACGCCAGCTTGGCGACACTGGTGGTCTTGCCCGCGCCTTGCAGACCCGCCATCAACACCACCGCCGGGGCCGGGCAATTGAGGTTCAGATCGCTGTTTGCCGTGCCCATCAGCGCGGTCAATTCGTCACGCACGACTTTGATCAGAGCCTGTCCCGGAGTCAGGCTTTTCAACACTTCCTGCCCAACCGCACGTACCTGCACGCGCTGAATCAACGCCTGCACCACCGGCAAGGCAACGTCGGCTTCAAGCAACGCGATGCGGACTTCGCGCAAGGCCTCGCGAATATTCGCTTCGGTCAGACGCGCCCGCCCACGCAGGCGGTCGATGGTGGAAGAAAGCCGTTGGCTCAGGGATTCAAGCATGGATGTTCGTGCCGGGAAACAGGTAAGCCGCGCATTATAGCGGAGTCGCAGAGACCGGGAGTTGGGGAGTCGGGTAAAGCGGAAATGATGCCGTGATTCCGGTGAACGCCCCACGGTGCAGGCAAGGTGCCGAATCAAGTGCGGAACACGCTCCAGCCACTTCCCTGTCTTCGTGATTCCCGCTCGCACCCCCATCTATGCCAAACTAACTGCATGCTAATACACGTACTCGCGGCATCGGCAATCGTGTTGTATCTGGCCAGTGCGCTAATGCTGGTGATGCCGTTGTTGCATCGTCGCAATCTGCCACGCATCTGCGCGCTGAGTCTGGCCTTGATTGCTGTCGTCATTCACGCGGGAATCATCCTCGGCGTGCATGGCGGCGGCGTGGATTTGCACTTTTTTGCCGCGCTGTCGTTGGTCAGCGCATGTATCGCGGCGCTGTGCCTGCTGGTCAATGTGTTGCGCCCGGTGGCGACGTTGGGCGTCATCGTGTTTCCGCTGGCGGCGGTATTGCTGCTGGTCGATATATTCATTGCTCCACCCACTTATCCATTGCCCATCGGTTGGCAAATCAAGCTGCACGTGACCTTTGGACTGCTCGCATTCAGCGTTCTGAGCGTCGCTGCCATTCTCGCGATCCTGCTGGCTTTGCAGGAACACGCCTTGCGCAGGCGTCGCCTCAACGGCATTGCCACGGCGCTGCCGCCACTGACCCTGACTGAATCCTTGATGTTTCAACTTATCGCCGCAGGCTTTGTGCTGCTGACCCTGACGCTGTTCAGCGGGATTCTTTTCGTCGACAACCTGTTTGCCCAGCATTTGATCCACAAGACCGTGCTTTCAATCGCCGCGTGGATCGTATTTGGCGCGCTGTTGTTCGGGCGCTGGCGTTTTGGATGGCGTGGACGGCGCGCGGTCAAACTCACCCTGGCCGGAATGGTCCTGTTGCTGCTCGCCTATTTCGGTAGCCGCTTCGTATTGGAAGTGTTGCTCAATCGCGTGGCTTGATTGCACCAGCCGCCCTGTGCAGAATCCGCCCATGAAAAAAGACGCCGACAACGATGCCGATAACGCAGAGCGCCGCCGCTTTCATCGTTTCAATTTCGATGGCACGGTAAAGCTGTATTCGGACAAGGCCATGTGGGAATCGAAACTGGTCGATATTTCCCTGAAAGGCGTACTGATCGAACATCCACCGGCATGGAACGGCAAGACCGGCACACACTACCGCATGGACTTGCGCATCAACAATGCCGTCATCATCAGCATGGGTGTCATTACCGCCCACGTCATGCCGCATCGCATTGGTTTTCAGTGGCAAAAGATCGACCTTGACAGCTTTGCCCAACTCAAACGACTGGTGGAATTGAATCTGGGTGACCCCGCGTTGTTGAATCGGGAGCTTTCAGCCCTGGGTTGAGCCACACGAAACCTGGCGCACGCTGCCGAAAGCCCTCACCCCAAAGCTCACTTGGGGGAGAGGGAGTCAGGAATCGTCGCGAAAATGCTTCGAATGAAGAATGCCTTCAAATCGCGGCCGTCAGCGCATCACTCAATCGATCCACCGGCACGATCTGCATGTCTCCCATTTTCAACTTTTTCGGCGCGTTGGCCTTTGGCACAATGGCTTTGAGAAAGCCGTGTGTCGCAGCTTCCTTCAAGCGGTCTTCGCCGTTGGGAACGGGTCTGATTTCGCCGGAAAGTCCCACCTCGCCAAAGGCAACCAGCTTTTGCGACAATGCCTGGTCGCGAAAACTCGACAACACGGCCAGCAACACCGGCAGATCGGCTGCGGTTTCCTGCACACGGATTCCACCAACGACGTTCACGAACACATCCTGATCGTACACGGCAAATCCGCCATGCCGGTGCAGCACGGCAAGCAGCATGGCCAGTCGATTCTGCTCGAGACCCAGGGCGACACGACGTGGATTTCCCAATGAGGATTGATCCACCAACGCCTGCACTTCGACCAGCAGCGGGCGTGTACCTTCGCGCGTGACCATCACCGCACTGCCCGGCGTCGGCCCACTGTGTGCGGACAGGAAAATCGCCGACGGGTTGGGTACTTCGCGCAGGCCCTTGTCGCCCATCGCAAACACGCCCAGCTCGTTGACTGCACCAAAGCGGTTCTTGAAGGCGCGCAGCACGCGAAAGCGACTGCCCGACTCGCCCTCGAAATACAACACGGCATCAACCATGTGTTCGAGCACGCGCGGACCGGCGATACCGCCTTCCTTGGTCACGTGTCCGACCAGAAAAATGCTCGTTCCGGTTTCTTTCGCGTAGCGCACCAATCGAGCCGCGGACTCGCGCACCTGACTCACCGATCCGGGCGCGGCGGTCAGCGTTTCCGTCCAGATCGTCTGGATGGAATCGATGACCAACACGCGCGGTTTGTCCTTTGCCGCAATTTCAATGATGCGTTCGATGCAAGTCTCGGCGAGGCAACGCATTGACGCCAGCGGCAGACTCAGGCGTTGCGCGCGCGATGCAATCTGCGCCATCGATTCCTCGCCACTGACATACAAGCTGCGGCGTCGATCTCCAAGACCACCAAGCGTCTGCAACAGCAACGTCGACTTGCCGATTCCCGGATCACCACCAACCAGCACGACGGATCCATCAACCAAACCGCCGCCAAGCACGCGATCCAGTTCGCCAATGCCGATACGCGTGCGCTCGTCAGCCTGCGCGGAAACCGAAGACAGTTCGACAATCTCCGGCCGCGTCGCAGCACCGGCGTAGCCACTGCGTTTGACCGCACCGGTCTTGGCCGCCTCGACCACGAATTCGCTCAGCGTGTTCCACGCGCCACACGCTTCGCATTGCCCTTGCCATTTCGTGAAATCTGCACCGCATTGATTGCAGACGTAGGCGGTTTTGGCTTTTGCCATGATGCGTTCTCGATCCAACTTCACCAACGCAACCGATCGACGCCGAACGCGCCATCGGTCTGCAGTTTTGAGTACGTGCCTGCACCGTAGAAATTGCGTGCTGACAAGTCGCCCGACGTCCATGGCCCACGCGGATCGTCGTCAGTGTTCTCGTAGGCCTTGTTTTGGGCGATGGTTCTTGGTACTGAATTCGGACACCACAAATGGCGGTTGCGAGCATGGACGACAATGTATTCGTGATCGTCGGAGAAGTGCTGTGCAGTATCTTTTGGTGAGAAAACTTTCTGCCAAATCACATTGGCGGTGAAGTTGTCCTCCCCAAACACCCGATCCATCAACATGCCACGTCGGAACAATTCGTTGTCGTCGATGGAAACAAAGATCACACCGTCGTCGGCCAGCAGTTCACGCGCCAGCGTGAGCCGCTTGTGCATGAACTCCAGCCACAGCGAATGGCGAAATCGATGCGTCTCGTCGACAAACCGGTCGTTGTAGACAAAATCGCGATTGCCGGTGTCGTAGGGCGGATCGATGTAGATGCAGCGAATGCGCCCGGCGTGGCTCATGCGCAAGGCGCGCAACGCGTCGTCGTTGTCGCCCTCGATGATGAGGTTGTGCCACGGTGCCTCACCGTGGCTGAGCTTTTCATCCAGATCCATCGCGACGAAATCTTCGTCGAGCGCAGCTTCCGGATCCAGTTCCTCGCGTTCCCACACCAGCCCCAACTGGCGTTGCGCATCGTGCCGTTCGAGCAAACGGATCAGTGCGTCTTTGTCGAGGTGGGCGTATTTGGACATTCGACCAGCCGTTATTGCGCCGCGTAATCAACCACGTCCAGCCCTTCGACGCGCTTGAACTCGCGCACGTTGCGGGTAAGCAGCGGCAGTTTGTGCTCGATGGCGCTGGCGGCAATCCAGATATCGTTGATGCCGACCGCTGCACGTGATTCGTGTAGCGCCAAGTAAAGGCGCGCGTACACGGCGAGTGTGGAGTCACTTGGCAGTGTCAACGGATACGTCGCAAGGAATTGCTGCACGCGCGCGGCACCGTGACCGGCGATCACTGCACCAGCAAGGAATTCGCCCTTGGCAATCCATGGCAATGCCAACACGCAGTCGCCATGGGCTTGGAGAAACCGCACCTCGGGTCCGGCCTGCGGCTTGCGCCACAGACCGATCAGGAAGTTCGTGTCCAGCAGATAATCCATTTCAGACCGATTTCCACGGATCGCGCCAGCGCTTGGGATCACGCTGGTCGGCGACGGCCGCCTCCATCGATTTGGCTTGTCTGGCGGACAACGGCGGTAGTTTGCGGATTTCCTCGAGCATCTGCGCCGCCGTGCCGCGCTTGGGCACGGCGCGCAAGATTACTTTGCTGAAGGAGTCCTTCGGCGAAGTCTTGAGCGCCGCGATGCGCGCGTACGCCTGTTCAGTGAGGGTAATCGTTTTCATTGCTGCAAGATAGCACGACTCGTGTGGTCATGCAGTTTTGTAGTCATTCTTCATCCTCGACGAACAGAACCCGTTTGGTCATGCCGCAAGTCAGGTCGTAACTGATGGTTCCTGCGCAGGCAGCAATTTCCTCAACGGACAAATTTCGGCCCCAGAGCTCGACACGATCACCGACCCTGGCTTGTCCCACGCCGCGCAAATCGATGGCCATCATGTCCATTGATACTCGGCCGACAATGCCGGCACGCTGGCCATTGACCAGCACCGGCGTGCCCGATGGCGCACTGCGTGGATAGCCATCGCCGTAACCGATTTCGACAACGCCGACGGGCATGTCTTCCGGGCATTGCCAGGTTGCGGCATAGCCGATGCGTTCGCCACGCTGCAGGCGATTGACCGATATCACCTTCGTGGACAGCGTCATGGCGGGTTCAAACCCCAGATCGGTACCGCTCTTGCCGGCAATGACGGACAAACCGTACAGCAATCCGCCAACACGCAGCCAATCGCGATGCGCCAGCGGCCAGCCCAATACCGCAGCAGAATTGGCCAGCGTACGCGAACCGGGCAGTTGTGCGGTGGCTGCGTCAAAGCGGGCAACCTGTTGCGTCGTCAATGGATTGTCGAATTCGTCGGATGCGGCAAAATGCGTCATCAGCGCAATATCGTCATCGACATTGGGCAAGGCGCGCAATCGCGCGAAGACTTCCGCTGCGCGTTCTGGCGCAAATCCGAGACGATGCATGCCCGAATCAATCTTGAGCCAGACTCGCAGCGGACGCGGATCGTGATCGGCTTCAAGCCACGCGAGTTGTGCGTCGTGATGAATTACCGCATCCAGATGCAGGCGACGAAATTCGGCCAGATCGGCAGGATCGTCCATGCCGGACAAGACCACAATCCGATGCGCGATGGCCGCTGCGCGCAAACGCAACCCGTCACCCATTGCCGCAACGCCGAATGCGTCGGCGTCGTTGAGGGCACGTGCGCCGCGTTCCAGCCCATGTCCGTACGCATCGGCCTTGACGATGGCCATGACCTGCAAGCCGGGGGCACGCTCACGGATGCGCGCCAGGTTGCGCCGCATCGCACCGAGGTGGATCGTGGCCAGTGTGGCGCGACTCATGAAGTTGGAGCCGGGATTCGGGTTTCGCGATTCGGGATTCGCGAGAGCAGTGCTTGGCAAATACGCCGAGGAGTTCCAAGTTTTGCCTGCAGCCTGTACGTCGGGGCTTTTGCAATCGCGTAACGGGTCAACTCGATCGAAGCGTCCCGAACTGCGAGTCCACAATCCCGGTCCTCACTCATATTCAGCGCCATACGCGTTCGACGCAAAATTCTCGAACTTCGTGTATTGGCCGAGGAAGGTGAGATTGATCACGCCGATGGGACCGTTTCGCTGTTTGCCGATGATGATTTCCGCCGTACCCTTTTTCGGCGATTCCTTGTCGTAGACTTCGTCGCGATAGATGAACAGGATCACGTCTGCGTCTTGTTCAATGGCGCCGGATTCGCGCAAGTCGCTCATCACGGGACGCTTGTCGGTGCGTTGTTCGAGGGAGCGATTCAACTGGGACAGCGCAATCACGGGAATATTCAGTTCTTTGGCCAGCGCCTTCAGTCCACGCGATATTTCTGAAATTTCCGTGGCGCGATTCTCCTTGTTTCCGGGCACCTGCATCAATTGCAGGTAATCGATCACGATCAAACCCAGATCATGCTCGCGCTTGAGCCGTCGCGCCCGCGCGCGCAGTTCGCCGGGCGACAGCGCCGGGGTATCGTCGATGAAGATTTTTGCATCCGAAAGCAGTGAAATCGCCGAGGTGACGCGCGGCCACTCCTCTTCCTTGATATCGCCGGTGCGCAAGTGCTGTTGATTGATGCGCCCAAGCGATGAGATGAGACGGAATGCCAACTGCGATGCCGACATTTCCATCGAGAAAATGGCCACCGCTTTTTTCGATTTGAGCGCAGCGTGTTCGGCCATATTCACGGCCAGCGCCGTTTTGCCCATCGACGGACGCGCCGCGACGATAATCAAATCCGAGGGCTGCAGACCGGCCGTTTTTTCGTCGAGGTCCTCAAAGCCCGTGGCCAGTCCGGTGACCGTGCCCTGGCTTTCGTAGCGCTGGTGCAGAACCTGAAACGCTTCCTTGACCGCTTCGCGCATCGGCACGAAACCCTTGCGCCCCCGCGCACCGGATTCGGCGATGCGAAAAACTTCCTGTTCGGCGCTTTCGAGAATCTCCTGGGTGGAGCGGCCGTCCGGTTGAAACCCGTCACCGGTGATTTTGGTGCCGGCATCGATCAACTGACGCAGAATGGATTTTTCGCGCACGATCGCGGCATAAGCCACGATATTTGCCGCGCTCGGCGTGGCGTTGGCCAACTGGATCACGTAGTTCGATCCGCCGACCAGTTCGGCCAAACCGTTGGATTCGAACCACTCGCCCAGCGTCACTGCGTCGCAGGGCATGTTCTTGTTCGACAACTCGCCAATCGCGCGATAGATCAGGCGATGATCCTTGCGATAAAAATCTTCCTCGATGAGCTTGTCGGCAATGCGTTCCCATGCATGTTCATCGAGCATCAAACCGCCGAGCACAGCCTGTTCGGCATCGATGGAATGTGGCGGCACCCGCAGCGCATCAGTGCGCGGCGGAAACAGTCGATCAGGAACAGCAGCCATGTCGCGTCTCGGTCAATGTATTCATCAGCCGCAACATGATACCGACTTGCGTCTCATGCAACGATACGACAACTCTGTGGATAAACTGTGAGGCGACGAACGGTCAGGTGCGGATACGCTCAGGGCGAATGCGTTTGTCTTGTGTTCCGGCGGAGCTTCGATGTGAATCCGGAAAAAAGAAGGGCGCCCGAAAGCGCCCTGCAATTCATCCTGCGATACGATCGCGTCGCAATTACTCGTCGGCGACAACAATCACCTTGACCGTGGTATGCACATCGCCGTGCAGATGGATTGCCACGTCGAATTCGCCGGTGTGGCGAATGGTGCCTTCGCTCATCACCACTTCGCTCTTTTCCAGAGGTTTGCCGGCAGCGCTGAATGCTTCGGCAATATCACGCGGACCCACCGAGCCGAACAACTTGCCTTCCATGCTGGCCTTGGCCGTGATCGTGATGCTGGCCTCGTCGAATGCCGCTTTGCGGGCTTCCGCGGCGGCCAGTGTCTGGTTGGCCTTGGCTTCGTACTCGGCGCGACGTTGTTCGAACTGGGCCAAATTGGCTTCGGTGGCGCGCGTCGCCATGCCTTGCGGCACGAGGAAATTGCGACCGTAGCCGGGCTTGACCTTGACCTTGTCGCCCAGGTTGCCGAGCTTTTTCACTTTCTGCAGAAGGATGAGTTCCATGATTTACTCCAATTCGTTAGCGTCGGAATGCCGGCGCAGCGGTGGCTGTCCGAATTATTCAAGACCTTGTGCCGACAGCCGTCGGCAACCAAGACTTGCGTTGCGTTTGT
This sequence comes from Rudaea sp., assembly GCA_035703725.1. Classification (GTDB taxonomy): domain Bacteria; phylum Pseudomonadota; class Gammaproteobacteria; order Xanthomonadales; family Rhodanobacteraceae; genus Rudaea. The sequence continues at coordinate 10,036 of DASSXQ010000113.1, forward strand.
GCGCTTGACTCCCCTCCCCCACGCTGGCTTTGCGAAGAGAGGAACGTGTCGCGTTTTCTTGTTCCCTCTCCCCCATCGCGCGCGATGAGGGAACAAGGGACGTGCGGTGTCGCGCCGCACGCGACCACGTTGCTCAATGCGTGTGGTTGTCGCAGTAAGGCAGCAGTGCGAGGAACCGTGCACGCTTGATCGCCAGGGTCAATT
>DASSXQ010000194.1:0-12867 GCA_035703725.1 Rudaea sp.
CGCGGCTCGGCTGGCAGCGGTCGGTGTGAACTGCACATCGTTGGAGAATCTTGCCGATGCGCTGGTGCTGGACCGCAGCACCGATGTCACCGCGCTGCCCGGTTACGCGCAGGGCATGTTCTCCGTGCAGGATGGGGCGGCCCAAGCCGCGGCCGGTTTGCTTGATTTGCATGACGGCATGCGCGTGCTCGATGCGTGTGCCGCACCCGGCGGCAAAAGTGCGCAGATTCTCGAGTACGCCAATGTTGATCTGCTCGCCCTGGATAGTGATCGGCAACGTATCCCGCGCCTGCAACAGAATCTGGATCGCCTGGGTCTTGCCGCAGACGTGCGCGTTGGCGATGCTTCTGACCCAGCGTCGTGGCGCGGTTCCGATGCGTCGTCGTTTGACCGCATCCTTCTGGATGCGCCGTGTTCGGCAACCGGCATAATCCGTCGCCAACCCGATATCAAGCTGCATCGCCGCGTCACGGATATTGCCGCGTTGGTCCGTGGCCAACAGCGATTGCTCGACGCAATGTGGCCCTTGCTGCGACCCGGCGGGCGCATGGTCTACGCCACTTGCTCGATTCTGGCCGACGAAAACGCAGGCCAGATTACGCCATTTCTCAAGCGGCATGATGACGCGCATGCTGTATCGACGTTGCCGGACTGGCACACTGCCGGTACAGGCGTGCAGAATCTTCCTGGCGAATCGGGCATGGACGGTTTTTTTTATGCGGTTGTGGAAAAAGTCAATTAGTGCAATTTGTTGCATCGTGCTGGCGGCTTGTGCGCAAGCGCCGGGGGCGATCGTAGTGCGCGATGCGGCGATCCACGCCGGCGTGCTTGGCGCGCACTTGCAGTGGCAGCCCGATCCGGATGTGCTCGCCGCACTCGACCATGGCATTGCGCTCACCTTCGTGGCGACCGTATGCGCGCAGACGCGCGGCGCGCTGGGGCAATTGCGCACGCAAGTTGTGGCACGTCGGCATCTGCAACTGCGCTATTTCCCGCTCAGCCGCCAATATCAACTACGCGATCTGGATCACGACCATATACGCAGTTATCCCGTCCGCGCATTGGCATTGGCCGCGCTGGAAGACTTGCGCCTGGCGCTTCCGGACTGGAGTGCGCAAAACGTGCAGCGCTATACGTTGCAGATAACCCTGGATCGCGGCGCATTGCCTGGCGCGTTGCGCTTGCCGGCACTGCTGCATTCGGCTTGGCATATTTCAAGCCAGGAATATTCATGGCCAGCACCCGCCGCTTGATGCGCATGACCCGCCGCGTGCTGCCCGTGGTGGCCGTGGCTGTATTGCTGGGTGCCGCGTTGCTGTTGGCCAGGGACGCGGCCGGTGGCAGCAATCGACTTGGTGCCTGGTATGCGTGGATGTTGGGTGCTTCCACGCTGGCGTTGCTGGTGCTGGTCGGCATCATCGTGCAACGGTTACTGCGCCTGCGCCGCGAATTGCGCACGCGCACGCCGGGTGCGCGTTTGACCCGGCGCGCACTGTTGATGCTGATTGTGCTCGCGTTGCCTCCGGTGCTGGTGGTATACGGCTTTGCGCTGAACTTTCTCGACTCAAGTATCGATACCTGGTTCAACGTGCGCATGGAACGCTCACTCGACGACGCCTTGCAGTTGGGACGGGTGTATCTGGATGAACGCCTGCGTTCGGCAAAACAAAGCAGCACTGCATTGACGCAACAGTTGGGCCCGGTTGCCGACGCAAATCTTCAGGCGCAACTCGATCAACGCTTCGATGCAACCGGCGCGATTCAACTCAGTGTGTTTGGCGCCAATCAAACCATTCTGGCCAGCGCCAGCTCGGACCCGCAATTTTTCAATCCCGTGGTTCCGGATTCCTCCGTGTTGCTGCAAGTCCAACGCAATGGCAGCTATGCGGCGGCAGAACCACTCGCAGACAGCCTGGTCCTGCGCGTGCTGCAACCCTTGCCGAATGCAACGCCAGGTGAAACACGCATGTTGCAGAGCGTATTTCCGCTACCCGCAAACATTCAGGCATTGACCAATGGCGTGGAGCAGGCAACATTCGATTTCCAGCGGCTGAAGTATTTGCGCGGTTCGCTCAAGTTGACATTTACGCTGGTGCTGACCTTCGTGTTGTTGTTGTCCGTGCTGTTTGCCTTGCTCGCCGCATTCGGAATCGCACGGCGCTTGACCGCGCCCATTGGACGTCTTGCCGCAGCGACGCGGGCGGTGGGAGCCGGACGCTACGATACGCCGTTGCCGGTCAATAGCGACGACGAATTGGGCTTTCTGCTGACTTCGTTCAACCAGATGCAGCGTGAACTCGAGCAATCCAACGCGCGCCTGACGCGCAGCGCGCAGGAAACCGAAGGCCAGCGTGTGTACCTCAAGGCCGTGCTGGAGCGATTGTCGGCCGGAATGCTTGGCCTGGATCACACCGGCGCATTGCGCACGCTCAATCGTGCGGCAGAACACATTCTTGTGGTTTCGCTCGAACCGTATCTGGGCAAGCATCTTTCGCTGTTGCGCCGCGATCATCCCGCGTTGGCGCCTTTGCTTGATTCGATCCTGCAGCATGTGGGCCAGGGCGTGCGTGAGTGGCGTGAAGAAGTGGTTGTCGACGTCGTTGACGACAATCGCGGCGACGAGCGTCGGGTGCTGATGTTGCGTGGTGCACAATTGGATGTCAGCGCGGGTGCGGCCGCCGGAGTCGTCGCCGTGTTCGACGACTTGACCGTGCTCAATCGGGCCCAGCGCGATGCGGCCTGGGCTGAAGTCGCACGGCGTCTCGCGCACGAAGTGAAAAACCCGTTGACCCCGATTCAATTGGCGGCCGAGCGTTTGCGGCGGCGCTTCATGGGGCGTTTGCCGCCGGACGAATCCGAGTTGCTGGATCGCGCCACACATACCATTGTCAGTCAGGTCGAAGCACTCAAGACGTTGGTCAATTCGTTCGGCGATTATGCGCGGCCGCCGCAAATCCATACACAACCATTATCCCTGCACGCGCTGCTGGCCGAAGTGCTCGATCTGTACGAGAACGATCAGCGCATCACGTTGATACGACGCTTCGCATCGCACGATCCAGTGTTGCGTGCGGATGCCGGACGGCTGCGCCAGTTGCTGCACAACCTGCTCAAGAATTCACTCGAAGCAATCGGCGATACGCGCAAGCCACACATTGAAGTCGGCACGCTGACGATTTGCGCCGGTGGGCAGGAGTGGGCCGAGCTGACCATTGCGGACAATGGTCCGGGTTTGCCGCAAGGATTCGACGAGCGCTGGTACGAACCCTACACCACCAGCAAGGTCAAAGGCACTGGTCTGGGTCTGGCCGTCGCAAAGAAGATTGTCGAAGAACACGGCGGCAGCATTCGTGCCGAGAACCGACCCGGCGGTGGCGCGCAATTCACGCTGCGCTTGCCGGCGGAAACGAATACTTGAGAGGGAAGTGGGAATTGGCGAAAGGATGAATTGCTCGTCATTGCAGCCTGCGCCTGAATGACGAGCGGGGAATTCGTTCTTCAGCGCTTTGCCCTCGGCTTTCCGCTCTCAGCCAACGCCACATCCAACGACCCAACGCGCCGATCCAGCCACGCCACCACATCGCGGCGTACCGCCGGCGGCGCCAGATCCAGACTCTGCACGCAGGCAAACGCGAACGATGGATCGCGATCAGCGCGGCGCAGCTTGGCACGCAGACGCCAACCGGCCTGCTCTGCCGGTTTGAGCTGAACGACACGCAATCGGTTGTCGATGACTGCATTGTCGTGCGCAATTTCCAGATGCGCGGCCAGACTCTCGGCCAGGAACTGGTCCGCGGAGCGCAGGCGATGCGAAAGCTGCGTTTCCAACCGTTGCGGATGCTCGGCAAAGAAGTCCCGGATGGTTGTGCGACGATAGGGATAGGGCGTGTGCTGCATGCGGCAATAGTTGCGCTCAAATCCTGCAAGACGTGCACTGAACTGTTGCGCAAGGCGATTGGGCGCGGCATCGCTTGCGCGAGCGCGACCGCCAATGCCGAGCCTGGTGGCGATACGTCGGTGCCATTGATGCGGCCCCTGGGCACACCATTGCCCGCGTACCACCATGGAGTCTCCGCGAAAAAACACCGCCGGGTCGATGGGTCGCAGCACCGCGAAATCATCGTTGAAGCAGACAAAGTGCCGGGCCAAATCCGGTATCCGGTAGAGCATGCAACTGATGCTGCGACTATTGAAAGTTGGCAGATGTTGCTCGTGGTCGGCAAAGATCTCGCGGTGGTCAACCACACGGACGCGCTGTGCCCAGGGTGTGCCGGCGAGTTGCGACATCAACGCCGGCGTTTGCCGATCGGTCACGATATGAATTTGACGAAACCAGGGTGCGTAGCGAATGATCGAGGCGACGCAGTACACCAGTTCACCCGCATCGTCGAAACGGGTTGGATCGGCGTTGCGCGAACGCGGCCGACCCAGGCCGCGCAGATAGGATTCCAGACGCTCGCGATGGGCCGGATCGTTGCCGTCCACCCACGGAATGACGGCATCCATTGCAATCACGCGATGGCTCCGGTGCGCGGCGAGGCCGACTCGATCACATCTCGTCGCCGCCCGCGAGAAATGACGCAGCTTGGACCATGGTTCAAAACAAGTGCGCTACCATTCACGACGATTCCTCGGAAATTGGGGTTGCATCTGCATCAATAATCGGCGTGGATGATGCCGTGCATTCTCGTGAATTCTGCCACACGCAACTCGCCACGCTTCAACATGGAGGTCGCCTTTGAGCACGACTGAGAGCTTGACCGCTCCCACACTACACCCGATTCGCGAGTGGCTGTTGTTCATGCTGCTAGCCCTGGTGCTGCTCGGCGCGGGTATCGGCATGCGTGATCCGTGGCCCTCCGACGAACCGCGATTCACTCTCGCAGCGCAGGAAATGGTGCAATCCGGCGACTGGTTGTTTCCGCATCGCGGCAGCGAGTTGTACGCCGACAAGCCGCCGATGCTGATGTGGGCGGAGGCAGTATCGTATGAAGTCACTGGCAACTGGCGCATCGCCTTCCTGCTGCCTTCATTGCTTGCAGCATTGGCAACGTTGGCCTTGACATACGATCTGGGTCGGCGCTTGTGGAACCATCGCGCCGGATTGTGCGCGGCGATTGCCATGCTGTTCGCCGTGCAGTTCATGTATCAGATGAAACGCGCCCAGATTGACCCGTTGGTCACCTGCTGGATCACTTTGGCCAATTGGGGCTTGTTGTTGCATTTCCTGCGCGGCCCAAACTGGCGAATGTACTGGCTGGGTTGTTTTGCGGCCGGCTTGGGCGTGATTACCAAGGGTGTCGGATTCCTGGCCTTGTTGATGTTCGTGCCGTACATGTTTGCGCGCATACGCAACTGGGAAGGCGTCACCCGAACGCAGCAAAGTGCCGGGCGCTGGGCGCTGGGTGCGCTCGCATTTGCAGTGCCCATACTGGCCTGGGGAATGACCGTGGTGCTGGTCGCCAAGGCGCGTGGCACGCCGGAATACGCAGCTTACGTGAGTGATTTGTTCGTGCACCAGACGGCGGGCCGCTACGCCGGGTCATGGTCGCATCCGCAGCCGTTCTGGTACTTCGTGCCAATTGTGTTGTTTGCATGGTTTCCGCTTTCCCTGCTGTATTTCGGTGCCGTTCCACGTTGGCGCGACGCATTGCGCGCAGGCGAGGCGCGGGTGATGTTGCCGCTGGTCTGGGCACTGATCGTGGTGCTGTTTTTCAGTATCGCCACCGGCAAGCGAGACATGTACATCCTGCCGGCATTGCCGATGGTCGCGTTGGCAATGGCTCCGTTCATGGGTGAAATTCAGCGTTCGCGCTGGTTGCGCATCAGCGCGTTTTCCATTGCCGTCGTTGCAGGGATCGCGTTTGTCGTCGTTGGTGCCTGGGCATTGCTCGGGCATTTGCCGCAAGCCGATGACTTCGTGCAGCGGCGCAATCTGGCCAATGCCGCACTGAGTGTGTGGGCCATGCTGATGGCTATCGGGGCGTCACTGTTTCTTGGCGCATTGATCTATGGCCCGCGCCGTGGCTGGACTGCGCTGTTGGCCGGATTTTGCGGGGTATGGTTGATCTGGAGCTTGTGGGCCTATCCGTTGCTCAACGATTCCAGCTCGGCGCGCGGGGTGATGCTTCAGGCACGCGAAATTGCCGGTCCGCAAGCGCAGATCGGTCTGGTTGCGTGGAAAGAGCAGAACCTGCTGATGGCCAGCGGTCCAACAACCGAGTTTGGTTTTGCACGCTCGCGCGCGCAGCAATATGCGGCCGCCGTGGCGTGGCAGGCTCAGGCACCGGATCAGCGTTGGATCTTTGCATTGTCCGAAGCGATGGGCCAATGCGTGGATCGTGACAAGGCGCAGCGTATCGGTGAAGCCAATCGTCGCGTTTGGTGGATGTTTCGCGCCGACGCGGTCATTCCCGGCTGCGTGCCGGATTCGAGCAACGACGACAGCGAAGATTGACGCTGATGTCTTCGCTGCATGAAAAATCGGAACACGCCGATGTCCTTGCTTTGTTGTCCCGCGACGTGTCGGGTTGCGCTATCCTTCCCGTTGCATTTTTGCCACAGGCTACGGCATGAGCAGCGGAACCATATTGGTCGTCGATGATGAACCGGACATTTGTTCGACGGTCAAGGAAATTCTGGAAGACGAGGGCTACGACGTCGTGCTTGCCGGGAATGCGGCGGCCGGGCGCGAAGCGCATGCACGCTCGCAGCCGGACGTCGTCTTGCTGGACATCTGGATGCCCGGCACGGACGGCATCAGCCTGTTGCGCGAATGGGCTGCGGCCGGCGCGCTGGCGGCGTGTCCGGTGATCATGATGTCCGGGCACGGTAGCGTGGAGACCGCGGTGGAAGCCACGCGTCTGGGTGCGTGGGACTTCATCGAGAAGCCCATTTCTCTGGCGAAACTTCTGCTCACCATCGAACGTGCGCGTGAAGCCAGCCGACTCAGGCGCGAGAACGAAGGCTTGCGTCGGCACCTGGCGCTGCCTCTGGAACCCGTGGGTGCCAGCGCGGCAATGACAACCTTGCGCAAGCAACTGCAAAAGCTCGCGCAGCACGATACCTGGATCCTGATTCAAGGCGAGCCCGGCACCGGCAAGGAAATGCTGGCGCGCTGGTTGCACGAGCACGGCCCACGCCGCGATGGTCCGTTTATCGCAGTCGCACCGGCCAGCATCCCGCGCGAGCATCTGGTTGCCGCACTTTTCGGCGCGGAGAACGCCGATGGCGTGCAGCAAGGCCTGCTTGAGCAAGCCAACGGCGGCACATTGTTTCTCGATGAAGTGGCCGAACTGGATGCCGAATTGCAGCAACGTCTGGCCAGCGTATTGCAGCGCCGCGCGTTGGTGCGCAGCGGCGGACGTGGGCCAGCCGCACTGGATTTGCGTGTGATTGCGGCGACCGCACAGAATCTGGAAGCACAGATCAAGGCAGAACGCTTTCGCGAAGAACTCTACTACTTGCTCAATGTCGTGCCATTGACGGTGCCGGCGCTGCGCGAACGCAGTGAAGACGTGCCCGAACTGCTGCGTCAGTACATGGATTTTTTTGCCAGTCGCGACGCGCTGCCGCATCGATACTTTCCGCTGGTCGTGCTCAATCGGCTGCGCAAGTACTCCTGGCCGGGCAACGTGCGCGAATTACGCAACCTGGTGCAACGTTTGCTGGTGATGGGAACTGCACCGGAAGTCGACGCAGGCGAAGTGGAAGCCGCATTTGCCGGCGTGACGGTTGAACGCACGCCGCAGCAGGCCACGAATATCAATTTTGACCTGCCCCTGCGCGACGCGCGCGAACAGTTCGAGCGCACCTATCTGCAGCGTCAGTTACAACGCAACGGCGGCAGCGTCAGCCAACTGGCCAAGGCCGTCGGCATGGAACGCACCCATCTGTATCGCAAGCTGCGCGATTTGGGTGTGGATGTGAAAGCAATAGCGCGCGAAGAGTAGATCTGTCGCGCGCGAAATTCATCCTGTGCGCAAGCGTGCGCGCAAGACTGGCCTGCGATCAAAATTGACCACAAATCACCCACGAGCGTGGTTCAGCCGCGAGTGGGATTTGCTTGATTGCTGGTGGCGAACCATAAGCCATTGGCTTATGATGGGCCGCATGCAAACCATCGCGGAGATGCCCGGGTTTTCCCGCAAATCCGCAGCGTTGTCGGGCGCATCGGATAGTCGATCGCTGGTCGTTTATCCGGGGCACCATCCACGTGCGGGCGTACCAATGTTCCGGCACAGGTGGTGTAAGGAGGCTGCGCTGGGCACGCGAAGGCAAGGAAAAGATTGGCGGTGTGCGTGTTATCCACGACTTTCATGACGCGCGCATTCCACGGTATCTGCTGATGGTATTTGGCAAAAGCCAAATGGCGAATTTGACCAAGCCGCATGCAAACAACCTTTCCGGGCGGATTGAACGACTGGTAAACGCGTCAGTAATAGAGTCATGAGCAACGCATTTGAACGTATCAAAACCGGTTTGGCCCAAGCCGTCACGCACGCGAAGGGCAAGCCCATCAAGGCGCGCGTTCATGTCCCCGAAGCCATCGACGTAAAGTCCATTCGGGCAAAGGTAGGCATGTCGCAACTGGAATTCGCCGCCTCGTTCGGCATCAGTGTCGGCACTTTGCGGCACTGGGAACGTGGAGATCGGCAACCGCAGGGGCCGGCGCGAGTGTTGCTCCAAGTCGTGTCGAAACAGCCAAAAGCCGTACTCTCCGCGCTGCAACCTTGAAACCAAACATGAAGTTCCTGTTCTTCCCTGGAGACGCGCACGGTTCGATATCACCGTGCGTTCTTGACCGATTGCAAATTTTGATGAAACAACGCAATGCTGGATTCGGAGCACAAAAATGAGTGTGAAAAACAAAGTCGCGCTGGTAACTGGCGCGGCCAGCGGCATCGGCAAGCGCATTGCGGAAGTTCTGGCCGACAACGGTGCGCATGTTGCCATTGCCGATATCAACCATGCTGCAGCGCAAGCCTGTGCGGATGAGATCCGCCGGCGCGGGGTCAAGGCCATCGCGCTGGTAATGGATGTCACCGACGAAGCACAAGTGCAAGCCGGCGTGGACAAGACTGTCGAGGAACTGGGCAGCGTTGATATTCTGGTTTCCAATGCCGGCATCCAGATCGTCAGTCCGATCGAGGATTTTTCCTACGCCGACTGGAAAAAATTGATGGCGATCCACGTCGATGGGGCATTTCTGACCACACGCGCCTGCTTGAAACACATGTATGCCGCCGGCCGAGGCGGCTCGATCATCTACATGGGCTCGGTGCACTCCAAAGAAGCGTCCAAACTCAAGGCTCCGTATGTCACCGCCAAGCACGGTTTGATCGGACTGGCCAAGGTTGTGGCAAAGGAAGGGGCGGCACATGGCGTGCGCGCCAACGTGATCTGCCCCGGATTTGTGCGCACGCCGTTGGTCGAAAAGCAGATCCCGGAGCAATCCGCCGCGCTGGGAATCAGCGAACAAGAGGTGATCAAGAATGTCATGCTCAAGGATACCGTCGATGGAGAATTCACCACCCTCGATGACGTTGCCGCCTGCGCGCTTTTCTTTGCCGGATTCGGTACCAACGCATTGACGGGTCAATCGCTCGTCGTCAGCCACGGCTGGTTCATGCAATGACGTCGTACCCGCGTCAACCGACATGACGACATCTGCAAACAATTCGCTGGATCGCTTGCGCGCCATGTGCGGCGGCCCGCGCGATGGCGTGCTGCTGCGCATGACATTGGCCAATGCCTTGTTGGCACAAGGCGACACTATTTTGGCGGCTGCACAGCTTGCCCATGCGCTCGAGTTCAATCCGGACTATTCCGCAGCCTGGAAGCTGCTCGGCAAGACGCTGACTGATGTCGGCGATGCGCAGTCGGCAGTCAATGCGTATCGAAAAGGCATCGCGGCGGCAATCAAACACGGCGACAAGCAGGCGGAAAAAGAAATGACCGTGTTTCTGCGTCGTTTGGAGAAAATCAAACCTTGATGCTTTGCAACGCCTGCCGGCAGCGCGCAGTCTGCGCCTGCAAACCCACCAAAGCCATTGCATGATTGCGCAACAACTGCATCGTCGATTGCAACAATGCAATTGGCACAACGTTTTCGACGCGCGCACGTTGCAACGCGGGCGGCAATATGCGCGTGCGCAGCGCGTACTTTCGCTGCACGTGGGAGTGGCCGATGGCGACGCCAACGAATGGGAGTTTATCGGAGAAGTTCGCGGTACCCGCAACAAGCCGTATCGATGCCACGTTCATGTGCATGCAGGTGATCGAGAACTGGATGCCGATAGCCAGTGCTCATGCCCGGTTGCATACCAATGCAAACACGCAGCGGCAGTGTTGTTGGCCGCGGCGCAAACGCCGGCGACCGACTGGCCCGACGACAGCACGTCCACGGCGGATGACGCCATGCCGCAAGCCAAAAGCGCCAGGCACGCCGCGATGCTGCGTCGACTGGCCGAAGCGACGACATCCGCCCGAAATTCCGTGCCCGACATTTCATCACCGCTGCCAAAACCGCGGATCGGCGCCGCCGCCGCACCAGCGTGGACACAATGGCTCGGCGAAGTCGAAGCGCGACCCAAACGTTCCCCTGAAACCCCTGATGCGCAGCGCCAATTCGGTGTGCTGCTGCGCGGTGGCGACTTCGGTGTTTTGCTGGTCGCGCCGGTGTGGATGCGAACGGGGAAAAATGCCGGCAATGGTTTGGTTGATCCGCAAGGCTTGCGTCTGGATGACCGACGCGGACCGCAACCAGAACCCGCCGATGGCTGGCCGCAAGGGGTAAATGCGGCGTTGGCGCTGTTGTTGCAGAAACAATCCGCAACGTTTGGCGGGAAGTCCTGGACGCCATTGTATGCGCCGTTTCAGGAGCATGCGCTGGAAGTCTTGCTGGAACACTACCCGGCATATTTCGAGAAAGGTTCAGTGCCACTGCAACGTGACCCGAACCTGCCGTTGTGCATGCGCTGGATCGATCAAGACGACGGCAGTCAGCGGCTGATCGCCACGGTCGAAAGCGACGAAGCGGCGACATTGTTGCGCGGTGCCGGCTTGTGGTACGTGTTGCCGAAGGTGCGGCGATTTGGTCGCGTGGACGGTGACTTGCACCTGCTCGACAAACTTCAGCGCGCGCCTGCGCTATTGCCGGAACAGGTTGCGTCCGTGAGCAAGCAGTTGCAGGCGCGCCAATCAACGTTGCCAATCCCGTTGCCGGCTGCGCGTGCCGCAATCGAAGTTGTCGCGGTCGCGCCGCAACCCGTATTGCGCATGCGCGTACTGGAACCATCAACGGCCACCCACCATGGCCGGCGTTTGCCGGCTGCTTTGGGTTGCGCACGTCTGTCTTTCGATTATGCCGGGCATCGTCTCGAGCCGACTGGTTTTGCCGTCAAACCGGTTCGGCGCATGCACGCGGACCGGATTCTGGAAATTCGCCGCAATCGCGACACCGAACAATACCTGCGAGACAGTCTGGAATTGCTTGGACTGATCGACGCCAGCGTGTTCAATTACGAATACGCGTTGCACCGGCATGGCATCGACGACAACGATTTTCTGTTGCAGCCGAATCCACACAAGCCGGCGTTGTCGCCGGAAGGCTGGAAACCGTTGCTCGACGAGTTGGTCGAAATTGGCTTTTTGATTGAATACGATGCCGGCTTTGCGCACGACGAGATTGTCGAAATCGACGATTGGCACGCCGACATCGAAACCAGCGGCAACGCCTGGTTCGACGTGTCGCTGGGCATCGACGTTGGCGGTCAGCGCATCGATTTGTTGCCGTTGCTGCGGCGTGCGCTGGACGATCCGGCGTTTCCGCGTGTCGCGCCGAAAGGCGAAACCGCCGACGCCGTGTATCGCGTCCTGCTTGACGAAAACCGCAGCGTGGAAATTCCGCTGCAACGCTTGCGCGCATTGATCGAACCGCTGCTGGAGTGGCTTCAGGGCGACGGTCCGTTGCGCCTGCATCGGAGTCAGGCTCCGGCCTTGCGCGAATTGGCCGATGCCGCACAACTGGTGTGGCGCGGTGGCGACGCGTTGCGTTCCCATCTGCAATTGCTGGCCGACGCCTCACGCAGCACGCGCGCACCGCGTGGATTCAAGGCGAAATTGCGGCCCTACCAGTGCGAAGGTTTGGCCTGGCTGGACTTTCTCGCCGCCGCCGGGCTTGGTGGCATCCTCGCCGATGACATGGGCCTGGGAAAAACCGTGCAAGTGCTTGCCCACATACTCGGCGAAAAGCAACGCAAGCGCCTTGACGTGCCGGCGCTGGTCATCGCGCCAACCAGTCTGGTCGGAAATTGGCGCGATGAAGCGGCAAAGTTTGCGCCAGCGTTGAACGTGCTGATCATTCACGGCGCCGATCGCGCCGATCGTTATGACGAGATTGCCGCGCACGATCTGGTCATCACCACGTATCCGCTGCTGCCGCGCGATCGCGACAAGTTGATCGACGCGCGCTTTTCCCTGCTCGTGCTCGACGAGGCTCAGGCGATCAAGAACGCCAATTCGCAGGCTGCGCGCGTGGTTCGCGAGATTCCGGCATTGCGCCGACTGGCCATGACCGGCACGCCACTGGAAAATCATCTGGGCGAATTGTGGGCGCAATTCGATGCAGTCGAACCGGGCCTGCTCGGCAGTGCTCGTCAATTCACGCGCTTGTATCGCACGCCAATCGAAAAGCATGCCGATAGTGAACGCCAACAACGCTTGAACCGTCGCATCGGTCCGCTGCTGTTGCGCCGACGCAAGGACGACGTGCTTACCGAACTGCCGGCCAAGACCGAAATCGTGCGCAAACTCGAACTGCAGGACGATCAACGCGGTTTGTACGAAACTCTGCGTCTGGCCCAG
>DASSXQ010000072.1:0-12726 GCA_035703725.1 Rudaea sp.
GCTTCGTGCGCACGTTCCAGAATCTGTTCGAGCCAGTTATCGGTGATCATCGGAATGATCGGCGCCACCAGCACACCGCAAGGTATACCCGCCACATTGAGCGCCTGAATGGCTTTGAGCCGGCGATGCGGCGCGCTGGCACGCGGTTCAAGCTTTGCCGCGAGGCGGTTGTCCAGCGAGGTCACTGAAATGAACACGCGCGCCAGGTTGCGTCGTGCCATTGGCGCGATCAGGTCCAGGTCGCGTTCAACCAGTGCATTCTTGGTGACAATCGTGAACGGATGATTGCAATCGCCGAGCACTTCGATGATTCGTCGCGTGATCCGATACCGCCGCTCGATTGGCTGGTACGGATCGGTATTGGCACCGAGATTGATGGGACTGCAGCAATAGCCGGGTTTTGCCAGTTCGGCGCGCAACAGCTCGGCCGCGTTGGTCTTGGCGAACAACTTCGTTTCGAAATCCAGCCCCGGCGAGAGATTCAGGTACGCATGCGACGGACGGGCGAAACAGTAGATACATCCGTGTTCGCAACCACGGTACGGATTGATGCTCTGGTCGAACGCAACGTCCGGCGAGTCGTTGCGGCTGATGATCGAACGCGCCGCTTCTTCGGTCACCTGCGTCGCCGGATGCGGCTCGGGCTCGTCATCGCGCATCCAGCCATCATCAAATGCCTCACGCGCCGACGTTTCGAAGCGACCTTCGGGATTCGACGACGCACCACGTCCCTTGATCGGGCGCAGCGCTTCGGTTTTCGGGTGGCCGGACGTGTTCATTTGATTGCCAAGATACACCGGGTGCGTCTCGGCGATTGCGATTGTTTCAATCGGGTGGCAACAAATATTTGACTTTGAACCTAGTGTATGATTGTATTGATACACATGGACGCATCGATTCTTACCATCCAACCCGCTGCCGCCGAGCCGATCTACCGGCAAATCGTCGAACAATTGCGCCGCTTGATTGCCGGTGGCCAACTCGTCGGCGGCGAATTGCTGCCATCGGTTCGCGATGTCGCGGGATTTCACGCGATCAACCCGATGACCGTGTCGCGCGCGTACGGATTGGCCGAGGCCGAAGGCCTGCTCGAACGCCAGCGCGGCAAAGGCATGGTGGTCGCCGCGATGCACAAAAACACCCACAGCCGCACACAGCGGCTGAGCTTGCTGGAACCGCAACTGAGCGCGTTGGCGCAACAGGCGCGCGAACTGGAATTGCCGGCAGAAGCCGTGCTGCAACAACTCAAGAAACTGCTTGGAGAATAGCCCCATGAATGCCGTACTTCGCACCGACGAAATCGCCGCCGCCGCACCGATGGTGGCACGCGATATCTGTCAAGAATTTGAGGGGCGCCGGGTCCTGGACCGTATCAATCTGAGTTTGCCTGCGGGCAGCGTGCTCGGATTGATTGGTCGCAATGGTGCCGGCAAATCAACATTGATCCGCATCATGCTGGGCTTGATTCAACCGACATCCGGCATGGCACGGGTGTTTGACGAAGAGGCTTTGAAGTTGTCGGATTCGGCAAAGACGCGCCTTGCCTACGTACCGCAAAAACCCGATGCGCTGGCCTGGTTGACGGCTGAGCAGATGTTCGACTTTCTTGCGCGTTTTTATCCGCGGTGGGATGCGAAGTTCGCCCACGACACGCTGCGGCGTTGGCAGATTGACGCGGGCAAGCTGCTGGCCAAGCTGTCGCCCGGCGAGCGGCAACGTGTGGACATCATTCGCGCGCTGGCCTCGCAACCGGATTTGCTGGTGCTGGATGAACCCGCCGCGGCGCTGGATCCGGTCGCACGGCGTGAACTGCTGCGCGAAATCGCCACGCGTGCCGGCGACGCGGGGACAACCGTGTTGTTCTCCAGTCATATCGTCAGCGATCTGGAACGCGTCGTATCGCATGTCGCGCTTCTGCACAACGATCGCTTGTTGCTCAACTGCCTGATGGACACATTCAGGGAGAACTACGCACGCTTGTGGCTGCCGGGCGAGCACGCATCGCTGGCACCAAAACATGCGATGAGTCGACGTCCTGGCAAAGATGGCAGCATGAGTCTCGTGATTGAGCGCGATGCCGGCGGGCGCTGGCCGGGTGCGGATATTCCCGGCGCGCGCATCGATACGTTGGGTCTGGAAGATCTGTTCGTGGAGATCGCCGAATGAAATTCGTGTATTTGCTCGGATTGCCGTGGTCGGCCGTATCGAGCCGGGTGCGTGCGTGGTTGGTCGTGCTGTATCTGTTTTTCGCAGTCGTATTGGAATTGGCTTTGATATTCGCCAAGCCCGGTGGATCGATTTTCACCGGGACGACGACCAAGCTGGCAATTTTGAATCTGTCGATCTGGTTGTTGTTGCTGCCCAACACATTGGTACTGGCACACGACGCGCGCCAGTTGCGCCTGCCGTCCATCGAACGTGATGTTCGGCACAGCCTGTGGTTGTACGCCACGTTGAGTATTGCGTTGCCGGCGGTGTTGTTTGGCGCGTTCAGCGGACACACGCTGACGATTGCGCTGAACCTGATCCTGGGCGCGGGTTTGGGCATGGCCTACGCTTGCACCTCGGGCTACATCGCCATGCTGATCGTGTTTTTCCTGCTGGCAGGAAGTAATTTCAGCGAATATCTGGGGTTGCCCGACTCCACGCAGCCCGGTTACTTCGTGTGGGCCGCGCCGACGGCCGCCTTGTTGTGGCTGCTGGTGTGGCGGGGTTGGCGCAACGCCGTGCGCGATCGCGTTGCGCCGTCGAGCGCGCGCGCGCCGATCGTGCTCAAGCTGAGCAGCAATGCATGGAAAGGGTACGGCTCGGACAGCCACGAAAGTGTCGAGAGTCGACTGCTGCGCCAACGACCCGACTGGCATCAGCTCACGCCGAATTTGAGCGGGTGCGGCCCGACCCATCCGCAGCGCAGTATTCGTCTGGCCCTGGGCGGCTGGTTCATGCCGCAAAAGGCCAGCAGTCTCCTGCGTCAATGTTTGCTGTTTCTGGTACCTGGCCTGTTGTTCGTTGCTTTCATGCTGGTCCAATTTCTGAACAAGCGCCCCGACGAAAACTGGGTAAACGGTGTGACGTACGGTGGCCTGATCACGGTAATCTGGTTTGGCGGGTTCGGCGCTGCCATGCTGGCGTTTGCGCAATTGTCACGCGTGTGGCGAATCTGGCATGTGCCGAATTCGAGTCTGGCGCTGGTCGCATTGTTGCCGGGTCTCGACGCCGGCAGTCGGGCGAAGCCGGCGGTTTTGCGCGCCGTGATCGTTCCCGTCGTGGCAATCCAGATCGGCTTGCTTTTCGTATTGCTGATTTGTGCGGTCGCGGTGCATCTGGATGGTCAAAGCGAGTGGATGATCGCACTGAGCCAGGTTGGCGCAATGGGTTTCGTCATTGCATTTGCCTTGGCCATCGTGGGTGGACGCTTGCTGCCAACGTGGGCAATGGTGGCTCTGGGAATTTTTGGTTGCATCCTGATCAATATCAGCCTGTTCACCCCGTCGCTGAGCAAGCCCGGCACGATCCAGCTCGGTCCAACGAACCTGTTGGAATTGCTTTTGTTTGCGTGGGTGGTACTGGCGCTGGGGCTGATCTGGATCGGCATGCGTGGCTGGCGCGGTTTGCAGGCGCGGGCACATGCGTTTCTGCCGAGTTGATTTGACTCACATCACCCTCTGCGATCGCAACCGAACGACAGCCAACACTCGCTTCCAGTCGGCGTCTGTGGCAGCATTTTGTCACCGAACAACGCGTGGGGACGACAATGCGCTGGGTATTGCTGGTAATTGCCACTTTCGGCTTCGGTCTCGGGTTTTCCGCCAAGACGCCGGGTGTGATGGGCATTGGTTTGCTGATTGGTTTCGTTGGCTTGTTTGCGTCCTTGTTGCTGTTTGCCGCGGCGCGCATCGCGGCCAATTCCCGGCCCGACTCGGCGCTGCTGACGGACAAGGAAATCAGTCTGCTGCGGGCAAGCCTGAAGAAAAATGGCAGCAAGCCGGCATCATCATCGTCGCTGGAGAATCCCTGAGTCGTTTTCTGCGGTTCGCGACTTTGCTGCGCAGCACAGTGACCAATCTCGCGTAACCCTGCACAATGGCGTGACGGTCATTCCGATCGTCGCTACGGGAGCAAAACATGACTCTGGAAGCCATCATCATTTTTCTGATTGTCGGCGGCATTGCCGGTTGGTTGGCGGGCCTCGTCGTTCGCGGTCGCGGTCTGGGGATTGTCGGTAATATCGTCGTCGGTATCGTGGGTGCATTCATCTCTGGTTGGCTGCTGCCGGGATTGAACCTGGGACTAACCGGTATTATCGGCAGCATCATTTATGCGGCAATTGGCGCTATCATTCTGCTCGTCATCATCATGCTGATCAGACGTACCTGATTGAGCAATCCATCGTGAAAACCTGAAGGTCGGATGCACTTGCTCCGACCTTTTTCACGTGCAGCCGTCGCCGTCGGGATGGCAGGCTGCAGTAAAGTTGGACTAAAGTGTCGTCTCGAGGGCGCGGCCAGCGTCGCGAGTTGATTGAGGAGGTCCGTCATGTCCAACCTTTATCCCGTTCCGGCCGAATTCGCCAAACACAGCCGCATTCGCGCCGACGACTACGAAAAACTCTATGCTGAATCGGTACGCGATCCGGAAGGTTTCTGGGGTCGAATTGGCCAGCGGCTGGACTGGACGAAAGCGTACGCGCAAGTCCGCGATGTGTCTTTCGATGCAAATGATTTGCACATTCGCTGGTATGCCGATGGCGAGTTGAACCTGTCCGCGAATTGCCTGGATCGCCATCTGCGCCAGCGTGGCGACAAGACGGCAATCTTGTGGGAAGGCGACGATCCGGCCGAATCCAGGGCAATCACGTATCGTCAGTTGCATCAACAAGTGTGCCGCTGTGCGAACCTGCTGACCCATTTGGGTGTAGCCAAGGGTGATCGCGTCACCATTTATCTGCCAATGATTCCGGAAGCGGCCGTAGCCATGCTGGCATGCGCGCGCATTGGTGCGATCCATACCGTGGTGTTTGGCGGATTTTCGCCCGATGCGCTGGCCGGGCGCATTGCCGATTCCACGTCGAAACTGGTCATCACCGCCGATGAAGGGTTGCGCGCGGGCAAGAAAATTCCGCTCAAGGCCAATGTGGATGAAGCCCTCACCCGACCCGGAACGACAAGCATTGAAACGGTGCTGGTCGTCAAACGTACGGGTACGCCGGTGGCCATGCAGACTCCGCGTGATCGCTGGTGGGAAACGTTGATGTCGGCGCAAAGCGACGAGTGCGCGCCCACGCCGGTGAATGCCGAACATCCGCTTTTCATTTTGTATACTTCCGGTTCCACCGGCAAACCCAAGGGCGTGTTGCATACCACCGGCGGCTATGGTGTGTTTGTCAGCTACACCCATGAGTGTGTTTTCGACCTGCGCGAAGATGATGTCTACTGGTGCACGGCTGATGTCGGTTGGGTAACCGGGCACAGCTATATTGTTTACGGGCCACTTGCCAACGGCGCGACTTCACTGATGTTCGAGGGCGTGCCGAGTTATCCGGATTCGGGGCGTTTCTGGCAAGTCGTCGACAAGCACAAGGTCACGGTGTTCTACACCGCTCCAACGGCAATTCGCGCCTTGATGCGCGACGGCGATGCGCCGGTGAAGAAATGGAAACGTACGTCATTGCGCTTGCTCGGCAGCGTCGGCGAGCCCATCAATCCGGAAGCCTGGGAGTGGTACCACCGTGTGGTTGGCGACGGGCGTTGTCCGATCGTGGATACCTGGTGGCAGACGGAGACTGGCGGCATCCTTGTTTCTGCGCTGCCCGGCGCGATCGACCAGAAGCCGGGATCGGCGACCAAACCGTTTTTTGGTGTGCAACCGGCAATTGTCGATGCCGATGGCAAGGTGCTGGAGGGGGAATGCGAGGGCAATCTGGTCATTACCGATTCCTGGCCGGGCCAAATGCGTACGGTCTATGGCGATCCGCAACGTTTCGTCGATGCGTATTTCAAGACTTATCCGGGTACGTATTTCACCGGCGATGGCGCACGCCGCGACACCGATGGCTACTACTGGATCACGGGACGGGTGGACGATGTCATCAATGTTTCCGGACATCGTCTCGGAACCGCCGAAGTTGAAAGCGCGCTGGTTACCCATCCGCAAGTTGCCGAAGCGGCCGTGGTCGGGTGCCCGCACGATATCAAGGGACAAGGTATTTATGCCTACGTCACGCTGAAGGCCGGCATCGAGCCAAGCGAGGAACTGCGCCGCGAGCTGATAGCCCATGTGCGCAAGGAGATCGGACCCATCGCCACGCCGGACCATTTGCAGTGGGCCCCGGCGTTGCCGAAAACCCGTTCCGGAAAGATCATGCGCCGCATCCTGCGCAAGATTGCCGAGAACCAACCTGAGGCGCTTGGCGATACCTCAACCCTGGCCGACCCGTCCGTGGTGACGCATCTTGTGGACGAGCGTTTGTTGCGCTGAGTCGCGCGGCGATCAAAGCGCCAGGACGGGTTGTACGTTCATTTTCGGCGGCTGCATCATGTTGACCTTGCTTGCCGGATGTCTGTGGCGCTGGCCACGGCTTGGATCGACATGAGCCAAGTTGCAGGAACACATTTGCCAGCGTGCCGGGATTGGATGGTCTGCTTGCCGATCCGGCAGCGGTCCATTGGGATGGTGCTGCGCTCGAGTCGCTTCACGGTGAAGGTGCCGACGGTCTTGAGGCGGCGTTGGGCGCGGCCGGTAACCGTCGAGCCGGGCACCGGGAAACCGAGTTGCCCGCCTGCGCTTGACCAATGGCGCGCCCAGCGTTGAGCATGCACGCATGCAGTTCATCGACGCCGCCGATTTTTCAGCCTGTCGCTTTCCGCAAACGCTGGCGGCGAACACGATCCATCTATGGTTTTTTCCGCACTGGCCAGGAGCGTCTCATGCCGTTGCGCAATCGCCGTTATTGCTTGGCTTGCTGGCCAGTTACGCGCATCGTCCCGTCGCACGGTTGAGTATTGAACACGGCGCTCACGGCAAACCGCGACTGCGCGACATTGCTCTGGAATTCAATCTTTCCCATAGCGCCTCGGCCTTGCTGCTCGGGATCAGTCAACAGCAACCGTTGGGCGTGGACATCGAGGCGCGGCGGCGCGAACGGCCAGTGCTTGAATTGGCGCGGCGCTGGTTCGATGCCGACGAAGTGGCAGCACTCGAATCGCTGCCGGAGTCCTTGCGGCAAGCGGCTTTCATGCGCTTGTGGAGTTGCAAGGAAGCGGTCCTGAAAGCCCAGGGTCGCGGTGTCGGTTATGGATTGAATCGTGCGACATTTGATCTGGACACCAGTGGAGCGATTGCGTCATTTCGCGGTGTTGTCGGTGAGTCCACATCGCCGGCATGGCAGGTTGTCGGTTTGACCCCGGCGGCGAACGTCACCGGCGCACTGGCCTGGTGCGGTCCGGCGCACTCGGTTTCAGCCTTTGTTGCCGACACCGATTACATCCGGACTATTGTCGCAGACCTATAATCGGGCTAAGTTTCCGCTTGAATGTCTGCGGTAGTTTGCTTGATTCCCTGTTAGAGTCACGCGCATGTGGAAATTGCTGCGTAATCTGGCGCTTGCCGCGATTTTCGTGGCGGGCGCATTGAAGCTGTTGGCCTGGTATGCGGTCCGGCAGGATGCACAGCGCGTTATCGCGGGATTGGCAACTTATGGACAGTTGCAGTATGCCGGCGTTTCCGCGGGTCTGAACGGCAGCGTCACGCTCGATGGCGTTTCAGTCACTTCCGCCGCCACGCACAAAACCTATCGTGCCCAACGGGTGACGCTGATCACGCCCGGTTTACACTGGCTGCTTCGACGCGCCTTGTTCCACGAGAACAATTTGCCGCAGCAGTTCGGCGTTGTCGTTGACGGGCCGGAGTTGCCTGCAGATGCGGCATGGTTCAACCGGAAAATTTTTGATCCGCAGGTTTTCGCGCTGTTTCCGGCAGTTGGTTGCGGCGGCAAGGATTTCACTGCAGCGGATTGGCGCAACATGGGGATCGATCCAGGCAGCAGCAGCGCGCGTCTTGACTATCACTACAACGACGATACGCACACGTTGAATGTTGCACTCACGTTGTCCGCTGCGAACCTCACCCGGTTCGAGATTGCCGGCGAGATCTCGCGTTTTGATCCGGCACAACTGAACGTTCCCGGTTGGCTGACCAAACTGCGCCTGAAACAGGCGTCGGCTCAGTACACGGATTTGGGATTCCAGCAGGCGCGCAATCGTTTCTGCGCACGCCGCGAATCGATCAGCGAATCGCAGTTCATCGATCGGCACATTGCCGCTGCGCGCGCGTTGCTTGTGGACGATGGCGTCGTGCCAAACGATTCGCTGACCCAGCTGTATCGGACCCTGGTCAGCGATGGCGGGCAGATCAACGTGCTCAGTTTGCCCAGCAAGGAATTCTTGCCGGGCAGTTGGCGAGTGCTTGGTGCGAACGAGGTCTGGCGGCAGCTCGACGTCACCGCGCGCTATCAGGATTCACCGCCGATCATGTTCGGATTGAATTTTGTGACGCCCGTGGCAGTGGCAACGACGTCGCCGGAAATGGCGCCGGCATCAACCGGTGAAACACCCCCGGCATCCGTCTCCGCAGCACCGAAGGTGGTACCAACATCGCCAGCCCCATCAACGCGTGGCGGCCAGCCGTCATCGCCGGCATCAATCGCGCCTGTGCCGAAAGCACCTGCGCTCACGGCCACGCCATCGAATATTGCCGCGGCCGCACTGCGTGATCCAATCGTGCCTGCACCGAAACCTGCGGCAGGCAGTCTGGGCCTTGGTGGCCTTGATCGTGCCGAAGCCAAACTCGCACCACTGGCCGTTGCTCCGACGGTCGTCAAACCTGCCGAGGTGCCAGCATCGGTAATGCCATCGAGTCCACCGCCACCGCCGAATTCAACCATGGCTCTGGTGTGGAAACCGGTTATTGACGAATTGCCCGAATCCGCGCCGCCGGCACGCGACTACACGGTGATTGATATTGGTCGCTTGTCCCGGGAGGAGGGTCGTCGCGTGCGCCTGATAACCAACGGCAACGTCAAGGTTGAAGGCTATGTCATCGGCATGGACGAGTCCGGCGTACAGTTGCGCGTCGACCGTGGCGGTGGCGCGGCGCAATTTACCATTCCCAGAAGCCGCATCGAGCAGGTGCAGTTGCTCAAGCGCTGAATCGACATCGATGTTGCGACGGTTTCGCGAATCATTACGTCATTCAAGTCAATGAATCGCGCTTACCAGTCGACCACCGGATTCGCACAGGAAATCGAAGCCATGGTTCTGGCTCGTGCGCAGCGTGGTGACATGCAGGCGTTTTCCCGAATCTATGAGCGCTTCGGCAGTGTGTGCTTTCAACTGGCTTTGCGCATCCTTGGCCAGCGCCAACAAGCCGAGGATATCGTGCAGGAGGTATTCTTGAAGATGATCGATACCATTGGCAGCTATCGCGGCGATGCGCCGTTTGGTGCCTGGCTCAAGCGCATGACTGCAAATGCATGCATCGACCAATTGCGTCGTCAGCGCCATCTGGGCGAGGCCAATGCGGACGAGCTGGTTGCGCACACCGCGAGCAGCGATCCGGATGCTTCAAGTGCCATCGATGTCGCTTCGTTGCTGGCTCGCTTGTCACCGCGCGCGCGCGCGATTGTCACCCTGCACGAACTTGAAGGCTACACGCACGCCGAATTGGCCAGCTTGTTCGGGCAAAGTGAAAGTTATTCCAAGTCCATCCTGGCGCGTGCACTCAAGCGTTTGAACGCGCGAGCCGATGCTTCCCGGGTGAACTCATGAACGAAGAGATTTCCAGTTTGCGCGACATGATTGGCGGTGCGCCGACCGTCGCTGATTTGCCGTCGCCGGATCTGTGGTCGAGGATTGCCGTGGCGCATGCGCAACGTGTTCGGCGGCGACGCAACGTGCGCATTGCCGGCGCCGCACTGGTTTCGGTGTTCGGGATATGCGCGTTGCTGATGCTTTCGTCGTGGCATGGCCTGACACAAGATGCGACGGCCTCGGTAGATTGGCAGGCGCGTGCCCAAGCGCTGGAATTGCAACTTGATGGGTTACCAATGCCATATCTTTCGCAAAGTCCATCGGCGATGCGGACCGTTTCTGAAATTTCGCGTATCGACAGTAGTTTGCAGGCGGCTTATGACGGTGGAGCTTCGCGTGATTCGATCCTGCCGCTGTGGAAGCGGCGTAGCCAATTGCTCAGCGCTCTGCTGGCCGAACGGCTGCAACAACCCGTAATGACCGACATTTGAGGTGCATCATGTGCAAACGTTTCTTGATTTCGATTTTTCTGTTCGGGTTCAGCGTGGTGGCATTCGCTACCGGTTCCGCGGCCAATGGTGGTGCGACACCTGCCAATGCTCAAATCGGTGTGTTGGTGGATTCAACCAGCGCAGCCCATGCGCGTGATGGTTTGCGTGTGCTTGGGGCAACGCCCGGAAGCGTGGCTGACCAGTTGGGATTGCGCCCGGGTGATTTGCTGGTTGACGTCAACGGCACCTCGCTAAGCGAACTGGGTGCCGACGCCAATGGTCGGGCACTGGCTTGGACAACGTTCAATGCGCGCATCGCCAGTCTTCCGCCTTCTGTACCTTTGCGTCTTTCCGTGGTTCGCGATGGAATTTCACTGGCCATGAATGCGCCGCTGCATGGTCGATTGAACGCCGGTGCGATGGCGCTCGCAACCGCGGGCAGCGATGAAGAACCTGCTGTTGCTGCGACTGGTGCTGATGGTTGCGGGCGCATCAGCACGTTCGATGCCGCGCCGCGCAGCAAACAGCAATATCACGCGCGCATTTTGTTGCTCGATGGTACGACACCGGGTCCGAGCGGGCAGCAGAATTACCGTGTCAAGCCGGGCGTTCACGAGTTGCTGGTTGCCGAGGATATTCCGACGCTGGAGATGGGTGTGGGGGCAATGGCGAGTTTGCGCCGACACACCCAGAAGAAACTGACCGTTACGGTTCAGCCAAATACAACCTACATGGTCGGTGCGCAGCTACATCTGGACAAGGCCAGTCAATTCAATACTGGCAACTATTGGGATCCGGTGGTTTGGCGCGAAATTCCTGAAGTTTGTCACTGATTTTCTTTGCGGTGCAAAACAATTTCACGCGCGTGCCATCTGGGTCCGGCGTGCTGTCCCCAATACGGGGCCGCGACACCAGATGGTCCGGTGGCTGATGCGGTATTCTCGGGCAATGCGATTGACTTTGCGTGCTTGGGTACTTGCGATCGGGCTCTGCGCGATTCCGATTGCCGCGATGTGCGCGTCATCGGCCGACAACTTTCGCGCTGTTTTGCAGCAAGGGGTTGATCGAGGGATTTATCGCGATCTGGCGGTAGGCTGGATCGATGGTTCGCATCGGCAAAGTTGGTTTTTCGGCAAGGGCGAGAAGCCCACTGCGGAAAGCCAATTTGAAATCGGCGCGGTTACCCAGGTATTTACCGGCTTGTTGTTGGGACAAGCCATTTACGACGGCAAGCTGAAGCTTGAATCCACGGTAGGCGGGTTGTTGGGAGCGGGTTTTTCTTTTGCTGATTCCGCGGTGGCTGGCATTACTTTGAAGTCGCTGGCAACGCATCGGTCGGGATTGCGAATGGTTCCGTCAAACCTGTTCCCGGAGGATGTAGATGATCCGTATGCCACGTATTCGAGTCGAGATTTGCTTTTCTGGTTGGTCAATTCGCCGCATGCGATCGGCGACGACACGTTGAGTTATTCGATTCTCGATTCGGGCTTGCTCGGCTTTCTGCTTGCGCGCCAATATGCCGGTGGATTCAAGACCGTTTTGCGAGACCATGTGCTGGGTCCAATGGGCTTGAAGCATACGGACTTCCGCGATGCGCCGATTTTGTTGTCGGGGTATTCCGCGCAAGGGTTGCCGGCCGCGCACTGGCATTTTGATGTGTTGGCGGGCGCAGCGGGTTTGCGGTCGTCGCTTTCGGACTTGCTGCATTTTGTTCAGCAGAACTTGCGTCCGGGAGATTCCGCTCTGCGTGCTTCGATCTTGTTGGCGCGGCAACCTTACGCCAGCACGTCCTTGTCCGAACAGGTTGGTCTCGGTTGGAATATTTTCATGACGCACGACGGTGAGCAGAGTTGGCCACTGGTGTGGAGTGCGAGTCGCACCGGCGGATTTTCGGCTTTTGTTGGTTTTCGAACCGACAAGCAGCAGGGTCTCGTGTTGCTCGGCAATTGCGACGTGGATTTGAGCGCCATTGGTGTAGCCTGGCTCGATGGGCGCGCGCCACCGGATTTGCCCAAAGTTGCAAAGGATCAGTCCGTTGTCCATGCCGACGAATTTGCGGGTTTGTATGAAGCAGCCAACCTTTCTGATGTGATTGTGCGCAACGGAACGGCCGGATTGACCGCGCAATGGCCTGGACAGGCACCGGTTGAACTGGAGTTTGTCGGCCAGGATATCTTTACCGCACCTGGATTGGCGCTGACCCTTTCGTTTCAGCGTGAGTCGGGAAAGGTGATTAATGTTGTCATCGATCACGCTGGCGTGAACGTACTCGCGCGACGACTAAGTGCAAGCGCTCCACGGCTGGCTCGCGCGTCAATGACGATGGCGGCGTCTTTGCGGGAAGAAATTTCCGGCGACTATCGCTTCGACGCGCACAATCTGATTCGAATCCGCAGCACGGCAACTGATCTGACTTTGCAAATGACTGC
>DASSXQ010000110.1:0-2316 GCA_035703725.1 Rudaea sp.
TAGCAGGAAAATAAGCCATTGAATATAAAAGATAAAAATGTCTTGTTTACAATAGAGTGGGAATAGTCGTGGGCGCGCAATTCGACGACGACGACACGCGTTTCATGTGCCGTGCCCTGGAATTGGCGCACCACGCCCAGATCGAACATGCGGAAGTTCCGGTGGGGGCGGTGCTGGTTCGCGACGGGCAGATTATCGGCGAAGGCTGGAATCACAGCATCGGCAGCAACGATCCCAGCGCCCATGCCGAAATTGCCGCGCTGCGTGACGCGGGAATGTACGTTGGCAATTACCGATTCCCCGATTCGACGCTGTTCGTGACGCTGGAACCCTGCGTGATGTGCGCCGGCGCCATCGTCCATGCCCGCGTCGCGCGTGTCGTGTTCGCCGCGGCGGATCCGAAAACCGGCGCGGCCGGCAGCGTGTTCGATACCCTGATTTCGCCGCTGCACAATCATCGCGTGAGCGTGGCCAGCGGTTTGTACGAGGCGGAGGCCAGCCTGATGCTCAAGCAGTTTTTCAGGCAGCGTCGCTAGCCCACGTATCCACACTACTTCCTCGCAGCCGCGGCGGCGGATTATGGATTCGCATTCGGCAAATGCACTGCATTGCGGATGGCGATGTGTGTGACACGAACCGATGATGGCGCACGCACGGATGTCCGGCGAGCGGCTCCGAGCGCTGAGGTTACTCCCCCAGTAACTCCAGGGAATTGCCCCCAGACAAGTCTTTTGTTCGGAATCTGGCGCCGGCAACCCACGAAATCGGAGTAAATTCAATCATGAAGGGGACTGTTTCGTGGCATGCCCCGTGCAAGAGTCGCTGTCAGGCCGGCATGAAAAGCAAGTTTGAAATGAGAAGAAATGGACCCCTGCCAACAAGAACACTTGCCGGGTTATTCCTGCTCGGGTTGGTTGCAAGCATGTCTGCCATGGCAACCGTGACAGTAAACGTCAATGGAAATGTTGCGACGGCAGTGGTCGAGCTGCCTGATGCAAATACGCCGACCTCCACGGCAACGGTGACAATCGCCTTCGATTCAGTGACGAATTTGACACCAGACAGTCTTAATCTGACCGCCAGCCTCATTGATCCAGGCCACCCGCCACCATTACCTGCGCAAGTAAGCATCGATCCGGCTTTCCCGGTGCTGATCGAAATCGAACCCACTGTTGCCCTGTTTCGCAACGGATTTGAATCCGGACAAACAGGCAACGGAAATCTCGCCTTCACGAACACTTACGTATTCGATATCGATACATCGAATTTGCAGTGCGCCAGCGCGACCAGCACGTACCGATTGTTCAAGGCAGAACATGGCAGCGACACCTTCGACGATGTCACCGAGGACTTGTTTCACGGCAGCGTGCGCGCACGCGGCAGGGGCGGCGCGTTCTCACGGTTCGTGCTGGTCAAGGACGACAGGCCTCAAACGCTCGTGGGACTGCCGATCATTGCGCCGTTGAAACTGACGAACCTGGTCTTGCGGCTTGCCGCTGCGCCGTCGGTAACCGGCACGCTGCTTACCACGCTGGTCGGCCTGCTGACGCAGGTCACCACAGATTTGACAACATTGAATATCAATGCCGCATTGTCCGATCTGGACCTGTTCATTGCAGGCATCAACGCAGCATCGAGCAGCAATGCAATTGCCAACAAATGGAATGCAGACCGCTCGTTGACCAATGATGCGGGGGAATTGCTTGGCCTGGCGCAATCCCTGCGCTTCAGCTTGACGTTGCTCAAAGGCGACCCTGTCTGCACCCTGCCGCCGGTCAATTGAGGACCCATGCCCGCACGACTCACCACATACCCGCCAGATCAAGCCGCTCTCGTGCGTATCCTGGATGAGGAATCGGTTTACACGATCGGACGCACCAAAGAGTGCGAGATTTGCATAGACCATCCGTCAATTTCACGGCGTCATGCCGAATTGGTGGGCATGACGGGCGACCTCACGAGTTGGAAACTGCACGATATCGGCAGCAAAAACGGTTTGCGCGTCGATGGCCATTTGACGCTCAAGGCAAGCTTTACCGGATCGGTGTGGTTCGCGGTTGGTGATGTGTATTGCTGGCTTGAGATGATTGACTCGGCGCATGCCGCACAGGCGCAGGGCGGGGTTGACGCAAAACGCGCTCACTCGCGCGAATTGTCCGCGCAGTTCACACCCAAACTGGATATCGGAACCCTGATCCCCCAGGCACTGGATGTGGTGCTCGAGTTGGCGGGCCTGGAACGTGGTTTCGTGCTTTATTCTCCCGCCGGGGAATCATTGCGCGTGCGTGCCAGCCGCGGAATGGATGTGCGCGACCT
>DASSXQ010000251.1:0-5581 GCA_035703725.1 Rudaea sp.
GGGTGATACGTCGGCAGATCGGTGCGCTGCTTGAACTTGAGTCCGTAGAACTGGCCGGCGGCGAAGAACACGCCGTTTTCCAGCACGTTCTTCAGCTCGAAATACGGTTTCAACTGACTCTCGTCGAAATTGTATTTGTCGGCGCGAACTTTTTCGGTGTAGTACGCCCAGTCCCACGGTTCGAGCTGGAACGATGATTTGCCTGCGGCGGCTTGTTCCTTGTCGATCATCGCTTGCAGCGCCGCGCCTTCGCGCTTCGCGTTTGCCACGGCCGGTGGCGCCAGTTTGCTCAGCATCGCGTTGACGGCTTCGGGTGTCTGCGCGGTTTCGTCGGCCAGCACATAGGCGGCCCAGTTCGGATAACCAAGCATCCTGGCCTTCTCCGCACGCAGCTTCATTACTTGCGAAACAATGGCGGTGTTGTCGTACGCATTGCCGCGACTGCCGCGCGCGATCGACGCCTTGAACAGACGCTCGCGCAATGCGCGATTGTGCAACTGAGCCAGCGGTGGCTGGCCGGTGGTGTTGAGCAGGGCGATGACGAACTTGCCGTCCAGACCCTTGGCCTTGGCGGCTGCCGCCGCAGCGCCGATTTGCGCGTCGCTGAGGCCGGCCAATTCGGCCTTGCTGTCGACCACCAGCGCCGAGTCGTTCACCTCGGCCAATACGTTCTGGCTGAATTTCGTACCCAGCTTCGCCAACTCGCCGTTGATCTGTTTCAAATGCGCCTTTTCGGTATCGGACAACTGAGCACCGGCGCGTACGAAATCAGTGCGATAGCGCTCGATCAAGCGCACACCTTCGGCGTCCAGACCCAGACTGGCTCGTGTGTCGTACAGCTTCTGGATGCGCGCAAACAACGCGGGATTGAGCGTAATCGCGTCGCGCTGCGCCGAGAGTTTGGGCGCGTACTCCGCCTGGATGGCCTTGAGTTCGTCACTGTTCTCAACACCCAGCAGACTGAAGAACACGGTCGTGGTGCGCTGCAGGATCTGGCCCGAGCGCTCCAGCGCAAGCACCGTATTGTCAAAACTGGGCGCGTCAGCGTTGGACGTGATCGCGGCAACTTCGGTCAGTTGCTCGGCCATGCCGCGCTCGAACCCCGGGGCAAAGTCGGCATCGTGGACTTTATCGAAGGGCGGATAGTGCAACGGCAACGTGCTTGCGGCGAAAAACGGGTTGCTCGCCGGGTTGGCCTCAGCGCTGACATGCGACTGCGGTTGGCTTGGGTCCTCCCGAACGGTGTTGCCATCGGCGCAAGCGCCCAGCGAACCACATAGAACGACGGACAGGGACAACGCGAGTGAGGATTTCATCGGGAAAAGATTCTCGGCAAAGGATGACAGCGAAGTTTACCTGACCAAGCATGAACGCAGGCGCGCCGACGCGAACGTGGAACGCGCGCCGAAGCGCCGCTTGGTTGCATGTCGGTGTTCAACGAAACGAATCGATGGCAGTGCCGCGACAACGCTGACGTATTCCGATGTCGCTATCGATATGCACAATGGCATTGCTGCCTCGTCAACCGTCCGAGCAGGCTGCACGCCCTGAATCCGTCTTCCAGACAAATTCCCAAAGCGATCGAAGCAGCGCGGCTGTACTCGCCCGGCATACTTCTCGAAGTAGCCACGGGTCGCGGTACATGGGGAACGAACAGCTGCGTTGGGCCGATCAGAACTTCTTCGGATTGGGTCGCTTCGGTTTGTCGAAGCCACCGGGTTTTCCCGGTCGCGGCTTGAACGACGGCGCTTTCGGCGAGGGTGGGCGACGCTCGAATTTCGACGGTTTCGGGTCCGCTCCAGCACGCGTGATGCGCAGTTGCTGACCCGAAACCCAGACCTTTTTCAGATGGGTGAAGATTTCCCGCGGCATGCCTTCGGGCAGGTCGATCAGACTGTGGTCTTCACGAATTTCGATACGACCGATGTGCTTGCTGTCCAGGCCCGCCTCGTTGGCGACGGCGCCGACGATATTGCCAGGCTGCACGTTGTGCGCCTTGCCCACTTCGATACGGTAAGTTTCGAATCCGGCTTCGGCCGCGCCGCGCGGACGTTCATCGCGGCGTGGACGGGTCGAACTTTCGTGATGCGAGCGCGGCGGCCGGTTTTCGCTACGCGTGCCACTTCCCGAGTGCGCTGGCAGGATCGCTCCGGTCCCTGGCGGCGCAGACTCGTGTTCGGACCGCGCAGAATCAATGGTCGGCGCGCGATCGCGGTGAAGTTCACGCGACGGACGCGCCGCAAATGCGCTGGATGCTCGCGATGCATTTTCGGTTGGCGCATGCGTTGGCGGGCGGCGGCGATTGCGATCGTCGCGGTCGAATGGACGGTTGTCGTCACGACGAGTCACCTCGCGCGATGGCGGCTTCAACAGCAAGGGTTCCTTGCCCTGAACCATGCGCGCGAGCGCCGCAGCAATTTCCACTGCGGGCACGTTGCGTTCCTGTTCGAACTGCTCGATCAACTGACGGAACATGCCCAGATCATCGTCGGTCAGTGCGTCGGCGATGCGCTGCTTGAACCTGGTGATGCGCTGGTCGTTGACCGCTTCGACCGTGGGCAACTGCATTTCGGTGATCGGCTGGCGCGTCGCGCGTTCGATCGCCTGCAGCAGGCGCTTCTCGCGCGGGGCCACGAACAGGATTGCTTCGCCACTGCGGCCGGCGCGGCCGGTGCGACCGATGCGATGCACATAACCTTCCGTGTCATGCGGAATGTCGAAATTGAGCACATGGCTGATGCGTTCGACATCGAGCCCGCGCGCGGCGACGTCGGTTGCGACGAGAATGTCGAGGCGGCCGTCCTTGAGTTGCTGGATCATCCGCTCGCGCTGCGCCTGCGGGATGTCGCCATTGATCGCGCCGGCGGCAAAGCCGCGCGCCTGCAGCTTTTGGGCGAGTTCCTCGGTCGCTTGTTTGGTGCGCATGAATACGAGCATCGCATCGAAGGCTTCCGCCTCGAGGATGCGGGTCAGTGCATCGAGTTTTTGCACGCCGCTGACATACCAGTAGCGCTGGCGGATGTTCGCCGCGGTAGTGGTCTTGTTCTTGATTGAAATTTCGACCGGTTCACGCAGGTGCGCTTGCGCGATGCGCCGAATCTGGGTGGGCATGGTCGCCGAGAACAACGCGACCTGACGCGTGGCTGGCGTCTTCTTGAGCACTGCTTCGACGTCGTCGATGAAACCCATGCGCAGCATCTCATCGGCTTCATCGAGGACCAGCGTTGTCAGTTCCGACAAATCAAGTGAGCCGCGATTGAGATGATCGATCACGCGGCCAGGCGTGCCGACGACGACGTGCGTGCCGCGCTTGAGGCCGCTCAATTGCGGACCGTAACTTTGGCCGCCATAAATCGGCAACACGTGGAATCCGGGCATTTTTGCCGCGTAGCGCTGGAACGCTTCGGCGACCTGAATCGCCAATTCGCGCGTAGGCGCGAGAACCAGTGCCTGCGGTTTGGTCCGGGTCAAACGCAGACACGACAGAATCGGCAACGCAAACGCAGCCGTTTTGCCGGTGCCGGTCTGAGCCTGGCCGAGCACATCGTGACCCTGAAGCAAGGGCGGGATCGTCGCAGCCTGAATGGGCGAGGGCGTCTCATAGCCTACGTCGGCAAGCGTTTGCAGCAATGCCTCTGCAAGACCGAGGTCGCGGAAAGGTTTAATCTCGGCAATGGCGTCGCGGTCCGGTTGGGACATGGGCTCGGGCGGTCGCGCCGCATCAGAAGGGTCGCATAGTTTAGCGCGTCGCGGGGATGGCGGTCCGGATTGCGCGTCGGATGCCCGTTGCAAAGCCTGAAATGGGCAGGGGCAGCGTTGCGCGAAACTCGGAATTGCGCAATTGACCCTATACTGCGGTGATGCTGCGCGTGGCGAAAGGCATCGATGCGGTGAATTTCCCCTGGTTGCATCTGCAACGTCAAGTCGATAGCCGCCGCGGTGGGGACGCAGTCCATCGCGTCGGCTCCATGAATTTGCACAGGACCCAATGATGTTCGACACAACCCCTGCGCTCGATTGCGCTGGCCGTCCATTGCGGCTCGATCATCCGCGGATTGCGGGCATCGTCAACGTCACACCTGATTCGTTTTCCGGCGACGGAGTTGTCGCATCGAGCGATGCGGCTTTGGCGCGCGCATTGCAACTGGCCGCCGAGGGTGCTGATCTGCTCGACATCGGTGGAGAATCCACACGTCCAGGTGCAGACGATGTTCCGGTCGAGGAAGAACTGCGTCGCGTGATTCCGGTGATTGGGGCGCTGGCGAAGCAAACCGCGCTGCCGATCTCGATTGATACGTCCAAACCGGAGGTGATGCGCGCGGCCGTTGCTGCCGGCGCCGGCATGATCAATGACGTCTACGCGTTGCGTCGCGACGGAGCGCTCGATGCTGCGGCCGAATTGAAAGTGCCGGTGTGTCTGATGCATATGCTTGGCCAACCGCGCACCATGCAAGCCGATCCGCACTATGACGACGTGGTTTCCGATGTGCGCAGATTTCTTGCCGAGCGCATTTTCGCCTGTGAAATGGCGGGAATCGACAAGAAGCGCATCGTGGTCGATCCCGGTTTTGGTTTTGGCAAGACGCTGGAACACAATCTTGCGTTGTTGCGTGCGCTCGATCAGTTTGCCGCGCTTGGCGTGCCGCTGATGATTGGAACTTCGCGCAAGGCGATGATCGGTACGCTTACCGGACGTGAAGGGGGTTCGGATCGAGCCGTTGGTTCTGCGGCTGCGGCACTGATCGCGGTTCAACGCGGGGCACTGATCGTGCGCGTGCACGATGTCGCAGCCACGCGCGATGCGTTGGCGGTGTGGCAAGCCGTGGCGAGCGGCATCGTACCGGCGAAACCGGAGCGGAAACCGTTTGGATCGCAGCGTTTCGAAGACGATTAGGCTGGCCGGGAATCGGGAATCGGAATTCGGAAATCGCAAGATCAAAAGCTTGTCGTTCCAGCTTTTTCTGGAATGACGATTGGCGTATTGCGGCGGGCCTCAGCCCTCAGCGCTTCAGCGCCTCACTATCCCATCCATCCTTCGGCGCAAAGCGCTCGCCGTATTTCCCTGCGAGGGTTTCGAGCTGGGCCTTGATCGTGTCGGCGCCTTCGCTGCGGATGTAGCTGATCGGGCCGCCGCGAAATGGCGCAAAGCCGGTACCGAAAATCACACCGGCATCCAGCAGATCGGCATCGTCGACCACGCCATCGTGCAGGCACGCGACGGCTTCGTTGAGCATGGGCAGGATCAGGCGCTGCGTAATGTCGGCCGGTGCCTGGTACTCGGGATCCACGGGCGGTTTTACCGGCTTGCCGTTTTCCCACTTGTACAGGCCTTCGCCGGTTTTCTTGCCTTTTTTGCCCTCGGCGAGAAGTTCATCCATTCCTGGCGGAATTTCCAGACCGAGAAATTCGCCGACTTCCTTGCCGACCGATGCGCATACATCCAGCCCGACGGTATCGGCCAATTCAAGCGGACCCATTGGCATGCCGAATTTTTTCGCTGCCTTGTCCAGCACCGGCCCGGGCACGCCTTCCTTGAAAGCGCGCATCGCTTCAAGCAGATAGGGCATGAGGATGCGGTTGA
>DASSXQ010000234.1:0-8395 GCA_035703725.1 Rudaea sp.
CCGTACCCTTTATCTCCGAAGAAACCAGTTTGTCTTTGGTTTGCGAAGAAAACTTCGGATCCGGCATCTTTACCGATAATACGGCAATCAAACCTTCGCGCATGTCGTCGCCGACAAGCGCGACTTTGGCAGATTTGAGCAGGTTGCCTGCTTCAATGTAATTGCCGAGTGTGCGCGTCAATGCGGCCCGAAATCCGGCCAAATGCGTCCCGCCGTCTTTCTGCGGAATATTATTGGTAAAACAAAACATGTTTTCCTGATAGGCGTTGGTCCATTGCATGGCCACATCCACCGTGATGCCTTCGTGACTTGAAGTCAGGAAGATGACACTTGGGTGCAATGGTGTCTTGAGCAACGCCAGGTGCTCAACGAACGAGCGGATACCGCCTTCGTACTCGAACACATCGGATTTGTTGGTGCGCTCATCGATCAACTCTATTTTCAGCCCGGAGTTCAGGAACGACAACTCGCGCAGGCGCTTGGCCAGAATGTCATAGTGGAATTCGATGTTGGTAAACGTCTCGGTGCTTGGCTTGAACTGCACCATCGTGCCACGACTTGTCGTGGGCTCGAGCTGGCGCAAGGGGTAAAGTGGGTCGCCCAAACGGTATTCTTGCTGGTATTTGTGTCCACCGCGTTCAATGGTCAGGCACAGATGTTCCGATAGTGCGTTGACGACCGAAACGCCCACTCCGTGCAATCCACCCGAGACCTTGTACGAGTTCGCGTCGAACTTGCCGCCGGCGTGAAGCACGGTCATGACGACTTCGGCAGTGGAGCGACCTTCCTCATGCATTCCTACGGGAATTCCGCGTCCGTTGTCGGCAACGCTCACGGTACCATCGGCGTGAATGGTGACCGTGATGTGATCGCAGTAGCCTGCCAGTGCCTCGTCAACCGCGTTGTCGACAACCTCGAACACCATGTGATGCAAGCCGGTGCCGTCGTCCGTATCGCCGATGTACATACCGGGACGCTTGCGCACGGCGTCAAGGCCTTTGAGGACCTTGATCTTGCTTGCATCATATAGCTCGGCATCTGGTTTTTCGTTGGTCATTCGGTTTACGCCATTAAATGAGGGAGCCTGCGGCTGGTTGCAGGACGGGTAACCGATCAATTATAGCAAGCTGCGCAGTTGACCATGTTCCACATGGAACACGGCAATGTCCACCGCGGTGCGCGGCAAACT
Source organism: Rudaea sp. (assembly GCA_035703725.1). Classification (GTDB taxonomy): domain Bacteria; phylum Pseudomonadota; class Gammaproteobacteria; order Xanthomonadales; family Rhodanobacteraceae; genus Rudaea. The sequence goes on from DASSXQ010000234.1 coordinate 1,190, forward strand.
TGACGGCATCTCGACGCCGGAAATCAGCACCTGTGCTCCCGCTCCCATCAACAGCTCTACTACCGCATTCTGGTGCTCGCGATCCAATTCCGACGACAAATCATCCAGCGCGATCACGGGCCATTCGCCCCGTGCGTCGGCATAGTACTTCGCTTGCGCAAGAACACACGCCAGAGCACAAAGCTTCTCCTGACCACGCGACAAGTGCTCACGCATTGGCGCATGCTGAAACTGGATGCTCCAATCCGCGCGATGCGGACCACGCGCAGTGTGCCCCCGCATGCGGTCCCTTCCGCGATCGTGCTTCAAAACTTCGCCAAGCTGCGAATCTACCGCCCACCCGGCAAACAAGCGCGTGGTCGCGCTACCGAGCTCGGGCAAAAATTGCTCCAATACCTGCCTCAGATAGGTCGAGAACTGCGAGAAATATGTCTGCCGCGCCGCATTCAGCGGTTCGCTCGCCAGCACGAGTCGACTATCCCAAACATCCAGTTCCGCGTCGCTGGCAGCCTGCTTCAATGCTGCATTGCGTTGATTCAAGACTCGCCGGTAGCGCCGAGCCACGGCGAGAAACTCCGGTTCCACGTGGAACACACCCCAATCGAGAAACTGCCGGCGCTCCTGACTGGAGCCGGCAATCAACGCATGGCTGCCAGGCTCGAAGCACACCAACGCGAATTCTCGCAACGCAATTCCCAGACTTTGCACGGATGCATGATCGACGCGCGCTTCCCAACCCGCCGCCGAACGCGACAAGCCCAGACGGGTGACACCATCCGTTTTGCAAATGGAAGCCACTACCGTGGCCGCACTACTGCCCCGCCGAATCAGCGTTTCGTTGCTACCGGAACGAAAGCTGCGCGCATGCGAAAGTAAATACGCGGCCTCGAGAAGACTCGTCTTTCCAGCACCATTCGGACCGACAAACACGTTGATACCAGGCTGCAGCAAAAGCTCCAACTCGGCAATATTACGCACATTGGTTACGTGCAACCGTTCAAGGTGCACGGCAACGATCCAGGCAAATGTCGCTCAATCTCAGAGTCGTAGCGGCATGACCACGTGGCGCGAATCTTCACTCTGCGGCGTACGCAACAGACAGCTTGAATTTCCATCACGCAGACAAAGCAGAATCTCGTCACCCTGCAGCGCATTGAGCGCATCGAGCAAATAGTTCACGTTGAATCCAACGCTGAGCTCGTTGACAAGGGTTCGGGCCTCCAATTCCTCAACGGCTTCTTCCTGTTCCGGATTGTGCGCAACGATCCGCAACGTGTTCGGACTTACTTCGAGCTTCACCCCACGGTACTTCTCGTTGGACAGAATGGCCGCACGCTGCAAAGCCCCACGAAACAATTCACGATCGATCGTGACCAATTGATCGGCACCAATCGGGATCACGGCTTCGTAATCCGGGAATCGGCCATCAATGAGTTTGGAGGTAAACACCACATCGTTGCGGCGGATACGAATGTGATTGCGACCAAATTCAATATCCACGTTGCCGTCACCTGACTCGAACAAGCCCTGCAATTCCAACACACCTTTGCGCGGGATAATGATCTGCCGTTGGGTTGCGCGTTGCTCGGTCAATTGCGTTTCGGCCAAAGCCAGCCGATGCCCGTCCGTCGCGACACAACGAAGCGCATGTTCGCGCAAATCAAACAGCAATCCATTCAGGTAATAACGCACGTCCTGGTTGGCCATCGCAAACGCGGTTCTGTCCATCAACTGCTTGAGCGTTGCTTCCGGCAAACTCACCTGCTCGACCAGGTCCATGTTTTCAATGACCGGAAATTCAGTGGCTGCCAGCGTCGCCAGGGTAAAACGACTACGTCCGGAACTGACCGTCATGCGATCCCCGGACAACTTGAACGAAATCTTGCTGCCATCCGGCAGTGCCCGGCAAATATCAAACAACTTGCGCGCCGGAATCGTGGTCTCACCCGGCTGGGCGGCTTGTGCCTCGACACTGGCCGACATTTCCACTTCCAGATCCGTCCCGGTGAACCGAACCGAGCCCTCGCCGGCGACAACCAGCAGATTGGATAACACCGGCAATGTCTGGCGGCGTTCGACCACACCAATCACTTGTTGCAGCGGTTTCAATAGCACTTCGCGCTGGATATTGAATTGCATGGCCGAATCCATAATTGATTTGATTAATTAAACAAGAATAGCTTTAGTAGTGCCTGTGGTTAACTGCAAACTGACTTTTATGCTTTACTTTCAATCAGTTGCGCGCCAATTTACCTGCCGCAAACTGTGCGCAGACCTGTGGGTCATTTGTGCAGCAATTCCTCACTGGCATTGTTGCACAAGTTATCCACAGCAAAAACTACCCGGTAAGCTCGCGCACCAATTTTTCCCAGTCTTGACGTAGTTTACCGTCCGTCAAACACAAGCCACGAATCGTCCGGCAGGCATGCAGAACCGTCGTATGGTCCCTGCCGCCGAAAGCCCTGCCAATTTCCGGCAGGCTATGTTCAGTCAATTCCTTGCCCAATGCCATGGCGATTTGGCGCGGTCGTGCCACCGACCGGCTGCGGCTGGTTGACAACAAATCCGAAAGTCGAATCTGGTAATAGTCGGCAACTGTTTTCTGGATGTTGGACAAGGTCATCGCCGTGCTGTGAACCGTGAGCAAATCGCGCAAGGTTTCCTGAGCAAATTCCTCGGTAATCGGTTGTCCGAGAAAATTGGCGCGCGCCGCGAGCGTATTCAGGGCACCTTCCAGGTCACGAACATTCGAACGCATGCGCTTGGCGACGAGGAAAGCAACATTTTCGGGCATGTCCATGTTGCGGGCTGCCGCCTTGCTCAACAGAATTGCCGCGCGTGTTTCAAAGTCCGGGGGCTCGATCGCAACAGGCAAACCCCAACCCAAGCGCGACTTCAACCGCGGCTCGAGATTGTCGACCTCTTTCGGATATCGGTCACAGGTCAAAATAATTTGCTGCTTGCCTTCGATCAATGCATTGAAGGTGTGAAAGAATTCTTCCTGTGTCGTATTTTTACCCGCGAAAAACTGGATATCGTCAATCAACAACGCATCGACATCGCGGAAACGGCGCTTGAAATCATCCATGCGTTTGGTCCGCAACGCATCGATCATCGAACTGACAAACTGCTCCGAGCGCAAGTAAACCACGCGGCTCCCGGGATCGTTGAGACGAATGAGATTGCCCGCTGCATGCATCAAATGCGTTTTACCCAAACCCGTGCCGCCATACAGCAACAACGGGTTATAGGCCCGACCCGGATTATTCGCCACTTGTATCGCCGAGGCCTTGCCGAGCTGATTGGACTTGCCTTCCACGAATGAATCGAACGTGTAATTCGGATCCAGGTTGTACTCGAACCCGGTCGTCTTTTCGACAGGCAGACGCACATTGGCAGCGTCTTTGCGCTGCCCGGCAACTGCGCCGATTTCCAGACGTACCGCTATGGGTGTGCCGTTGAGATGATCGAGAACCTCACCAATTCGCGGCAGGAAACCCGAGCGCACAAAATCCATCGTGTAAGCGTTTGGTGCCAGCAAAAGCAACCCCGCCTCATCTTCGCAAGCCTGCAAAGGCAGCAGATAGGTATGCATGTCCTCGACGCTCAGCTCGCCTTCCAGGCGTTGCAGACAGCGCCGCCACAAATCAGTCATGATGCGTCGATCCCAGCGAAAGGCAAAAAGTCACCATCCATCAAACCCGACACCAGACAATGATTGCGCAGAGTCGTGCCGGGACCGTCTAGTGTACTGCCTCGAGCGCCGTGAGCCATTTTGAAACTCGCGCGCCCGATTGGCTGGAACCCGAAACCACCGAATCGACAATGTTTCCCGGCATTGTCCATGAGCGTTGAATCGCGGTACATCAGCCCCGGCATCGTTGACAAAAACACATGTTTTCCAATATCATCGCCGACCTTTTGCATCATTTTCCAAGGCAAGTCCATGAAACGCACTTTCCAGCCCGGCAACCTCAAGCACGCCCGTACACACGGTTTTCGCGCACGCATGAAAACCCGCGGCGGACGCCGCGTTTTGAATGCACGCAGGGCCAAGGGTCGCAAACGTCTTATCCCGTAACAATCGCGCAATGGCGCGGTTGCGTTTACCACGCAGTGCGCGTCTGTTGCGCCCCGCCGATTTCCGCGCCCCGCGCGAGACGCGTCAGCGATTGACTACACGCAATTTCGTTGCCGAATTCTGGCCAGCGCCGGCTGATACGCCGCGACTGGGCATGGCAGTCTCGCGTCGAGTCTCCAAACGCGCCGTCGTGCGCAATCGCATCCGTCGCCAGATTCGCGAAACCTTTCGAGCGCAACGCAGTTTTCTGCCGAATGTCGATATCCTCTTGATTGCGCGAATTCAGGCAGCCAGTCTGGACAACGCCGCATTGCGCGATGATTTGTCGTGTATCTGGCGCAAACTGGCAAAGCAGAGCGGGCAGACATTGAAGCCCGGCGACACCAACGGCACAATGCGCGCCGGCGTTTGATCACGTGACGGTTTGCCAACAACGCTTGCAACGCGCACGCAGGACGCCAATCGACCCTGACACGCAGCGAAACGCTGCGCAAACCATCCAACGGCGCTCCGCGCCATCACTGGCCTGAACTCATGTCCAACCCACGCACTCTTCTGCTCGTCGCGCTCGCCTTCATGGCCATGTTGTTGTGGCAAGCGTGGGAAACCGACTATACGCAACGGCCGACAGCGCCCGAGACGACCGGCAGCAACATGCCGTCGGTGCCGGATACCAGCAAAGTCGGTGAGACATCCGCGAGACCAACCAGTGCGGATGTACCCAAACCAATCACCGGCAACACGCCGCCACCACCGGCGACCGCGACTCCCAAGCCGAACGAATCGAATCAAACCGCGCCATCCGTGCTCGTCGATGTGCGCACCGATTTGCTGCATCTGCAAATCGAAACAAATGGCGGCGCCATCGTACAGGCTGATCTGCTCGACTATCCGGCCGAGCAGAAAGACAAGAACGTTCCCGTGCGCCTGCTCAACAATGACCCCACGCATTACTTCGTCGCGGAAACGGGACTGGTCAGCTCCAGCTCGACGGCTCCCGACCACAATGCGAAATTCAGCGTCGATAAAACTTCCTACGCGCTGGCACCCGGACAGAACACGCTCGAAGTGCCGTTGACCTGGACCGATGCCGCCGGACTGACCGTGCGCAAAACCTACGTCTTCACCCGAGGCAGCTACCTGCTGCAACTGCAAGAACGAATCACCAATTCGACCCAGACGCCGTGGAGTGGCAACCAATATCGCCAGTTGCAACGCGTACCTCCGGTCATCGTCAGCCACGGCTTCGCTTTCAGTGATCCGGAACGCTACGCGTTTACCGGCGCGGCATGGTATAGCCCGGAAGACAAATTTCAGAAACTGGCATTCAAGAAATTCGAAACCGACAAGTTGTGCCGCGCAGACCAACAAAACCCGACCACGCTGGATCATTGCACCTTCAAGAGCGGATGGAGTGCGATGTTGCAGCACTACTTCTTTGCAGCCTGGATCCCGCAAAGCGACGAAAGCGACGTCTACCAATACGCAACGTCGACCGGACCAAAGGGCGAAACTCGTTACCTGATCCGATCCATCTCCCCAACGATATCGGTTGCTCCCGGCAAGACCGCCAATATCGATTCGCACCTGTACATTGGTCCAACTCTGGTAAGCCAGCTCGACGCCATCGAGAAAGCCGGCATTGCCAAAGGCCTCACGCTCACTGCCGACTACGGCATGCTCACGCCGATCGCCCAACCGTTGCACTGGATTCTGGTCGAATTGCACGCGCTGGTGCGCAACTGGGGGCTTGCGATCATATTGCTGGTATTGCTGATCAAGCTGGCCATGTTCAAGCTCAGCGAGGCCCAGTACAAATCAATGGCGAAAATGAAGCGACTGCAGCCACGCATGCAGGCGCTCAAGGAACGTTATGGCGACGACAAACAAAAGCTCAGCGCCGCAACAATGGAATTGTATAAAAAAGAAAAAATCAATCCATTGGGTGGTTGTTTGCCGACACTGATTCAGATCCCGGTATTCTTCGCGTTGTATTACGTGCTGCTGGAAAGCGTGGAGCTGCGACAGGCACCGTTCTTTGGCTGGATCCACAACCTGTCAGCGCCGGACCCATACTACATTCTGCCAATCGTCAACGCAGCGGTAATGGTTGGTGCCCAATTGCTGGCGCCAAACAGCCCCGGCATGGATCCCATGCAAGCAAAGATGATGAAGGCCATGCCCGTGGTTTTCGCCGTCCTGTTCCTGTTCTTCCCGGCGGGTCTGGTGTTGTACTACACGGTAAACGGCGGACTGTCGCTGCTGCAACAATGGATCATCACGCGCCGCATGCAGGCTGCCGACAAGCGCGCAAACTGATGCGATGACACGACGCGATGACACCATCGCCGCAGTTGCGACGCCGCCGGGCACGGGCGGCGTGGGTGTCATCAGGGTGTCGGGGTCGTTGGCCCACAGGATCGCGCAAAAGCTGACCAACAAGAATCTGCAACCACGCCAAGTGCGGTTTTCAGCATTTGCCGATGCAAATGCACAAATACTGGATCGTGGCTTGTGCCTGTACTTCAAGGCACCCGCCTCGTTCACGGGCGAAGATGTACTTGAATTGCACGCGCATGGCAGCCCCGTCGTACTCGACTTGCTGCTCCAGCGAATCCATGCGCTCGGTGCGCGGCCAGCGCGACCCGGTGAGTTCTCCGAACGTGCGTTCCTCAACGGCAAACTCGATCTGGTTCAGGCCGAGGCAATTGCAGACCTCATTGCCAGTGGTTCCGCAGCGGCTGCGCGCGCGGCAATGCGCAGCCTGGATGGAGCATTCTCGCACCAGGTCAACGACGTCTTCGATGCATTGGTGCGATTGCGCGCTTGGCTGGAAGGAGCGCTGGATTTCCCCGAAGAAGAAATCGACTTCTTGAGCGAACCGCAGCTCATGCGCGATCTGACCGCGTTGCAAACGCGTGTCACGCAACTGCTCGCTGCAACACGCAACGGCATGGTACTGCGCGCCGGCTTGCACGTTGTCATCGTCGGGCGTCCCAATGCCGGCAAATCCAGCCTGCTCAATGCACTGGCGCAAAGCGAACGCGCCATCGTCACCCCTGTAGCCGGCACCACGCGCGACGTGTTGCGCGAAACGGTTCAACTTGACGCAGTCAGCTTGACCC
>DASSXQ010000233.1:0-42483 GCA_035703725.1 Rudaea sp.
CCAGTCAACGCCCATGTCGCATTGCAGGGACGGCGACGCGTTGGGGTCGCAGCGCGGCAGGAACAGATCGTCGAGCATGATGGATTCTCCTTGCTGCGGTTGGTTCGCCGCGTCGTCACTTCACCGCCCGCGCGGCGCACGGCTGGCAGGCCATCAATCGCAAACGTAAACATGCCGTGGCTCCGCGTAGAATGTGCTTTGGCCGTGACGTGCCTACCGCTGGGCGCATACCCCGGAAACGTTTCGGACGTGGGAAAAGACGGGTCACGGCTGCTTTTTTGTAAAGATGAAGAACGTCTTGAGCGTGAGCGAGCGGCGCTTGCCGCGCACCTCCCACTTCGTCACGTACCGCTCGCCGTCGATGACGCCTTCGATTTCGACGAGCTTGGCCCCAGTTGACTTCGCCGTGCCGACATAGGTCGTCGTGTGCGCGCCGTTGAGCAACTCGGGCAGCCGCGCGTAGTCGGCTGCTGTCACCGGACGCTGCCCGCGCGGTTTTTCGGTTTGCACATCGGCATGCCCGCCACGTACGTGCAGCGGCGTGTACGCATCCACGCCGAACGCCTGCCCCGAACGACTGACCGCCTGTTTGGCCATCGTCCAATCGCTGAGTCTAACGACCTGCGTATGCACACCCAGCAACTGTTGCTGTTGCGCGTCGAGAATGGCAGCGGGCCAGTTGGGTCAGCCGGTCGAATGCAGCCTGAACGGCGGCATTGTCGATTTCGATGGTGACGGTGGTAATGGTATGCTCCAGTCAGGCTGACTCGGACGACACGGTGAATCTCCCTGCCGTAGGACGCCGCAAGGCGGATCGCTTGTGGGGATAGTTGGGAGTCCCACGCCGGGTCTAGCCGATCTCATCGCGCAGCACCTTGTCTCGCCGACGGATGCGCGCCACGTCTTCAAGGTTGCTGCGCCGAAACGAGGTCAGATAGAGCTCACGGCCGTCGCGCGTACGCATGATCGCCGCGCGGACTTGGGCATCATCGATTTCAATGACTACTTTCATGTTATTGTTCTCCAAGCCCGGTCAACAGCGTGAATCTTCCTACGCGAGGACGCATTATGCGGATCGATTGCGGGGACTGGGAGTCCCGCGCCGGGTCTAGCCGATCTCATCGCGCAGCACGTTGTCTCGCCGACGGATGCGCGCCACGTCTTCAAAGTTGCTGCGCCGAAACGAGGTCAGATAGAGCTCACGGCCGTCGCGCGTGCGCATGATCGCCGCGCGGACTTGGGCATCATCGATTTCAATGATGACGTTCATTCGTTGTATGGTACGCTTGTGTCGGCTCCGGTGTGCCGTAAATATCTCGCCACGGCTGAGCGTCCATTTGGGCGAACCCGAAGATGGGGCATGCGAGTCCATCCCCGGAGCCGACTTCTCACTTGATTACCTCGAACCGTTGACGCGCGCGTGCCAGTTCGCGTTCGTTTGACCGGCGAAACGAGTCGATGAATATCTCCTGCTCGCCCGTAACCGGGTTTGTGGCTGGCTTCACCACAGCAACATACAGATCGTCGGCCTCGCCATAGATTAGATAAACCAAAGTGCCCGAGGGCTTTTGGTCGCGCAGGATTGCCAGCGCAGATTCGATGGTCGGCTGCACGCGCCAGTATTCGGCCAGCCCGAAATCCTGACCCGTGCGACTCACGGCTTGCTTGAGCAGCGTGTCGTCGCTCAACCACGGTTTTTCAACTTTTCAGGGTGCAGGCAAGGGGGTAGTAGCCCTTAACCTACCCAAATCGCCAGAATGCGATTCTCAGCGCCCCGCCAGCCGGGGCGCTTTTTTGACTTTCGCCGACGGGCTTACAGACGGTTTTGGCAATTTCAGCCCTCACGACCCCGAAACGGCCGCTTCGAGGTGGTCTTGCAGAATCTGCACTAGCTCGTGCACGTCGTCATCGCTGGCACCCAGCCACGGCCTTGCCGGAATGCTGCCGCGCCCGAATTGTTGGGTGGCACCGTACTTGGCGCTGGTGCCGATATCGACGAAATCAGGCCCAGTCTGGTAGGCCAAGCGGGAGCCAAGCATGAAGTTGTCAAAATGCAACATCCCGGCGCCGGGCCGCTTGCGCGCCTTGCGCTTGGCATATTTGGGAGATAGCGGCACCCACGGCACGCCGTCTGGCGCGGCTTCGCGGTCTGCGCGTGCGCGCGTTGCGCGCAGCATGTATTCGCCAATGTCGCGGCCGGCGTCCACCACGGCGTTTTCGCCGAATTCCATCAAACGCCCGAATAACGCCCGGACTTGGGCGTCATCAACGGTGATGGTGACAGTTGCGGTCATTCAATCCGCGCAGGGAATTGCGCGCGCACGATTGCTTGCGCCCATTCTGGCAGCTTGGTGTTCCGCAATGCGGGTTCCGCGCCGACCATGCCGGCGTCCACGCCCGTTGCCAGGACTTGATCCCATATGCCTTCCTTGCGGGCGCGCGCCTCAAATTCAGCCCACGGCATGGGCATGGGCCGAGCGGTGGCTGTGATGGCGGTATGGTCGATCATGGCTTGATAACGCGATAGCTGAGCGTTGGGTAACGCCGCTGCAATAATAACATCATTCGATCATAGGCCAGCCGATCGATCTGCGCGGCAAGCAATTGCGGCCAGCGTCGCCGCGCTTGGCGTCCCCACGCCAGCGCTTGCGCAATGAGCTCCTTCCTTTCCGGGGCAGCCTCGAATATCAAGGCGATGAGCTCGCCGGGCCAAGCGGTGCCTTCAACAGGCGCCATGCGATAAAGTGCGGTGTTGGTGATGACACGGATTTCGGCCATTTTGTAATCGGCAGCCGTGGCGATGTCCGCCAGAGAAAATCCGGCCTCGCCTGATAGGACAGCCGCGCGCCCAGCATGAAGTCATCAAAGTGCAGCAGACCCACGCCGGGACGCTTGCGCTGTTTGCGCGCGGCATATTTGGGCGACAGCGCAACCCACGGCACGCCATCGGGCGATTGTTCGCGCGCGGATCGCTCGCGTGTGGATCGCAGCATGTATTCGCCTATATCGCGCCCGGCATCGGCGACGGCGTCTTCGCCAAAGGCCATCAGCCGGGCAAACATCGCCTGGACTTGGGCATCGTCAACGGTGATGGTGATTTTTGCGCCTGCCATAGTGGTATCCTCAACATTGGAACGCAGTTGTTTCCGACCGGAACGGTTAGGGTGGCGCACGCCTCGCTATGATCTGGGTTCGACTCCCAGCGCTGCGTTCCATTTCAACGGTGATGGTTACCGTGGCACCGGCCATTGTGTTAATCTCCAATCTCGGCCACTGGCGCGGGGCGCACCCCAATGCGCCGGAACGGCTCGCCCGCCCTGTGCACAGGGAGTGAGGGCCCCAAAACACCAAAGGCCATCAGCCTGGCGAACATCGCCTGGACTTGGGCATCGTCAACGGTGATGGTGATTTTTGCGCCTGTCATAGTGGTATGATCCACGCATTGTTAGTTAGTGTTTCACATCCCCAGGCGCGAGCCGACATACGGGATGTTCCTTCAAGGGCAGCTTCGGCTGCCCTTAGTTTTGCCGCAGATAAATTCGCTGGCCAACGCGCTGTCGATTAAGATAGCCAGCACTACTCGGATTGAACGTCGTGGTTCCAGTCCAGCCGAATTTACCCAGCTCGAACACAGCGAACCCATCCACTTGAGTTCCGTCCTCGCGCTCCATCAACATGGCGCGCAAGTAGCGTCAAGGAAGAAATCCCGCACCGACGCAAGCTTCCCCACGATCTCGTAATCAAAGGTGTCACGGTCTGGTGCGCGGTGAAACACCGCAACACAACATCGATGAAAAAGCGACAAGGCAGCTTGCAAACGACCATGCAAGGTACCGCAGGCGGAAAGGGGCGTTGTTGATCTTGATCTACGCCTTGATTGGTGCGATGCACCCTTACACGGCACTTCCACACGCATGCCCGGATGCCCAGGCCCACTGAAAGTTATAGCCGCCCAACCATCCGGTTACATCAACGACTTCGCCGATGAAATACAGGCCGGGAACGCGTCGGGATTGCATGTTGGTGGACAAAAGCTCGTCCGTATCCACGCCACCGAGAGTGACTTCAGCGGTGCGGTAACCTTCAGTGCCATTTGCGATCAGGGGCCAGTTCGATAATTGCTCGCCGATTTCGCGCAACTGTGCGTGCCCGAATTGGCGCATCGGTTTGTTCGGCAGCCAGTGTTCGCACAGACGCTGGGCAAAGCGTTTCGGGAGGACTTCGGCCAGTATGGTCTTGAGCTCAAGTGTTGGCTGATCGGATTGTTGTCGCGCCAGCCAATCCGGCTGCTGTTCGTGCGGGAGCAGGTTCAGACGCAAGTCGTCGCCAGGATTCCAGTACGAGGAAATTTGCAAGATGGCCGGACCACTGACTCCACGGTGCGTGATCAGCATGAAGTTGCGGAAGCACATGCCATTGCAGCGTGCTTCGACCGGAAATGCGACACCGGCCAATTCGGCGAGCCGATCCTGATGAATGCCGCTCAACGTCAACGGCACCAAACCGGCGCGCGTCGGTATGACGCGATGACCGAATTGACGTGCCAGTTCGTAACCGAAACCGCTGGCGCCCATGCGCGGTATCGAAAGACCACCGCTGGCGACAACCAGCGCCGGAGCGCCGAATTTTCCGAGGTTGGTTTCCAGCCGAAATCCGGATTCATCGTGGCGTACATCGCCAACCTGGCAACTGGTGTGGATGCGCACGTTTGCGGTCGCGCATTCGTCGAGCAGCATGGTCACGATTTGTCTGGACGAATCGTCACAGAACAATTGGCCGAGTTCCTTTTCGTGATACGCGATGCCATGACGTTGCACCATGGCGATGAAGTCGTCCGGGCGAAAGCGCGCCAGCGCCGATTTGCAGAAATGCGGATTCGCGGAAAGGAAATTTGCCGGACTCGTGCCGAGATTGGTGAAGTTGCAGCGTCCGCCGCCGGACATCAGAATTTTTTTGCCGACGCGATTGGCGTGCTCGACGACGAGCACGCGTCGACCACGCCGCCCTGCCGCAATTGCGCACATCAATCCAGCGGCGCCCGCGCCGATAATCAGGACGTCGAAAGACTCACTCACGCAGGCAAGCGTACATGTGCGCGCGAAAATCGGTAGGCAGCTTCAACTTGTCGGGGTGCCTGCGCCGAGCAATGATTTCAGCAGCGCCAGAATCTCTTCCTTGGTACCCATCACGACGAGCTGTTGTTCGCGTGGAACACCGGTACCCAGATGCACGACATACCCTTGCCCTGCCTCGTTGCCATCGTCGTCAAGGCGCGGATAGGTTTCCACCTTGCCAATCAGGACAATGCTGTTGGCATCGAGATAACGACCGTCGGGAAGCTTCAACCAGCGTTGCATGGGCAACTCCTGTTAGTGGATTACGCAGATTAGTTGGGCGCTTGTTCCGGCGCAAGCCGATCAGCACTGCTGCCCGGGATGTGTCGGCAGCAAGCCGCGCTGCTGCAACCACGCCTGCGCGTCGAGCGCGTCATGTTCGAACCACGCCCGTGCGCTGCCAAGGCGAAACGTATAGCCCCATGCATCCATGTCTTGCATCAACTGGTCGCGACCAACACCGGGCAGGCAATCGGCAAGCATGATTTGCAGATAGCACGCAGCGTCTTCTTCGGCCTGCGAATCCGAGGCATCGGTGTGAATTTGTGCGCGTCGCTGCGCGGGCGCGACGATCAGGTGACAGGCTTCATGCAAAAGCGAATGCAGCGGTGTGTCGCCGCGCACATAGACATGATTGCCAATTACGCCGGCTTCCGGTTCGCCCCAGTAGCTGCCGGGAATTGGTTCGTCGTCGGCGACGTGCACCACGGTCAGGTCATGATTCAAAAGCAACGCGGTGACGGCGTGTGGGTCGATGTGGGAATACAAGAGCATCAGTTGCGAATCGCTTTTGTCATGGCGAAAGTGAAAAAGTCGGCGTCGTTACGCAGTCAACGACCATTGGTGGGTATCGCTGCGCTCAACCCATCCTGCTCCCCGGCGCTTCGTGCGCAGCTCTCAGCCGCCAGCCCTCAGCTCTGCTGCTTGCCTCTGCGCATGTTCCGGCAAAGCCACGCTCAACTCCAACACTTCGTGTTCACCATCGCGTTCGACATTGACCGTCACGGCATCGGGGTCAACATTGACATATTTCTTGATGACTTCGAGCAATTCGCGCCGCAACAGCGGCAAATAATCCGGCGTGTCGCGTTCGGCGCGTTCCTGCGCGACGATGATGCGCAGACGTTCCCTGGCAATGGAAGCGGTGTGCTTCGGCCGGGAACGCAGGAAATCGAACATACCCATGTCAACCTCCGAACATGCGTGAGAGAAAACCTTTCTTCGGCGCGTCGAGAAAACGCATTGGACGTTGTTCGCCGAGCAAACGCGCCACTGCATCGACGTATGCCTGACCGGCGCTGGAGTCCTCGTCGAGGATTACCGGCACGCCGGCATTGGATGCGCTCAGGACACCCTCGGATTCGGGTATCACGCCGACCACTTCGATGCCAAGGATTTCCTTGACGTCGTCGATGCTCAGCATGTCGCCATCGGCGACTCGCGCCGGGTTGTAACGCGTCAGCAGCAAGTGTTGTTCGACCGGCGCAGCGCCAAGTTCGGCACGCCGGGTCTTGCTTGCAAGCAAGCCGAGGATGCGATCCGAATCGCGAACCGACGACACTTCGGGATTGACGACGACAATGGCGCGGTCGGCGAAGTACATCGCCAGGAACGCACCTTTCTCGATACCGGCAGGCGAATCGCACACGACGTAGTCGAAACCGTCGTCACGCAATTCGTTGAGCACGCGTTCGACACCGTCCTGGGTCAACGCGTCCTTGTCGCGCGTCTGCGATGCGGCCAGTACATGCAGATTGTCGTGGCGTTTGTCCTTGATCAGCGCCTGTTTGAGCGTGCAATCGCCCTGAATGACGTTGACGAAATCGTAGACGACGCGACGCTCGCAACCCATGATCAAATCGAGGTTGCGCAGACCCACGTCGAAGTCGATGACCGCGACTTTCTTGCCGTGCCGAGCCAGGCCCACGGCAACGCTGGCGCTGGTGGTGGTCTTGCCAACTCCACCCTTGCCGGAAGTGACGACGATGAATTCAGTCAAGATGCAATCTCCGATGAGGTTTTGTCGCAAAAATCACAATGGTTACAATTTTTCCAGCAACAGTTTTTCGCCATCCAGCCATGCCTGCACCGGTTTGCCGCGCAGTTCGGCGGGGAATTCCTCGAACACACGATAACAGCCGGCAATGGAAATCAGCTCGGCCTGGAAATCCCGGCAGTAAATGCGCGCATTCGGGTTGCCCTGCGCACCAGCCATGGCCCGCCCGCTGAGCCGCCCATACACATGGATCGAGCCATCGGCAATGACTTCGGCACCGTTGCCGACGCTGGCGTTGAGCACCAGATCGCGGCCCTGCGCATATATCTGTTGGCCGGAGCGCACCGGTTTGCCGTGGTGAAGGCCGCATGACGAATCCGTCGCCGGGGCGTGCGCTGATGCCACTTCTTTTCCCGCGCCAGCCGACGCGGCAGCGCGAAATTTTGCAAACAATGGAAGATCCAGTGCGCGCGCAAGCTTTTCGTTTTCCTGCGTACCGTAGGCCAGGCCAACCGGACGCATGCCGGCCCCGTGTATCGCATCGAATAGTTGGCGCACGCTCGCCGCATCCGGCAACGTGGTCAGGTTACCCAGATCCAGCACCAGTGGCGCTCGATCAAACAGGTTCGGCGCACTTTGCACGCGGCGCCGGATTTCATCATGCAGCGCCTGTGCATCGTTTACATGCAGGCGCAAGTTGGCGATGCCGACCTGTCCGAATTTGAGTTCGAAAACCGGTTCGCCCGTGTTGCCGGAATCGGCTTGCATTCGTGCCTTAGTATCCACCGACAACGTGCGCACGCTGTGGCTTTGAACCATGCACTCGCTCGGCCAGCCACGGTTGCGCGGGCAGGGCGGCAGACGGGCCTTGCAGATAGGTGTCGCGAACAAAGGCAAAACTTGGCAGTTCCTTGGCCAACAGGACGACCGAGCGGTTTACGTCCGGCATCAATTGCTGCCCGACTTCCTGGAATCCATAGGTACCGTGAAACACCATCGCGACGTCGTCACGCGGTTCCAGAAACACTTCACAGGCCAGCAACGGCACGCGCACTTCGGCAAAGCTGGTGACATCGGCGTAGAACACCCGGCCCAGTCCGATGCGCCGATAAGCACGAGCGATCACGATGCGATCGATGTATAGAAATTGCTCATGGCGCTGTCGGAACCAGCGAAAATTCGGACTGGAGTAATCGGCGTCCTCGCGCAGGGCAACCAGAAATCCAGCGAGTTGGCCATCGGCTTCGGCAACGCGAAAGTAAGCTGCCTGTTCGGCCAAGACGCGCAATTTGGACATGTCCAACGGCAGAATCGACGCACCAGCGGCGTTGTTCAGCGCCAGTATGCTGTCCAGTTCGTCCTCGCGCACGTCGCGGATTTTCAAGGTCATGCGTGTTTGACTCCACACGGTGCGGTCGAGGACTACACCCTTTTCAAGGGGCGCGATTATGCCACGCGCAATGGTTACAGGCCATGTCCAGACAATGACATTTTCGTTAACGCATTGTTGCAACGTACCGCGGCGTTGCCGACAGGGCGTTTGCGCGCCGCCGCGAACATGACTTTGGATAGTGTCGGCGCGGCAATGGAGGTCTATGATGCGATCATGCGACTTTCCAGCATCAATCATATCCAACTGCTGCGCTTTGCCGGACTGTTCACGTATGCGTGTACCTGCGTGCCGTTGTTGAGCAGTTCGTTTCGCGGCGACGTCGTTGCGACCGGCTCACCCGAGTACATGGGATGGTGGATCGCTTACGCATGTTTCGGCATTGCGTATTGGCTGGCCACGCGCGGGCTGGGTCGCCGCGATTCCCGCTGGCAGCGCATGCCGTTGTTGGTCGCCATGAATATCGCTGCGTTCGCCATCGCGTGGATCAGCCAGAGCGGCATTTCGGCAATCTTGTTCCTGGTCATCGCAGGTGTCGTACCCTGGACGCTGGCATTCTGGCCGGGTGTAATCTGGGTGTCGCTGCAGAATTTCACCCTGGTGCCCGTTTTCTCGCACGCACCAAATTATTCGGTGCTCGATGCGCTGGTACTGTGTACGTTGTATCTGGGGTTTTCCGTATTCACCTATGTCACCTCTCTGGTCGCCAAGCAGCAGACCGATTCGCGCGAGGAATTGCGTCGCTTGAATTCCGAACTGCGCGCGACGCGGACGTTATTGACGGAATCCAGTCGCATTGGCGAGCGCATGCGAATTGCGCGCGAGTTGCACGATCTGGTGGGTCATCATCTGACCGCGTTGAGTCTGAATCTGGAAGTTGCCAGCCATCTGGTCGGCGGGGATGCGAAGCAACACGTGTGTCAGGCTCAATCGGTGGCAAGGTTGCTGTTGTCGGATGTTCGCGAAGTGGTCAGTCAATTGCGCGATGATGATGCGATCGATTTGACCCACGCATTGAAAACCCTCGTCGAGGGCGTGCCTGGTTTGGCAATCCATCTTGATTTGCCACCGAAATTTGCGCTTGATGATCCGCACCGTGCGCAAGTGTTGTTGCGTTGCGCGCAGGAAATCATTACCAACACCGTGCGCCATGCCGACGCGAAAAACCTGTGGTTGAGCTTTGAACGCACCACATCCAACGAATTGGCGATCCACGCACATGACGACGGTCGCGGAACCGGCACCGTTGAGCATGGCAATGGATTGACGGGCATGCGCGAACGCTTGACCCAGATCGGCGGGCGTTTGCGTATCACCACTGCGCGCGACCGTGGCTTTGCGCTGGATGCGTGGGTACCGCTGGAGACTATCCAATGACGATTTCGGTTTGTCTGGTCGATGATCAAACCTTGGTGCGCCAGGGCATCCGTTCGCTGCTGGAACTGGCCGACGAGATTCATGTTGCCGGTGAGGCGGGTGACGGTGCGCAGGCTGTACAGATCATTCCAAAAATCAATCCCGATGTCGTGTTGCTCGACATGCGCATGCCGGGAATGTCGGGTCTGGACGTGCTGAATGCCCTGACTGCGACCAGTCAATTGCCGCCGACGATCATCCTGACAACCTTCGACGACGATCAACTGGTATTGGCCGGACTCAAAGCCGGCGCGCGCGGTTATCTGCTCAAGGATGTTTCACTCGAGCAACTGGTTGATGCGGTGAAAACCGTCGCCGCTGGCGGCTCGTTGGTGGCGCCTGTGGTGACCCAGCGTTTGTTGGCCGGCCTGCAGCGCATGCACAACGACTTCACCAGTCTGGATCGGCCCGATCCATTGACTGATCGCGAAACCGAAATCCTGCGCCTGATGGCGGGTGGATACAGCAACAAGGAAGTTGCCAATTCGCTTGGCGTAGCCGAAGGCACTGTCAAAAACCACGTCTCCAACATTCTGTCCAAGCTCGGCGTGCGCGATCGAACGCGGGCAGTGCTCAAGGCGTTCGAGTTGGGGATTGTTTGATTGGAGCAGGGCCGAGGGCTGAGCGCAGGAAAAGCGGCGCTGTGTTGCTTTCGACTTTGCTTTCAGCCTCATGCCTCAGCCCTCAGCCATGGCGTTCACCCAGCCGAACCAGTAACATTCGGCATCGTGGGCGGTGTTCGGGTATGGAAGTGCCCAAATCTGCCCGAAACACGTATCATGTACCGTCGTTGCGCTTGGGGACCGGCGCAGAAGTTCAATGTCATCTCGGAGATTCGTGGAATGACTCGTCTGTTTGAGCTGCTTATTGCCATCGTTATCGTCCTGCTGTTGGGCGTTGTGTTTGCCGTTGCTCTGCCGGATCATCGGCACGTTGAACGTTCGGTTGTCGTAAGCTCGCCTGCGCGCCTGGTGTTTGATGTCGTCGATGGCTTTCACACGTATCCGTCCTGGAATCCGTTCCAGGTCTACGATCCGAAAACGCAACTGACTTACGATGGTCCAGCCATGGGTCCTGGCGCGACGGTCAACTGGTACAGCAACGATGATCGCGTCGGTAATGGCAGCCTGACGATTGTGGACAACCCGCCTCCCGAGCAGGATCGTTCGGTTACCTGGGCGGCCAAAAACAACTGGACGGGCGACAACAAGAAATTTTCCATCGATCTTGAACCGTCCGAGAACGGCAAAACCGTCAAAGTCACGATGGGATATGACGTTGATTACGGCTGGGACTTGATCGGACGCATTTCCGGCCTGTATTTGCAAGGCGAGCCAGCGACCCAGATACAGATTCAATTGACTCGCCTGCAGAACATGCTGTCCACATTCCCGAACGTGGACTATTCGGACCAGGAAATCCAGGTTCGGGATGTCGCTGCGGTTCCGGTCATTTATATCCCCACAACCGCCAAGCGAAATCTCGACGACATTGCCGATGCCGAAGACAAGGCGCTGGATTTGTTGCGCGCCACGGTCAAGAAAGACAAGCTCAATGTCACCGGTCCGGCGCGTACGATCACCACCAATTGGGGCGATCAGAATTATGATTTCGATGTTGCGCTGCCGATCGACAATCCCGATGCGGCCGTGACCGATCCCGTCGTGCTCGGTACCGGTTATGAAGGCAAGGCGTTGGCCACCTCGTTTACCGGCACAGCGGTGCAACTGCCGCTGTCACGGCTGAAACTCAAGGCGTACGCTTATACGCACGGTTACCTGTTCGACGAGAGCTCGGAGGGCAAAGGTCGCTTCTTCGATGAAAACACCACAACCGATCCCAATGCGGCGTCGGATCAGCAAACCTACACCGTGTATTTGCCAATCCAGTCGCAGTAAGGCTGGGACGTATCCGGGAAAGGCGGCGCAAGCCGCCTTTCTTGTTTGCGCGGGGAACTTTTTCACGAGTCTGTGGTATTTCCCCCGGCACTTGGGGTTTTTCACGCGCCGACAAAATTGCTGAAATGTGCTTTCAGCATTGCGCCTGCGCGCTGATGCTTTTGCCATCCATGCGCCGCATTTCGCATCTTCAGATCAACACAACCAACGGTGACTCCAGCATGATCGAAACCCGACAGTTGACCAAGCGTTACGGCGACTTGACCGCCGTGGACGAGATAACTTTCAAACTTGAACCTGGCAGAGTGCTTGGATTCCTTGGTCCCAACGGCGCCGGAAAATCCACCACGATGAAAATGCTCGCCGGCTTTCTGACGCCGACGTCGGGCAGCGCCAGCGTCTGCGGGCATGACGTGGTGGATGATGCCATCGCCGCCAAACGCGTGGTTGGCTATTTGCCCGAAGGCGCGCCGAGCTACGGTGAAATGACGCCGCGACAATTCCTGCAATTCGTCGCCGACGTGCGTGGCCTGCGCGGCGCGCAGCGAACGCAGCGCGTTGACGACGTGATCGAACGCTTGCATTTGAATGGCGTGCTGGAGCAGCCGATCGAAACGCTGTCCAAGGGTTTCAAGCGCCGCGTTGGACTGGCCCAGGCCATCGTGCACGATCCGCAGGTGTTGGTGCTCGACGAACCGACCGATGGCCTGGACCCGAACCAGAAACACGAAGTGCGCACGCTGATCAATGCAATGGCCAAAGACAAGACCATTATCGTGTCAACCCACATTCTCGAAGAAGTGCATGCCGTGTGCGGACGCGCGATCATCATTGCCAACGGCAGGATTCTCGCTGACGCCACGCCGGCAGAGCTCGAAGCGCGTTCGCGCTACTACCAGGCGGTTTCGTTGACCACGCCCAATGTCGCCGCAGCGAAAGATGCCATGTCGCGCGTGCCCGATGTCGCGGCCGTCGAGATTGACCGTCAAGATCATCGCATCACCGCATTTCCGAAACCGGGCAAGCAGATTTTTGGCCCGATCAGCGATCTGCTCAAGGCCCAGGGAATTCAGGTCAGCGAATTGCAACTGGAAAGCGGGCGGCTGGATGAAGTGTTTCGCACCATCACCCGGCAGCCGGAGACGGAGGCGCACGCATGAGCAATATCATTACCGTTTTCAAACGCGAGCTGTCGAGTTATTTCTCCACGCCGGTTGCCTACGTATTCATCGTGATTTTTCTGGTGTTGGCTGGAACCTTCACGTTCTATCTGGGCAACTTCTACGAGCGCGGGCAGGCCGATTTGCTGCCATTTTTCAATTTCCATCCTTGGCTGTATCTGTTCCTGGTACCTGCCGTTGGCATGCGTCTGTGGTCCGAGGAACGCAAGAGCGGCACGATTGAATTGCTGTTGACCCTGCCATTGACGATGTGGCAGGCCGTGGCCGGCAAGTTTTTTGCCGCGTGGGCGTTCATCGGTATTGCTCTGGTACTGACGTTTCCGATCTGGATTACGGTCAACTATCTGGGCTCGCCTGACAACGGCGTGATTTTTGCCAGCTACATTGGCAGCTTTCTCATGGCGGGTGCATTTCTCGCCATTGGATCGTGCATTTCCGCGTGTACGCGCAATCAGGTGATCGCGTTCATCCTCACTGCCGTGGTGTGTTTCGCATTCCTGCTCGCGGGATTTCCGCTGGTATTGAATTTCTTCAGCGCCTGGGCGCCGCAAGGGCTGGTCGATGCGATCTCGGGGTTGAGTTTCCTTACCCACTTCTCCTCGATCGGCAAAGGCGTAATCGAATTGCGCGATGTCGTTTACTTCCTGCTCACCATTGCGTTTTGGCTGTATGCGAGCGCCGTGGTGATCGACCTGAAAAAAGCGGATTAATACACCATGACTCCAAACCGCAAATTCCTCACCGGCAGCGCCCTTGCCGTGCTCGCCATCCTTTTCGTGGCAGTGATTCTGCTGAGCAATACGCTGTTTCGTGGCGCCCGTCTGGATCTGACCCAGAATCATTTGTATACATTGTCGCAAGGCACCAGGAACATACTTGCCGATATCGACGAGCCGATTCATTTGTATCTGTTCTATTCGGACAAGGAATCGCAAAACCTGCCGCAGTTGCGCGTCTACGCACAACGCGTGCGCGAAATGTTGCAGGAAATGGCCTCGCGCGCCGGTGGCAAGATCCAGCTTGAAGTCATCGATCCGCAACCGTTTTCCGAAGACGAAGATCGTGCCACCGGTTACGGCCTGCAGGCGGTTCCGACCGGAGCCGATGGCGGCAAGGTTTTCCTCGGTCTGGTCGGCACAAATTCCACCAAC
Organism: Rudaea sp.; assembly: GCA_035703725.1. Taxonomy (GTDB): domain Bacteria; phylum Pseudomonadota; class Gammaproteobacteria; order Xanthomonadales; family Rhodanobacteraceae; genus Rudaea. The sequence goes on from DASSXQ010000233.1 coordinate 14,147, forward strand.
GGCAAATCCGTGATTCCGTTTTTGCAGCCGAACAAGGAATCGTTCCTCGAATACGACGTCGCCAAGTTGATCCACGAGTTGACCGAGACGCGCAAGCCGGTGGTGGGGTTGCTGACAGACTTGCCGATGGCCGCAGGCTTCAATCCGCAGACGCGTTCGATGCGTGATCCCTGGGCAGTCGAGCAGCAATTGACGCAACAATTCGACGTGCGCACATTGAATGCTGGCTCGCTCAAATCCATCGACAAGGACATCGGCGTTGTCGTTGTGGTGCATCCGAAGCAACTCAGTGACGATGCAGCGTATGCCATCGACCAATTCGTCATGCGTGGCGGTCATTTGCTGGTATTCGTTGACCCGAATGCCGAGGCCGACGAATCCGGAGCCAATCCGAACAATCCCCAGGCGGCCCTGTTGGCCGACAAATCATCGAATCTGCCGCGTTTGTTCAAGGCATGGGGTGTGGATTACGACCCGACCAAGGTGGTGCTTGACCGAGAGCATGCCTTGCAGATCAGCGTCAGTCAGGGTGCGCCGCCCGTGCGCGATCCGGCGATTCTCGGCTTCGACAAGCGCAACTTGAACAGCGACGACGTGGTCACGGCGAATCTGGCCAGCATCAACATATCCACGGCCGGGTTCTTCGAGTTGACGAAAGATTCGACGAACAAACTCGTGCCGCTCATTCAGACCAGCAGCGACGCCATGGTCGTGCCCGCTCAACGCGTGAAATTCCTGCCCGATCCAAGTCAGTTGCTGGTTGGTTATCAGCCGAGTCAGCACAGCTATGTGATTGCCGGGCGTCTGGAAGGAAAGTTCGCCAGCGCCTTTCCCGATCACAAAGAGGCCGGGCATCTTGCCGAAGCGAGCAAGCCCGGTGAAATCATTCTCGTCGGTGATACCGACATGCTCACGGATCGATTGTGGGTGCAGATTCAACCGTTCTTCGGTCAGAAGTTGATGAATGCGTTTGCCAACAACGGCGACTTCTTCATCAACGCAGTCGACAATCTGACCGGATCATCTGACCTGATTTCCATTCGTGGCCGCGCCACCTCACAGCGCCCGTTTACTCGCGTGGAGGACATGAAGCGTGCTGCCGAGGACAATTTCCGCGGCAAGGAACAGGAACTGCAACAGCAGCTCAAGGACACGGAGCAAAAGCTCGCGCAACTTCAAAGCGGCAAGAGCAAGGGCAGCGAGATGATTCTGTCGCCGCAGCAACAGACCGAATTGCAGAGTTTCCTCAACAAGAAAGTTGAAATTCGCAAACAGTTGCGCGAAGTGCGCCGGCGGCTGGATGAAAACATCAATGCATTGGGAACGCGGTTGAAATTCATCAATATCGCGCTGATGCCGATCCTGCTCACGATTGCCGCGCTGCTGTTTGCCGCGTGGAAGCGTCGTCGTCGAACCGCCTGAGGAAATTGCGATGAATGCCAAGAAACTGCTTGTTCTGATCGGCGTGGCCGTACTCGCACTGATTGCCGCGTGGCTGATCAACGCATCCAACAAACCGCAAACCAATGTTGCCGCGCAAGACAAGGTTCTGTTGCCGCAATTGCACGCGCACGTCAACGATGTGAACGCCATTACCCTGACCGGGGCAGGCGACAAAGTGCTGGTTTCGCTCAAGCGCGGCAAGGATGGCTGGGGCGTTACCGGGAAATCAGGTTATCCGGCCGATCTGGCCAAGATTCGCGAGTTCCTGATCAAACTCGATCAAGCCAGATTGATCGAGGCCAAGACGGCAAACCCGAAGCTGTATTCCAAACTTGGCGTGGACGATGTCAAGGATTCGGCTGCCACCGGCGTGCAGGTGCAACTCGATGGCGTGACTCCGGCAATCAAGTTGATTATCGGCAACTACAACGGCAGTGGTGGCGGCGGTACATTCGTGCGTCGGGTTGGCGAAGCGCAAAGTTGGTTGGCGAATGGCAATTTGACGGTTGCCAAAAAAGTCAGTGATTGGGAAATGCTCGACCTGGCCAATATTCCATCGAGCCGGGTGAAATCCGTCGCGTTGACGGCTGCCGACGGAAAATTGCTAAAGGTATACAAAAATGCATCGGGCGATGCGAATTTCGCCGTGGCCGATGTACCCAAGGGACGTGAAGTCAGTTCGGAGTTCGTCGCCAACGAACTGGCGTCGGTGCTTTCGGACATGAAGGCGGATGACGCGTTTCCGGCTGATGAGGAAAAGCCCGCCGACAATGCGAGCAAGGCAAGATATGTCACGTTCGATGGTTTGACGATCGATGTCAGCGCTTGGCAGAAAGACGGCGCGAATCATGTGCAGTTGCATGCGTCGCTGGACAACACCGTCGCCAACGCCGACATCGATGCGGAACAAGCCAAGGCCAGAGCGGCTTACGAGAGTCAGGTCAAGCAAGCGGACGAAAAGCTCGTGGAGGAAAAGTCCACGACCGGCAAGCAGGCCAAAGCGAACGCTCAAGCGGCATCGTCAGCCGAAATTGCCAAACCGGTGGCAGTGAGCGATCCGGCGAAGGATCGGCAACAAAAGCTCGAAGCGCTGAACGGCGAAGTTGCCGCGCTGAACAAGACGTTCTCCGGCTGGACGTTCAGCTTGCCGAACTACAAATTCTCGGACCTGACCAAAACCATGGACGACATGCTCAAACCGTTACCGGAAAAGAAGAAGGCATCAGGCCACGCGAAAAAACCGGCGCATGGCGCAGCCAGGTAGATGCGCTCCAGATTGCATGGATATGCGGCTGTCGCGGCGCTTTTCGGCGCTGCGGCAGTTGCCATGGGTGCGTTTGGCGCGCACGCGTTGCGCGAACAATTCGACGCGTCGTCAATGCAAGTCTGGCACACGGCTGTTGAATATCAGTTCTGGCATGTGCTCGCGTTGTTCGCGGTCGTGGTACTGGCGCGCGATTGCGTGTTGCCGGTTTGGCGCATCGCTGCATTATCTTTCATTGCCGGCATCATCTTGTTTTGCGGCAGCTTGTATGCACTCGCACTTGGCGCACCCGCTGTCACCGGCATGATCACGCCGCTGGGTGGGCTCTGCTTCATCGTCGGCTGGGTTGCGCTGGCCGTTGCGATTGTGCGAATCGGACCACGCTGAAATATGCTGCACCTCGCAGCCGGCGCCACGTGTGCGCTCGAATGTGCCGCACGTTGTGCAGTGTCCGAACGGGAGTCCCATATCGCGTGAGCAAACTGAGCCGATCTGAATTGAAAACCTCGCTGGCGCTTTCCAGCGTGGTCGGCTTGCGCATGTTCGGTCTGTTCCTGATCCTGCCGGTGTTTGCCGCATACGCCGCTCGTTTGCCGGGCGCAACGCCGGTGCTGGTTGGATTGGCAATCGGCATTTACGGGTTTGGCCAAATGCTGCTGCAGGTGCCAATGGGCTGGTTGTCCGATCGCATTGGACGCCGACCCACGATCAGTTTTGGCTTGCTCGTGTTTGCCCTCGGTAGCGTGGTGGCGGCTTTGGCGCACGGTTTGGGTGGCATCATCATTGGCCGCGCAATGCAGGGCATGGGCGCGGTTTCCGGTGCCAGTCAAGCGCTGGCTGCCGATCATTCCAGCGACGACAACCGCAGCAAAGTGATGGCCATCATCGGCATCGGCATCGGCTTGGCGTTCGTGTTGGCGATGATCCTGAGCGCACCGGTCGCGGCCGTGTCGGGTTTGCCCGGATTGTTCGGGTTGACTGCGATTCTGGCGCTGTCGGCAATTGCGCTGCTGTGGTGGCTGGTGCCGGCCCCGCCGAGACACAATGATCGCGCCGCGCACTGGAAAGAAATCCTGCGCATGTTGATCAGCCCGCACCTGCTGGTCCTCAATGGCTCCGTGTTTTTCATGCACGGGTTGATGACTGCGTGTTTCGTCGCCATGCCCATGCTGTTGATTCGCGACGCGCATATCGCGCTGGACCGGCAATGGATCATGTACTTGCCGGTGATGCTCGCGTCGGCGCTGGTGATGGGTGCCTTGTTGCGCCGCGTGCAGGGTTTGGCTGCATCGATGCGATTGATCCTTGGGTGCGCGTTGATACTGGCTTTGTCGTTGTTGGCATTTGCCGGAGGCGGGAGCGCGGCATGGCTGGTGTGGGCGGGCGCATTGTTGTTCTTCAGCGCCTTCAATCTGCTCGAAGCCACGCTGCCGAGCATGGTTTCGCGATTGGCTCCGGCGCGTTTGCGCGGCGCGGCCATGGGCGCCTATGCGACATGTCAATTCGGCGGTGCCGGGTTCGGCGGCCTGCTGGGTGGTTTCGGCGTCGAGTATCTGGGTTTGTCCGGCCTGTTCGTCGGCGCCGCAGTCGTGGGCCTGATCTGGCTGCTGGCGCTGCTTCGTGGCCAGCACTTGGTGCTTGCAAAAGAACCTCCAGAATCAGAGCATCCGCACGCTTAGCGCCGTGCTCGCATCGGGTCATGCTTGTGTCCCAGAGCGAGCAAACCAAGCGCCGCACTTAGCAGGGCAAGGCAGCCCAGCATTGAGACGGACAGTGCTGGCAGTGGAGTGGGCGGCGGCGGTGTCGGGCCGCGTTGAAGTGTCACGGTCGCGCGGTCATTGGTTGGGTTGGAGTCGGATTCAAAAGTGGCTGGCAATCCAAAGCTGAAAGTGTAATTCGAAGGCGCGAACTGGGTTAACGCAATTTGAAAATGACAGGTGAGCGTGACGCCAGCCAGGAGTGGCGGGTAGTAACCGAGCCCCGCTACGTCCCAATCCAGTTGATATTCTGCCGTGCCGTTGGCAAGATCGATGACGAGCACGACTAGGTTACACTCGCTTGCGTTCACCGATACTACGTGGAATTCATCGACAAAGATCGAGCTGTCCAAAATCAGGGTTGGTACGTCAGTCGGACCGAAATTTGTCACATTCAACGTGATGTCGATCTGCTGGCCCGGTTGCAAATTGCTGCTCGGCAAGGCCGTCATCGTTACACCTACATCGGACGGCAATACAATTTGAGCATGTGCTGCCTGGATGCCAACGGCTAGCAGGATGAAACAAAGCAACGGGCGAAGGACTGACATTGTCGGGCCGCTCAGTAGTCGAAACCATCGTAAAAGATGCGACCGAGACTTGCGCGATACTGCGCCGTATACGACGAATAGTCGGCAATGATCAGCGCGTTGTTCGCACTGGCAGCGGTCCCGGTCCTGAACCAATCGTTGTAGATGTCCGGATTCGAATAATTCAATATGCGTGTACACGGAGCTGTGCAGGAGGGTTCCACATAGGCCAAGATGGTGCGCGCGCCACCTTCGGCATGGTCTCGGTACCAACCATATGCCCAAGACTGGAGCGGCGTCGTGTTGTTGCCAGCCGCAGCGACATCATGGTTCGCGCCGATGAGATGCGCGAATTCATGCGGAAACACGAAAGGTTCTTGCGGATAGGTGCCCGTGTCGTCGGCTACCGCCGTATTACGCTGGACTACTGCGACTGCCCGTGGCGCAAATCCTGGGCCGGGAGGGGCGATTTGCGTGCCGCCGGGAGATGTGCTGCCCGGCACGGCGGCGACGCCATAGGCATTGAGACCATTTTCGACAAGATAGACGACGGCATCCGCAGCATAGAGGTTCCTCAAACTCACGGATTCGGGATCTGCCACTGCGTATTGCAAATAATCTGTTATCAACTGAGGGGAACTCGGCCCCGCTACTTCCCTGGCTCCGACGAAGTTGACAGTCGCAATTGCTGGCTGCCCGGGTTGCCAGCCGGATGTGCTGTTTTCCATCGCTTGTTGCGTGATATCGACGCAATGCCGGGCGAAGGCCACGGTCCCGGCGTTGCCGCCGTTGGGGTCGAAGTGGAAGCGGGTCGCCTCCGAATAGAGCACGAGGATGTCGATTGCGGTGTCGGGCGCATTATTCGGAGTTGCCGGCGTCTGATCCGTGACTGCGCCGGGCAGACCGCTTGGCGGCGCATCCTCGGGCTTTGCGATCGGTGCCGATGGGTTGCCGATGTAGCGGTTCAAGCGAAACGCACTACCATCGATCACTTGTTCAACGCCATAGTTCGCGTTGAGACACGAAATGGTGCCGTGCAATGCGATCGGAGCCACGGTGAACACGGCGCTGCAATCACCGCCATGTCCAGTCCAAAGGAAAGCGCCGGGGCCGCGTTCCTGATAGCGCCATCGTATCAACGTGACGGCAGTGCGATCAGGGAAGTTCACCAGCAGCGTCGCTGGCAGCGTGGCGAGCGCCGAGACATCGATCATAACCACCCACGAAGTGATACCTGCCTGCGGCGTTGTCTGCGTTCCGACCGACGCGAACAGACCCGACGCGATTTCTGAACTCGACGTTGTCACACCAAACGATTGCAAAGCCGCCGCAGCTAAAGCATCTGTAACATGCAGCAATGATGCGAGAACGAAAAGTAGCGACCAACGTGCGTGAATAGGCATGTCCGTTTCCCCGAATTGCCCCGAGCGAGAGTCAAAAAACTATACGCCGATTGAACTCGGGTGTCGTAAAGTCATTGCATGGCGCACCCTGGAAACAAAGCGTGAGGCCAGCAATTTTCGGCGCTGCAAACGCGGGCCCGACCTGGTTGCTGGCGCTGCTTCGCGGCCAGCGCTCGGTGCTCGCAAACACATTTGCTGCGTTGAAAAGTGGCGTTGCCGCTTTTTCCCTTCCCCTGAGCAGCGGGGCAAGGTACCGAAAGCGGAAGGGGATGCTCTTGACCTTGGAAAAGCGCGGCGCTTGCTCTGGCAAAAAATGAAGGCGGTTCCAGCGCCCCTTTGCCTGACCACCACTTCGGCGCATAATCGGTGTCGAACGGGCGTTTGATTGACGCCTTGCGATTCAAACCTTGGGAGGGGCAAATCATGCGTTTCGTCATTCGCGGCGCTCGCCGCAGCAATCGTCTGGTTCCGGCGTTGTGCAAGGTTGTAATCGGCGCGTTCGCGTTGGCGGCGTTACCGCTTGCTGCACAAACCATCAGCGCGCCAGGTTTGTCGGCACCGGGCACGATTTCTTACGATGCACTGGGTACGCCGACGATCAATGCGGCCACCGAATACGACGTGGCGTTCCTGCAAGGCTACGCGCAGGCCAAGGCGCGTTTCTTCCAGTTGGATTTCAGCCGTCGCGCAGCCAGTGGAACATTGGCCGAACTGGTCGGCGCCAGTGCTCTACCCAGTGATGTGCAGACGCGCACGCTTGGCCTGCGCCGTGCCGCGTGGGCAAGCTGGACCGCACTGGACGACGACACGCGCGGATGGCTCAAGGCGTTTTCCGATGGTGTGAATTTCTGGCTGCAAACCCAGCCATTGCCGCCCGAGTACGCCGCGTTGATGTTGACTCGCGCGCAGCCGTGGTCGCCGGTGGATTCGGTTGTGGTGGGCAAAGGTCTTGCCTTCCAGCTTTCGTTCGATCTGGATATCGACAACACCATCGATTTCGCCGCATACAGTCAAGCCGCGGCAGCGGCAGGCGTCGACGCCAATGCGTTGTTCTTTGGCGATACCCATCGTTTTGCGCCGCCGGACGATCATGTCACGCTGCCGAATTTCGACCCGGCGAGCGGCACGTCCGCGCAGGCCAAGGGACTGGCGCCAGGTTTCGAGCCCGTGCAGATCAATCCGCTCGCATTGAAGCTGGCCAAACAATATCGCGACCAGATCGCCAACAATCCGTTCATCGCGCCGACCCTGCATCCGCGCTTGGGTCGCGGCGGCAGCAACGAGTTTGCCGTAAGCGGTTCGGCGACCGCATCGGGCAAGCCGATCATCGCCAACGATCCTCACCTTTCGCTGGCATTGCCGCCCATTTTCATCGAAATGCATCTGATTTCCGCCGACGGACTCAACGTCACAGGTGTCAGCGTGCCCGGCACGCCCGGCATCATTCAGGGTTGCAACAGCAATATTTGCTGGGGCAGCACGGTCAACCCGATGGACGTGACCGATACGTTCCTGGAGACCTTCACCGTCAATAGTTACGGCCTGCCGACCGCGATCGTGCACAACGGCCAGACCGAACCGGTGCAGTGGGTGTTTCAAAGCTACTACGTCAATCAATTGTCGCCGGGCCACACCGACGATATCGCGCGCGACAATTCGCTTGGCTACACCAATGGTGCGGTGACCATCATCGTGCCTCGGCGCAACAACGGCCCGGTAGTGCAAATCGATTCGCCCGGCAATTGCCAGATCACCGGACAACAAACCAGCCCCGCATATGCGTGCGGACTGTCGATTGCCTATACGGGATGGGGCCCGACCAAGGAACTTCTCGCGTTCAAGCTGATCGATCGCGCCAAGAATCTCGACGACTTCCAGAACGCACTGACCTATTTCGATTTCGGCTCGCAGAACTTCGCTTATGCGGATACCGCGGGCAACATCGCCTATTTCACCAGCGCCGAAAATCCGATTCGCGACGATTTGCAAAATTATGGTGGCTACATTGGAACACCACCGTTCTTCATCCGCGACGGTTCCGGTCAGGCCCACAACGACTGGCTGCCGGTAACCCATCCGCAGCCGAATCAGGCCACGCCGTTCGAGATCATGACGGCTGCGGAAATGCCGCATTCGATCAATCCGTCCACCGGCTATTTCGCCAACGCCAACAACGATCCGATCGGGGTGACGCTGGACAATAATCCGTTCAATCAAGTGCGACCGGGTGGCGGAATTTATTACCTGAATTACGGCTACACCGCCTACCGCATGGGCCGTATCGATCGCCTGCTGTCGTCGATGATTGCCGCCGGTCACAAAATCACCATGACCGACATCGAAAACGTGCAGTTGAACAATCAGCCGGTCGACGCGGAATTGTTGCTGCCGCATCTGTTGACCGCGTACCGGAATGCAGCCGCAGGCGGTGCCTGGGGCCCGCTGCAGCAGCTTGCAGACGATCCGCAAATCACCGAAGCGATCTCGCGCCTGACGGCGTGGGATTTGTCCACGCCGACCGGTTTGACGCAAGGTTTCGATGCGGGTGTCGCTCCCGGCACGGCACCAACTCCGGCGCGACTGGACAACAGCGTGGCGGCTACCGAGTTCTTCGTGTGGCGCAGCAATGCGATAAAGAACGTGGTTGATGCCACGCTGACTCAATACGGTCTGGGCAACTACCTGCCCGGCGGCGACAGCGCTTACACCAGTCTCAAATTTTTGCTCGACGCATTCCCCGCGCTGGGTGGAAAGGGCGCTTCCGGGATCAACTTCTTCAACGTTCCCGGCGCTCCCGATCCGGCTTCGGCACGCGATTACATCATGCTGAAAAGTTTGCAGGACGGCTTGAACCAGCTTTCCAGCAATGCGTTCGCTCCGGCATTCGGCAATTCGACGGATCAGTCCGATTATCACTGGGGCGCGTTGCATCGCTTCGTGCTGAAACATCCGCTCGGCGGGCCATTCAACTTGCCCGGCCCGAATCCGTACGGCTTCACCGATCTGGCCCCGGATCTACCCGGTCTGTCGCGCGATAGCGGTTTCGAGACGGTCAATCCCGGCGGTGGCGCTTTGCGCGTGGACAGCGTCAACGACTTCATGTTCAGCGGCGCGACCGCACCCGGCCGGCGTTTTGTCGGCGAGATGTTTACTCCGATCAATGCGGTTGAAGTCATTCCCGGCGGCGAAAGCGCCGTGCTTGGCGATCCCAATTACGCCAGCCAGTTGTTGCTCTGGTTGACCGGCAGCTACCACCCGCTGATCGTGGACCCGAATGCCGCTTTGCAGGGCACGAAGACCACAATCAACTTCACGCCGGGTGGTTGAGGATTGTGCGGAGCCACGGATGGTTGCGTAGTATCGCGGGACGGGGAGGGTGGCTGCGAAGTAAATGCAGCCGACAAGCAGCGCCTGCTGTGCAAGCGTCCCCTCTCCCGTCACGCTCGCCTGGGGCGACCTCTCCCGCAAGGGGAGAGGTGAAGCAGGAGCAACCTGCCGGCATCCTTGTCGGTCCCTGAAACATGGAAACGTGGCCCGGATCAAGCGCAGCGAAATCCGGGAAATGCTGCGCACTTCGCCACTCGGCATGTTCGCCGATACGTGTCCTCACACATCCTGTCCACCCTTCGATCGGCCCGCAAAAACCAGACCTTTCCCGTTCGTCCTGAGTGCATCGAAGCGCGATCAACGGACGCTCACGCATGGCGTTTACACGCGTGGCAAGCTGGCGGTTCAGGGCAGCCGATACGCGGCAACGCAGCTCGCGCAGTGACGGAGTCGTCGCGAAGCGACGTATCCCAGCCGGCTTCTGGATCGTTGGCACAAGGCCGGATACGCTGACGTCCCTGCGGTCGACGATGGTGCAGTAGCGGGTTATTCCGCACGACGCGATTCAGCGGTGCCAGCACCAGTGCCAGGGTTCGTAGGCGATTGAGTGTGGGTTTGCGCGTGGATACGATAGGTGGAATCCGTGAAGTTGTGCATTTGTGGATAACCACGCAAATGCGGGGGAGTGTTCGAATTCTTCTTCCAGTGCGGCGTATCCGGGCGTGGAGATGTCCAGTGCGCGGCCGGTGTGGTGTTCGCTGTAGCCGGGTGCGGCGCTGACGCGCAGGATTTCGGCGATCGATTGGCCGCGGTCGAGCTTGCGCCGGAGTATGCCCAACTGATATTCGACGCTGCGAAATGCGGAGACGATTTGCAATTCGATGCCGGCTTCGTTGGCGCTGTCGCGCATGCGCAACCACGCTCGTGCGGCGCGTGGCGACAGCCATTGTGGACGGTTCTGGGTGTCGTGCCCGATGAAACTCAATTCGCGTGCGTCGTGGGTACGGCGCAATCGATGTTGACGACCGTAGTCGCGCGGCACGCCGAGCGCAATCGCCGCTTGCGTGACATCGCGGCACGCGGCGGCGTCCAGGCGCGCGGGTTTTGCGGGGAGTGGTGGCGTCGAGTTCACGGCGTCAGTTTATATCGGTGCGCGCTTGCGCTGCGATCCAGCTTGCAATGGTGTCGATGACGTGAACATCGACATGGCTGGCTTTTCCGTAGTCGGCGGGCGAGGGCGGATCGCTTGCCGGCATGAACACATGGCTCAGGCCGGGAAATTCCTTGAAGGTCACGCGGTGGCTGTTGGAAAGCGCCTTTTGCCATTGAGCGAAATCATGTTCGGGAGTGACTTGATAATCGCGCTCGCCTTGCAGGATCAGCATTGGTTGTTGCAATTTTTCCGCGACCGCAATGGCGTGGTAATCACGCAGACTCAGCCAGTAGCTGGCCGGTGCATGGAAGAAATCACCGGCCGGAGGATGCTTCGCATTGGCGTGCGCAAGCGTGTCGCGCGCTTTGACAATCGCGCTTGTCGCCTGCCTGATCTGCTCGTCCGTCGCGCCTTGCAGTTGCTCGACATGGCGGGCCTGACGCAGCACGGTATCCATATCCAGCGTGACTGGAGCGGCCAGCATGATCGCTCCGGCGACGGCTGGATCGCGATCGACGATGCGAGGAACCATTAGCGCGCCGAGGCTGTGACCGAGCACGAATACGTGATGCGCATCGATACGCGGCTGTTGCGCCAGCAGCTTCAGTGCCGATACCGCATCGTCGGTGACTTCATCGTCGACCGTGATCGGCTTGCCCGCCATTTTTTTGCCGAAGACATGGGTGCGTTTGTCGTAGCGATATGAAGCGATGCCGTGGGCTGCCAATCCGCGAGCCAGGTCCAGAAACGGTTTGTTCGGACCGATGGTTTCGTCGCGATCATTCGGTCCGGAACCGGCCACCAGCAGTACGGCCGGAAACGGGCCATCGCCCTGGGGTAGCATGAGTGTGCCGGGCAACGGCCCCAATGGTGAGTCCACACTCAACGCATGTTCATTGTCCGGATGAGCGCGAACCGCTGGCAAAGCGCCCGTTGTGGTTTCTGCTGGCGCCGAACCGGGCTTGAAGAACAAGCCCGAAACCTGACCGTCGGCGGAGCAAACCACGCGCAGATTCAACCACGCGTTGGCAAACTGCAGCGGCGTTTCGACGGTCTCCATGCCATCTGCGCCTTTCGTCATCGTCGGGGCCGTAGCGTGGTCAAATTTTCCAAATTGTGCCGGCAATTGTTGCGTCCAGATGCGCGCGAGCGAATCGGCGTTCACGGCGGCACGCATGCGCATGCCGAAGTTGGTGGTGGCGGTGGGGAAATCATTTTTCTCCAACGCTTGCAGTATCGCCGCGGAATTTTCGCCGCACGTTGGTATGGCAGCCAGCACGTTCGTCGTGCAAACACAGGACAACACGGCCAAGAGCAATCGATGTGACATGTGCTTTTCCCGGAGGTCAATGGTGGCGGAAGGACGAATCGCGGGCGTGACCCGGATTTGCGTGCTGGCGACTCGTTTGTCCGTGACACGCGACAAACGGCTCGAAAGACACCGAGCATCCGGTCGTATTCGCGTTTGAGGGGGTGTCAGTCTCGGCGCCTCGAAAATGCGCAAGATGGTGTTTGAGCGTCGAATCACTCGTTGCCGGTTCGATGCGAATCGTGCGATTGAAATCAACGATTACATCTGAGGTCGTGAACCTGCGTGCAAGACGCGATCCGAGCCGGATCATTTCTTCACCTTCGATACAGTTGGCGTGCGCGTATCGGCGCTTTTCAGGCGACCAGCCTTGCGCAATGCGTCGCGCAGCACATATTCGATCTGTGCATTGACGCTGCGCAATTCGTCGTCGGCCCAACGCTGCACAGCGTCGAGTACATCGACGCTGATTCGCAGCGGGTAGGCTTTCTTTTCCGAGCTCATGCCAATGTCTCAGTGCTTGCGACGCTGTCGTTGTGCGACAACGGCAATGATCGTGACGATGATAACGACAGTGACGGCGGCGGTAGTGGACATCAGGCAATGCCTCAGGTGTAAAGCGAGCCGGTGTTCACGATCGGCTGGGTACCCCGCTCGCCGCACAAAACCACGAGCAGATTGCTGACCATCGCCGCCTTGCGCTCCTCGTCCAGATTCACGACGCCGCGTGATTGCAATTGCTCAAGCGCCATTTCAACCATGGTGACAGCGCCCTCGACAATGCGCGTGCGAGCGGAAATGATCGCGCTGGCCTGCTGGCGCTGCAGCATTGCCTGAGCGATTTCCGGGGCGAATGCCAGATGGCTGATACGCGATTCGAGCACCTTGACGCCGGCACTGGCGAGACGATCCTGGATTTCCTTTTGCAGATGATCGGTGATTTCGTTGCCGTGGCTGCGCAGTGAAACCCCGCCGCTGTCGTGCGAATCATACGGATAGCTTTGCGCCATCTGGCGCAGCGCGGACTCACTCTGGATGTGCACGAAGTCTTCGTAGTCATTAACCTGAAACAGGGCTTCGGCGGTATCCACGACCTGCCAAACGACCACGGCTGCTATTTCAATCGGATTGCCATCGTTGTCGTTGACCTTGAGCTTGCTCGATTCAAAGTTGCGCACGCGCAAGCTGACCGCGCGCTTGCTGTAGAACGGATTCGTCCAGCGCGGGCCAGGGTCGCGCACCGTGCCGACATAGCGACCGAAGAACTGCAAAACCTTGCCTTCGTTCGGCGCGACGGTGAAGAACCCGCCGAGTGAAATCAGCACGCAGATACCGATCAATACCGCAACGACAATGGCCCACACGGTCTGCTGCTGGATTGCATGTACCAGCCAGGCAATGTCGGCAAGCAACAAGACAACGAGTCCGATCAGCGCGGGAATGCCCGAAGGGGCGGTGTAACGACGTTCGTTCATGGGATGCTCCAGGGATGATGGTGAAGCAAAGATATATCAAAAGGATATCAAAGTAAATATCCCGACCGTGCTGGGTGACGCCAGCCCGCCGCGCTGCGAAAACATGTCGGAATCGACTCGATGCACCGTGCTGCGGAAATGTCGCGGAAATACCAGGTGTTGCTCCTCACCCAACCGTCTTGCCCAAGCGAGCTTGGGAGACGGCTTTATCAAGCGCGCACCCCGGGATTCATCGACGGGCGGGCGGCGGACTTGCTGCCTCTCCTCCGCTTTATCGGGGGAGAGGGCCGGATTTCTCCGCACGGAGTTGGTTAACGCGCATCACCGCGGTCATGATCGCCGATAATGTGTGCCGGGCATTGATTGTCGATATCGACTGACGGAGAGCTCCGTGAAACGTGATTCACTTTGGTTGGAAAATTTGTCGCGACGACGCTTTGTTCATGGTTTGGCCCTGGGCGGCGTCGTTGCCGGCCTGGGTGGATTGCGCCGTGCCGACGCGTGGGCGCGCGAGGTCGGTGCGCTGCACGGGTTGAAGCGCGCGCAAGTACTGCGGGGTACGGACTTTGCCCTGAACATCACAGCAACACCGGTCAATTACACCGGTGTCGCACGCATGGCCACCACGATCAACGCGAGTGTGCCTGGCCCTGAATTGCGCTGGAAGCAAGGCAGCGAGGTTGTTTTGCGCGTGACCAATCATTTGCGGGTTCCGACTTCAATCCACTGGCACGGCATCGTGTTGCCGGCTGGCATGGATGGTGTGCCGGGACTGAGCTTCCCCGGCATCGCGCCCGGCGAGACGTTCGTCTACCGATTCCCCGTGCGCCAAAGTGGCACGTATTGGTATCACTCCCACTCGGGACTTCAGGAACAGACCGGCTTGTACGGGCCGTTGGTCATCGAGCCGGCTGATGGTGAGCGCCATGCGACGGATCGCGATTACGTGATCATGCTCAATGATTGGACGGACGAAGATCCCGTGGCGTTGTTTGCCACGCTGAAAAAACAAAGCGACTTCTACAATTTTTCCGAACCCACCGCGCCGGAGTTTTTTGCCGATGTGCGCAAAATGGGCATGCGGCGCGCGCTGGAAAAGCGGCGCATGTGGAATCGCATGCGCATGAGTCCGGCCGATCTTGCCGACGTCACGGGTTATACCTACACCTATCTGATGAATGGCCACACGCCAGCCGGCAACTGGACAGGACTGTTTGCGCGCGGCGAAAAAGTGCGTCTGCGATTCATCAACGGCTCGTCGATGACGTTTTTCGATGTGCGCATTCCCGGCTTGAAGATGACGGTTGTTGCTGCCGACGGTCAGGATATCGAGCCGGTGAGCGTCGATGAGTTTCGCATTGCCGTGGCCGAGACGTACGACGTGATCGTTGAACCGGATGCCGATCGCGCGTATTGCGTATTCGCGCAGTCGATGGATCGCAGCGGTTGCGCGCGCGGCACGCTGACGCCACACGCCGGTCTGGTTGCGCCGGTACCGGAGATGGATTTGCGCGCACGCATCCAGATGCTCGACATGATGGGATCGATGACCATGGGCAGCATGGACATGGGTTCGATGGACATGGCTGCGCACGGTGGGTCCGGCATGCACGACATGGCGATGAGTGCATCGCCGCCAGCGCATCACGCGCGCACCGAATACGGTCCGAGCGTGGACATGCGCGTGGATCATCCGCGCGACAACATAGACGATCCCGGCATCGGCTTGCGCGACAATGGACGCCGCGTGCTGACCTACGCCGACCTGCACACGATTGGTGGTCCCATCGATTCGCGCGATCCGTCACGTGACATTGAACTGCACCTCACCGGAAACATGCATCGCTACATGTGGTCGTTTGACGGGCAATCGTTCGCCGACGCTCGACCCTTGCACTTGCGCTACGGCGAACATGTGCGCGTGACACTGGTCAACGACACCATGATGACCCACCCGATTCATTTGCACGGAATGTGGAGCGAATTGGAAAATCCGCATGGCGAAAGTTTTCAGGTACGCAAGCACACCATCAGCGTGCAACCGGCACAACGCGTGAGTTATCGCATCAAGGTCGATGCCGTGGGCCGTTGGGCGTATCACTGCCATCTGCTGTATCACATGGAAGCGGGCATGTTCCGCGAAGTGGTGGTGTCATGAACCTCACGTTCCCGCGGCGAATTGCGCTGTTGCCGGTTGCACTTTGTGTGGCCTCGTCCTTTGCAGTGGCGATGGAACCCGCGCCAGATTCAAACCTGCACACGCATGCACACACGACCAAAGCCTTGACCAAACCGGCAACGGCGCACACGCAGCATGACGCGGATGCAGCATCAACCACACACGACGGCGACGATCACGCCGACATGTCCGGGATGAACATGGACTCTATGCAGGGTGGCAGCGCACCGGCCGACGCACGTGATCCGGATTATTCCGATGGCATTGAATTCAATTCCGAACACGAAATGCACATGCATGGCGACGCGCGATTGGCGATGCTGCTGATCGATCGCCTCGAGTATGTCAACGCCCGTGATGCCAATGGCGCATCGTTTGAAACACAGGCGTGGTACGGCAACGATTACGACAAACTCTGGTTGAAATTCGAGGGCGATTACAGCGATTCACGCATTGACGACCTGCGTAGCGAAGCGCTCTGGGATCACGCAGTTTCAGCCTATTGGGATAGCCAACTCGGCGTGCGCCACGACAGCGGCGTCGGTCCGCAGCGCAAATGGGCCGCGTTCGGTTTTCAGGGGCTTGCGCCGTATTGGTTCGAGTTGCAGGCAACCGCTTACGTCGGGCCAGGCGGACGCACTGCCGCACGATTCGAGGCCGAATACGAAATATTGTTCAGCCAGCGTTTGATTCTCGCCCCGAAACTGGAATTCAATGCCTATGGTCGAAACGATCGCGCGCGCGGTATTGGCAATGGTTTGTCCGACGCCAGCATCGGTTTGCGTCTGCGCTACGAGATTCAACGACGCTTCGCGCCGTATATCGGCGTAAGCTGGGTACGTCAGGTCGGCAGCAGCGCCGACTATGCCCGCGCCGATGGGCATCACCTGTTGGACCGTCAGATTCTCGTCGGTGTGCGTATCTGGTTATGAGTATTCGCGCATGGAGCGCGCCGACAAATGGCATTACTCACTGCCATCGTCTCATCTGTCGCTGGTACAGCTTGTCAATCCAGTCATCAGGAGAGCAATCGTGAAAAAACCAATGAAAAATTGCAGCATCACGGTCATTGTGGTTTTGCTGGTGCTTTTGCTCGGTGCCGGCGCCTTCGTCTATTCGGGCGCGTACAACATCGGTGCGGATGATCCTCATACCCGCCCGGTTTTGGTGCTGATGCAGACATTGCGAAACCGTTCCATTCGCGTGCGTTCCGGGGACATCCAGGTGCCGAATCTGGATGATCCGCAGATGATCCTCAACGGTGCCGGCCACTATGCAGCAATGTGTACCGGCTGCCACTTGCGCCCCGGCATGAAGAACTCCGAAATTCGACCAGGCCTGTATCCGCAACCGCCGGCATTGTCAGAGGTACATGTTGATCCGCGCGATGCGTTCTGGGTCATCAAGCACGGCATCAAGATGAGCGCAATGCCGGCGTGGGGCGGCAGCCATGATGACCCTACCATCTGGAGCATGGTTGCGTTCGTTGAAAAGCTGCCGGGCATGACGCCGGAACAATATCAGGAAATTGTGGCCAAGGCGCCGCCGGATGACGACATGGATATGGGTGAAGATCACACCCATCATCACCACGACACTGACGCAAACGGAAAACCGCAACCGCAATCAGCCACCGCACAACCCGACGCCGATCACCCTCATGTCGATCATCATGAAAATACGCAGCCCGCGCCGACTGATGGCGGTCAAGAGTAGTTTCACGCGAGTCCCGTAATTGAACCGCACGCAAGCTGGATATCCTCCGACTGATCGGCGACGAGAAGCTTGTTGTGGCCCCCTCTCCCCCGATTCATCGGGGGAGAGGGCTGGGGTGAGGGGGCAGCGCTGCGCACTGCGAAACCAAATCGAAATTGTTGGATGTTTCCCGCGCTATTTTACAACTGTGCGTTACGCAACCGCAGCGCGTTGGCAATTACGGATACCGATGACAGGCTCATTGCTGCTGCGGCGATGATGGGTGAGAGCAGCAAACCGAACACGGGATACAGCACGCCCGCGGCAATCGGGATGCCCAGCGTGTTGTAGGCAAAGGCGAAGCCGAGGTTTTGATGAATGTTGCGTACGGTCTGCGCGGAGAGTCTGCGTGCGCGTGCGATGCCCGCCAGTTCACCCTTGAGCAGGGTAACCTGCGCGCTTTCCATGGCCACGTCGGTGCCGTCGCCCATGGCGATGCCGACATCGGCTGCTGCCAGTGCGGGCGCGTCGTTGATGCCGTCGCCGGCCATTGCGACCCGCGCACCGTGCGCCCGTGCGTGTTCGATCCACGCTGCCTTGTCTTTTGGTGTTTGCGCAGCAGCGAATTCTTCCAGACCCAATTCGCCAGCAACTGCCTTGGCAGTGGCTTGGCTGTCGCCTGTCAACATCACCACACGCATCCCCTGCGCGCGCAGTTTGTCCAGCAGCTCCCGCGTTCCCGGTTTGATCCGATCTTGCACTGCGATCAATCCAGCCAGGCGTTTGTCGAGTGCCAGATACATCACGGTGCGGGCACTGGCGCGCAATGTTTCGGCCTGTGCATCCAGCGGACCTGTATCGACGTTGATCGCACGCATCAGTGCCGCGTTACCCAGCGCCACGTCATTCCCATCGACACGTCCGCGTACGCCCTGACCAATGACCGCATCGAAATCCTGTACCGGTGCAGGGTCCACGCCACGTTGTTTCGCACCCGTGAGCACGGCGTGGGCGAGCGGATGTTCGCTGGCGGCTTCCAGGCTGGCAGCCAGACGCAGCACCTCATTTTGCGACGTCTGTGCGTCGACGCTGACCACATCCGTCAGACTGGGCTTGCCTTCAGTCAAGGTGCCGGTCTTGTCCACCACGAGGGTATCCACGTGCGCCAGGGTTTCAATCGCCGCGGCATCGCGGAACAGCACGCCGTTTTCCGCACCGCGGCCGCTGGCGACCATGATTGAAATCGGCGTAGCCAATCCCAGCGCGCAAGGACAGGCGATGATCAACACCGCCACCGCATTGACGACGGCGTATGCCATGCGTGGCTCGGGGCCGAATACCAGCCAGACGATTGCAGTCAGCACCGAGATGACGACCACCGCCGGCACGAACACACGCGAGACGCGATCGGCGACACGTTGCAATGGCGCGCGCGAACGTTGCGCCTTGGCCACCAGTTCGACGATTTGCGCGAGCACGGTGTCCGAGCCGATCTTGTCGGCGCGCATTTTCAACGATCCGGTCGCATTGATCGTGCCGCCGGTGACGCGATCGCCCGCGGTTTTCTCGACGGGTACCGCTTCGCCGCTCAACATCGATTCGTCGATGCTGCTGGACCCTTCCACAACTTCTCCATCAACCGGCACTTTCTCGCCGGGACGGATGCGCAGCACGTCACCAACCTGGACCTGATCAATGGCGACATCGTGCTCGCTGCCGTCCGCATCGACGCGGCGCGCGCTGCGTGGGGCCAGATCGATCAGGCGCCGGATCGCTGCGGACGTCTGGCCTCGGGCGCGCACCTCCAGCCATTCGCCCAGCATAACCAGCGCGACAATTACCCCGGCCGGCTCGAAATAAACGCCGATCATGCCATTTGCGTCGTGCATGCGTGGTGGGAACAACCCGGGCGCGAACATCGCCACCAGACTGTAAATGAAGGCAACCAACACACCCAAACCAATCAGGGTGTACATGTTGGGTGACGCCTGACGTACGCCGAGCCAGCCGCGGCGGTAGTAATCAAGGCCCAGCCACAACACCAGCGGAATCGTCAGCAGCAATTCCACCCAGCGCAGCGCGTGTGCGGTACCCGAGGTGAAATGTGTGCCGGTCAAATGTGGTCCCATTGCGACTACCAGCAATGGCGTGGCGAGCACGGCGGCAATCCCGAATCGCCGTCGTATATCGCGCAATTGCGCATCGTCTTCTGCGTGTGCGGGCATCATCGGTTCCAGCGCCATGCCGCACTTGGGGCAATTGCCTGGTCCGACTTGTTGCACTTCCGGATGCATCGGACAGGTATAAATCGTACCCGCTGGCGCAGCAGGATCAGACTTGCGCGCAGTGTCGTCCAGATAACGTTGCGGATCGGCGCTGAACTTTTCGCGGCAGCCAGCGGAACAAAAGTGGTAGCTGCGGCCGGCGTGTTCTGCGTGATGTTTGGTGGTTGACGGATTGACCGTCATGCCGCACACCGGATCGATGCTCGATTTGCCCGTATCGGCCGGATTACTCGGGTGTTGGTTCATGCTTGCTCTCCTTGATCAAGCGCGCCCAGAATCGGACATGCGACCGGATCGCCATGACCCGGACATTCATCAATCAGTTTTTTCAAACCGCGTCGCATGCGTTGCAGTTCGCGAATGCGAAGTTCCATTGCGGCCAGTCGCGTTTGCGCGCGTCGCTTGACTCCGCGCACGCCCAACTCGTGATCTGTGGATAGCGCCAGCAGCTCACGAATTTCCTCCAGCGTGAAGCCGAGAGTTTTGGCGCGGCGGATGAAGCGCAACCGCGCGATTGCTGCGGCGTCGTAGTCGCGATAGCCCGATGCGCGGCGACGTGCCGGCGGCAACAGACCTTCGCGTTCGTAATAGCGGATTGTGTCGATACTCACGCTCGCGCGTTTGGCCACTGCGCCGATCGGCAGGTGGGTGGCCGCATCCGTGTTGGAGACTTTGTTCATTGAGCCAGTCTAAACCCTTGAGCGTGGTCAAGGGTCAAGAGTTGATTGCGGGACCCGATTGGCGCGAAATTGAACGGGTCCCGGATGTGCGATGCATGCGAGAATTGCATGACACTTGGGGAATCTGTCTGGCGTGGGTTTCGTGCAATCATTGCGCCATGCCCAACTGGCGCAAGCGTCGCCACTCCCACAGCAGGTACATCGCAGGGATCACCAGCATGGTCAGTACCAACGCACTGAGCATGCCGCCAACCATTGGCGCGGCGATGCGACGCATCACTTCCGAGCCGGTACCGGTGCCGAACATTACCGGCAGCAGACCGACAATGATTGCCGCGGCAGTCATCGAGATCGGGCGCAGGCGCAGCAATGCGCCATCGCGCACGGCATCGCGCACGCCGGCATAACCGATTGGCGCAGATTCGGCTTGGCAGCGTTGCAGATAGGCGCCAACCGACTGGTTCAGATACACCACCAGCACCACGCCGATTTCCACGGTTACGCCGGCCAAGGCAATGAACCCGACCGCAACCGCGACCGACAAGTTGTAGCCGAGCAGATACAGCAGCCACACGCCGCCGGCCAATGCCAGCGGCAAGGTGCCCATGATGATCAGCATGTGGGCGACGTTGCGAAAAGCCATGTACAGCAACAACACAATCAGCACGATTGTTATCGGCACAATCAGGCTGAGATTCTTTTTCGCTTTCTGCATGTATTCGTACTGACCGGACCAGTTCAGCGAATAACCCGGCGGCTGTTTGAGCTTGGCGGCAACCACCTGTTGCGCGTCGGCGACGTAGGAACCGACATCGCGACCGGCAATATCCACATAGGTCCAGCCGCTGAGTTGCGCCGCCTCGCTCTTGATCATTGGCGGGCCATCGGCAATGTGTACCTTGGCGACATCGCCGAGGACGACATGGCCGCCGCGTGCGGTGACGATGGGCAGTTGGCGCAGCCTGGCGACCGAGTCGCGCCAATCGCTCGGGTAACGCACACTGATCGGATAGCGTTGCAGACCCTCGACGGTCTGCGTCACGTTCATGCCGCCAATTGCGGTGCGCACCACATCCTGCACGTCGCTGATATTCAGACCAAGGCGCGCGGCCCGATTGCGATCAATGTCGATGTTCAGATAGCGACCGCCGGCAACGCGCTCGGAGTATACCGAGGTCGTACCCGGAACCTGCGCGACGATCTGTTCCAGTTGGGCTCCCAGCCGCTGTATGACGGTCAGATCCGGCCCGCCAATCTTGATGCCCACCGGCGTCTTGATGCCGGTGGAAAGCATGTCGATGCGGGTCTTGATCGGCATGACCCACGCGTTGGTCAAACCCGGCAATTTCACGCGCTGTTCGAGTTCGCGGCGAATGTCGGCTCGGGTTATGCCCGGTCGCCATTCGGATTCCGGCTTGAACTGGATGATGGTCTCGATCATCGACAACGGTGCCGGATCGGTCGCCGTTTGCGCGCGACCGATCTTGCCGAACGCGGATTGCACTTCCGGCACGCTCATGATCAGTTTGTCGGTCTGCTGCAAAACCTGGCGCGCCTTGCCGGCTGAAATCCCGGGTCGCGCCGAGGGCATGTACATCAGATCGCCTTCATCCAGCGACGGCATGAACTCCGAGCCCAGGCGCGACGCAGGCCACAGGCTGATCGCCAGTATCGTCAGGCCGCCCGCAACCATCAGCCACGGCCGGCGCACAACTATCCCGATCAGGGGGCGATAAGTGGCGGTCAGCGCGCGGTTGATCGGGTTGGCCTGTTCGGCGGCAATGCGACCGCGAATGAAATAGCCCATCAGCACCGGCACCAATGTAATCGCCAGAATGGCCGCGGCCGCCATCGCGTAGGTTTTGGTATACGCCAGCGGTGTGAACATGCGGCCGGCCTGACCGCCCAGCGTGAACACGGGAAGAAACGAGATGGCGATGATCACCAGCGAGAAGAAAATCGGCGGGCCGACCTCGACCGTGGCGTTGGCGACGATACGCCAGCGGTTTTCCGCCGTGATCGCTTCACGCTCCATGTGCTTGTGCAGGTTTTCGATCATGACAATGGCGCCGTCGACCATGGCCCCGATGGCGATGGCGATGCCACCCAGCGACATGATGTTGGCGTTCAAACCCTGCATGTGCATGACGATGAACGCCATGAGAATGCCAACCGGCAAACTGACGATGGCGACGATCGACGAGCGCAAGTGGAACAGGAACAAGAAGCAGACCAGGGCCACGACCAGGA
This sequence comes from Rudaea sp., assembly GCA_035703725.1. Lineage (GTDB taxonomy): Bacteria > Pseudomonadota > Gammaproteobacteria > Xanthomonadales > Rhodanobacteraceae > Rudaea. The sequence goes on from DASSXQ010000233.1 coordinate 36,897, forward strand.
ATTCTTCCAGAAGTGTCTCGCGCAAGTTGTGCACGGCCGCCGCAATCAATTGCGATCGGTCGTAGGTCGGCACGATTTGCACGCCCGCCGGCAGGCTGTTTTTCAGCGTCGCCAACTTCGCCTTGACGTCGTCGATCACGCGTTGCGCATTTTCGCCGTGACGCATGACGATGACCCCGCCGACCACTTCGCCTTGTCCGTCGAGCTCGGTTATGCCGCGACGAATTTGTGGCCCAAGCCGCACGTCGGCCACATCCTTGAGCTGCACCGGCGTGCCGTTCTTGTCGGTCGTCAACGGTACCTGCAGCAAGTCCTTGATGCTTTGAATGTAGCCGCTGGCGCGCACCATGTATTCGGCTTCGGCCAACTCGACCACGGCACCGCCGGTCTCGCGATTGGCGTTTTGAATCGCCATCTTTACCTGTGCAAGAGTGATGGCGTAGGCGCGCAGCTTGTCCGGGTCAACAACTACTTGATACTGCCGCACCATGCCGCCGGCGGTGGCAACCTCGGCCACGCCCGGCACTGTCTGCAACTGGTATTTCAGGAACCAGTCTTGCAGGCTGGTGAGTTGCGCCAGATCGTGCTGGCCGGTTTTGTCGATCAGCGCGTATTCGTAAATCCAACCCACGCCGGTGGCATCCGGCCCCAGACTCGGATGCGCGTCGGCGGGCAGGCTTGCGGCGACCTGATTCAGATATTCCAGCACGCGCGAACGCGCCCAGTACAGATCCGTGCCGTCCTTGAAAATGATGTAGACGTAGGAATCGCCAAAGAACGAATAACCGCGCACCGTCGTCGCGCCAGGCACCGACAGCATGGCGGTCTCCAGCGGATAGGTGACCTGATCCTGAACTACCTGCGGGGCTTGACCCGGATACGGCGTCTTGACGATAACCTGCACGTCGGACAGATCGGGAATTGCGTCGACCGGGGTTCGCTGCAACGTATACAAACCGGCGACGACGACGAACGCCAAACCCAGCAACACGAATGCGCGGTTAGCAAGCGACCAGCGGATGATCGCGGCAATCATGGCTTTTTCTCGCTGTGTTCGAGATGATCGTCGTGCTCGCCGTGCTCGCCGGACATCTGCTGTGCGGGCATTGGCGCGTCATTCGTGCACTCGGGTTTGGCCGATCCCAAGCGCAGCGCGGCCGCATCAACATTGGCTTCCGAATCGATCAGGAATTGCGCCGAAGTGACCACGCGCTGGCCGGCGCGCAGACCTTTGAGAATCTCGACCCGATCGCCGGAGCTGATACCTGCCTGCACCGGGCACACGTCGAAGCGGCCGTCGCCCAGCGCCAAAATGACGCGCTCGCTGTGACCGGTGCGGATCAGCGCAAGTTGCGGAATCCAGACGGCATCGCGCTGCGCGTCCGCATGCAGCACGACGTGCGCATACATGTTCGGCTGCAAGCGCAAATCCGGATTGTCCAGGCGCAGGCGCACCTTGACGGTGCGCGTCGTCGCGTTGACATCGGGATAGATGTAATCCAGCGTCGCTTGCCAGTGCTGGTCGGGCAACGCATCAAACTGGACATCCGCTACCTGCCCCTGACGCAGCCGCGCGGCATTGGCGGGATCGACTTCCACGAGCACCCACACCGTGCGCAGATCCGCCAGCTTCATCACTTGCGTGGCGGGCATCACATAGGCGCCTTCGCTCACGCCAAGATTGACCACAACGCCGGCGGTTTGCGCGTAACGCGCCACGCGATCGGCGACTTTGCGCGTGCGCGTCAATTGCGCGGTCTGCGCCGCACTGAAACCCAGCGCACGCATGCGCTCGCGCGAGGCGGCGATCAGCGATTGACTGCCGCTGGCCAGCGCGGTCAGGTACTCGCGCTGCGCCGTGGCCAGCTTGGGCGAGAACAATTCATACAACAGTTGACCGGACCGCACCGTATCGCCCGCGCTCTTGACCGCGAGCTTTTCGATCCAGCCATCGGCGCGAGTATTGATGCCGACAATGGTGTCTTCGTCGTAACCGACATAGCCCACGGCTTCGATGCGACCGGCCAGCAAACTGCGTTCGACTTCGGCGCTGCGCACGCCGAGATTGTTGACCACCGCCGGATCGATCCTGACGTCGCTGTCGACAGCCGCCGCATCGGCGTAAACCGGCACAAGATCCATGCCCATGGGCGATTTGCCCGGTTTGTCGCGGCGATATTTTGGATCCATCGGCGCTTGCCAGTACAGCACCTTGCGCGTGGCCGTGGTAGAGCTTGTCATCGCGGCTGCGTTGGTCTTGTCAGAGTCCGTTGCGCCGTGACGGCCGACGAGAAAGCCGACGAATCCCGCCAACAGCACGGCGACGACGAGAGTGAAAACACGCGTGGAAGTCTTCATGGCGAGTTGCCCCGGATTGTCGTGGTTGCGGTGGGCAGCAGCGCACCACCGGTCTGATAATTCAGCGTTGCGATTCGAGTAAAGAAATCCGCGCGCGCGCGCGCCCGTTCGAGCCTGGCCATCAGATACTGCTGTTCGGCCGTGATCAGCTTGAGAAAATTGCCGTTGCCGCCGCCGTAATCCGCCTCGGCAGCTTGCAGATTGAGTTTCGCCAGCGGCAACAAGCGGCTGTCATAAAGCTCGACAGTTGCAGCGGCCTGGGCGGCGCCGGCATGGGTCTGAGCAAGATTGCTCAGCAGTTGGTTGCGCATATCGGCCAGTTTGGCTTCGCTCTCGCGCAGGCGTGCATTGGCCTGCCCGACTTCACCTCGATGGTTTCCGCCAAACGGAATATTGATGGCGATGCCTACGGTCAGGCGCTTGGCTGGCATGTCCATGATGGAGTTGTAACCGGCCAGCAAGCTGATGTTCGGGTAGTAACTCTTGTGTGCCAGCGCAACAAGGTTGCGGCTTGCGTTGATGCGGGCATCGAGGCTTTGCAGCATCGGGTAATGCTTCAGCGCGGCATCGTGAAGCGCGGCCAATGTCGGCAACGGCATCGCCTGCGGCAAATCGGCCGGCTCAGGCACGGCGGTTTCCGGATCGAGGTTTTGCAGCGCATTGATTTTCGCCTGCAGCGAGCGTTGCAGACTCGTCAATTCCAATGCCTGATTGCGCAGGCGCACCGATTCCACCTCTGCTTGCAGGACATCTTGCTGCGGCGCCTGCCCGGAGGCATACGCCGTTTCGGCCACACTGCGCAACCGCGTCAACAAGTCGAGGTTTTCCGCATTGATCGCCAGTGCGCGGTGCACGTAATACCACTGCGCAAAATCGGCGCGTGCCTGCGCCGCCAGGCGCAAGCGTGTGTCGGCAACTTGCTCGTCGGCTGACTTTGCCTCGGCGCTGGCCACCGCGCTGCGCAAGTCGAGCGTGCCCGGCCAGGGGAATTTCTGGCTGATCTGCAAATTTTGATTCAAGCCTCGATTCGGCTCGCCCGCCGTATTCGGCGCAATCAGGTAGGAAACCATCGGATCGTCCAGTGCCCCGGCCGACTCAATCCGCGCACCTGCGGCGTCCGCGGCTGCACGCATGGCTGCAATGCCGGGGTTGTCGCGCAGCACATCGCTCACCAATCGCTCGACCGACAAGGTCGTGGCAGTGTGTGGCGACAGCTCGGCGGCCCACGCAGCGCCGCACAATCCCGTGCTCAACAACAATCCACCCAGAACGCGAACCGTTGCTGCTCGAATGGAATAAAACAGGCCACGCTTCAGCGCGCGCCCGGAAAACCGCACCGAACCGTAATCAATACGGACACACCAAAATTTGAACATGACTGCTCCAAAACCTCATCCACATCGACGTTGGCGTGCGCACAGGCACGCGCAACCGCGCCATGCGCGGCAACGAAAAAGTTTCGTGGATCAGGCGATCGGAGGTCGCGTGGGTGGCGCGTGAGTACGTGTGTCGGGTGACGGGACGCGATGAACCACCTGCGGCATCGTCATTGTCGGGACAAGGGTCGCCATCATCGGTACGTTGATGAAAGTGATTGTCATTCCTTGTGCGCACGCCGGCGCACAATTTCCCTTGCTGCCGGTATCTGGCGGACACGGACACGCAGACTGTGCCATGGCGGCGTGCGCGTGCGCGCAATGCATCGCATGCATGTGTTGGCAACACGGCCGCATCGCGTTTGCAGACCGCGCTGCGCCGAAAGCGCCGACGCCACTCTGCCCGATCAGGGCCAGACTCAACAACACATTGACAAGGATTCGTTTCATGGCACGCAGCGAGACTATCCCACACCCATCTTCGTGTCGAGCACCATTGCAATGCAATCGCGACATGTACGCATGACATGCGCGTTGATTCGGCAACACAGCCACTGGCGTAGCGATCAGCACGGTTTCCATCCTGCTCGTGTAGTGCTTCGCATTTGCTGGGACATTGGAACGCATGCCATTTTTCGTCAGTCAAGGCGCGCGGCGGAGTCATGGCAGTAGCTATGGCGACAACGAGCAACGCAGGATGACGGAAAAGGGTGCCGTTATACGTTCAATGAAATGCGAAGCACTGCACTAGTCTGGACCCTTGACCATGGTCAAGAGTCAACCGGTGTTCGCAGGGACATGCCGAAAAAAATGAAGATTTGCGGCAAATGGCAGAGCCGCTGACGTGCGCCATCCATAAAAGCGCAGTTCATCCAGCGTCATTTATTCTTTCATTTGATCGTCTGGCGGGAAAGGACTTCGTCATGCCGCTGTGGCTGCATGCCATCTCACGTATTTCGCTGACCCTTGCATTGCCATGCGCCGTGCTGATCGTGATTGATCTGCTGCGTGGCCATCGACAACAGATGTGGATCATGAACCTGGTCTGGCCGATCACTGCACTTTATTCCGGGCCGTTGGCGTTATGGGCCTATTTCACGGTCGGGCGATTATCGACACAAGCGCGTGTGCGTGCCGCAAAAATGCGCGGTGTGGATCCGCCGGGCCAACGCAAACCGTTCTGGCAATCAATTGGACTGGCGACCACGCACTGCGGCAGTGGCTGTACGCTCGGCGATCTGGTCGCCGAAAGTGCGTTGGTGTTTATGCCGCTAACGCTGTTCGGCCACAAAATTTTTGCCGCATGGGTGGTTGATTTCGTTCTGGCATTCCTGTTCGGTATCGCATTTCAATATTTCACCATCAAGCCCATGCGCGATATCGGTCCGCGCGAGGCCCTGGTCGCGTCGCTCAAGGCCGATACGCTGTCGCTGTGCGCGTGGCAAGTGGGCATGTACGGCTGGATGGCAATCGCCACGTTCGCAATTTTCGGCCATGAGCTGGACAAGTCCGGGCCAGTCTTCTGGTTCATGATGCAGGTTGCCATGCTGATTGGTTTCGCGACCGCCTATCCTGTCAATGCGTGGTTGTTGAAAGCAAAAATCAAGGAAGTGATGTAATGGCCATTGCTTCAGCCATATGACCTTCATGGATTGCGCGCACCCGGTGCTTTATTGCGGATTGACAATCCGGCGTTGCCCGACTACCGTGCGCGCACCTTCCCAAACGAGGTCGTCCTCCGTGGACCCGAGGTTCCCTTGCAGTAGTCACACAACTGCAGCTTTGTCAGCGTAGTCCGCGGAACCCCGTTTTACGGCGTGTTTCCGCGCAGGCGGAAAACGCGCCAGTCGCTC
>DASSXQ010000306.1:0-4607 GCA_035703725.1 Rudaea sp.
TCATGCCGTGACCAGTGTGCTCGGCTTCAGTCTGGCCGCGGGATTGCTCGTGCTGATTGCTGCACTTGCGGCCAGCGCGGATGAACGCCGATTTGAAACGGCCTTGCTGCGCACGCTTGGTGCTGACCGACGCCAGCTCACGCAGGCCGTGCTGGGCGAATTTTCCGTATTGGGTGTGCTTGCCGGAGTCATCGCCGCGCTCGGTGCAGGGCTGTGCGGCGCATGGTTGGCACAGCGTGTGTTTCATGTGGCGTATTTACCCCCGTTCGGCTTGCTGGCGCTGTCGATATTGGCTGCGGCAGTACTGGTTGCGATTGCCGGATGGATCGGCACGCAGCGTATTGCGCGCACTTCGCCTTTGTTGGTATTGCGGCGCGCGTAAGTCCTGGCCGCAACCAACTCGCTTGCGCCAATGAGCTTCGCCCTCGCCGTCGCCATCTCCCCGATGGATTGGGGGAGAGGTCCGTGGTGAGGGGCCGTGCGTCGTGCTGCGGAAGCGCGTCGGAATTGCCCGGCGTTCCCGCGCCTGAATGTCGTCGTCCATCGTTTTCGCGAGTCGATCACGTTCCGACGCAGGTACCGTCACCGGGTATCATCAGGCCAATCAAAGGTGGATGATTGCGACCCATGTCGACCACAAAATCCAAAGCGGCTCGCAAGAATGCGAACGTGCGTTACTTCAATCGATTTCGGCGACATTGGCGATTTTCCATCAGCGCCATCATTTTCATTGTGCTGGCAGTTGCCGCGCTGCTGAGCGGGATGAATCTGGCGCTTGCGTTGTTGTTGGCGTTCGATATCGCCACGGTGATTTTTCTGTCAGTCACGACGTACATGTTCGTGACCTCGAGCGCCATTTCGATGCGCGAACGTGCCCGTGCACAGGATGAGGGCTATTGGGGATTTCTGCTCAGTAGTGCGCTGGTGTCGGTCGTGGCTCTGGTGGCGTTGGCCATGGAACTGCATGCGAGCAAGGGCGGCGGCGTGGTTGAAATAGTATTGGCGACATGCAGCCTGCTGCTTGCCTGGTTGTTCGTCAACACGATATTCGCCGTGCACTATGCGCATGAATATTTCGGCGATGGCGGCGGCAAACGCAGTGGGCTCGATTTCCCCGGCACCCGGCAACCCGACTATTGGGACTTTGTGTACTTTGCGTTTGTCATCGGCATGACATTTCAGGTTTCGGATGTGCAAATCAGTGAACGTCGAATCCGCCGCGTGGCACTCGTGCATGCCATCATCGCTTTCTTCTTCAACGTGATCGTGATTGCGTTGAGCGTCAATATCGTTGCCGGAAGCGCATGAACTATTCCGCGCACGACGCCCGAAACGGATCAATCCGTGCAGAGGTTGCTCAAAACTCCGCAGAACCCGGCACGCGCGGATACGGTATTGCGTCGCGAATATTGGCCAGGCCGCACACGTAAACGACAAGTCGCTCGAAGCCGAGGCCGAAGCCCGCGTGAGGCACCGTGCCGTAGCGACGGAAATCGCGATACCACTGGTAGTGGGCGGGATCCAGATTGAACTGCACCATGCGCTTGTCGAGGACGTCCAGACGTTCTTCGCGCTGCGAGCCACCAATGATTTCGCCGATGCCGGGCGCGAGCACATCCATCGCCGCGACGGTTTTGCCGTCGTCGTTCAGGCGCATGTAGAACGCCTTGATGGCTTCGGGATAATTCATCACCACGACCGGGCGGCCGACATGTTGTTCGGTGAGATAGCGTTCGTGCTCGGTTTGCAGGTCATGGCCCCATTCGACCGGAAACTCGAATTTGTGTCCGGATTTCTTCAGGATTGCCACCGCGTCGGTGTAGTCGATGCGCTCGAACGGGGCGGCAATGAGCGCCTCAAGGCGCGAGATGGCGGTTTTTTCCTGACGCTCGGCGAAGAAGGTCATGTCATCCATGCGCTCATCGAGCACGGCCTTGAAGATGTACTTGAGGAAATCCTCGGCCAGCGTGGCGTTGTCGTTCAGGTCGGCAAATGCGATTTCCGGTTCAATCATCCAGAATTCGGCCAGATGGCGCGCCGTATTGGAATTTTCGGCGCGGAACGTCGGGCCGAATGTATACACCTTGCTCAATGCCAGACAGTAGCCTTCGACATTGAGTTGGCCGGAGACCGTCAGATAGGTTTCCTTGCCGAAGAAATCCTGATGGAAGTCGATTGCGCCTTTGTCGTCGCGCGGCAGATTGAGCATGTCGAGCGTGGAAACACGAAACATCTGCCCGGCGCCTTCGGCATCCGATGCGGTAATGATCGGCGTATTGATCCACAAAAACCCACGCTCATGAAAATATCGATGGATGGCTTTGGCGATGCAATCGCGAACACGCGCCACCGCACCAAACGTGTTCGTGCGCGGGCGCAGGTGTGCGACTTCGCGCAGGAATTCCATGGAGTGCGCCTTGGGCTGGATCGGATACGTTTCCGGATCGTCCACCCAACCCACGACTTCGACTTTCGACGACTGAATCTCGAAACTCTGACCCTTGCCTTGAGACGGCACCAGCGTGCCCGTTGCGATCACTGCGCAACCGGCGGTAAGTCGGGTAATTTCATTGGCGTAATTCGGCAATGTGTTTTGCGCGACGACCTGGATTGGATTGAAGCACGAACCATCCCCGACGTTGACGAAGGACAGCCCGGCTTTCGAATCGCGCCGTGTGCGCACCCAGCCTTGTACGGTGACTTCGCTGTGCGCGGCGATGTCGCCGGACAATGCTTGCTTGATGCTGACTACCGACATGCCTTGAAACTCCCGGAAATTTGCCCAGATACTCACAGACGCACGAGCATTCGCGCGTCATTTGTTCTTGTCATTCCAGCGCAATCTGGAATCCGGTTCCGGGCTTGTCTCGCGAAAGCCAAACCATGGATTCCGCGATCACAACGGCATCCGGTCCGCGAATGTTCGCTGCAGCGACGAGCGCCAAAACACGTCGTGCATGATAGCGGAACCGGTTGCGAGATTGTTTGCGCGTGGCACTGGTAGAATGGCATTGATCGGCATCACACCAACAGATTTGGCACCCCATGAACATCCAGCTTACCGACGCGGCGCGTCAACGCATGCAGAACTTCATCGCCAACCGGCCCGGTGCGGTTGGGGTGCGCTTTGGTGTGCGCAAGACGGGATGTTCCGGATATGCCTACACCGTCGATATTGCCGAACACATCGATGCCGACGATCAGGTCATCGAGCGTGATGGCATCAAACTGGTCGTGGATGCCAAGAGCGCGGCAATGGTGGAAGGTACCCAGATCGATTTTGCCCGCGACGGCTTGAATACGTCGTTCGTGTTTCGCAATCCGAACGTCACTGGTGAATGCGGTTGCGGCGAGAGCTTTACGGTCGATCCGGCAGCATGATCGGAACGCAGCCATGAGCGTCGGCTCGAGGCGATATTCATCCATCAATTTGCGCGACAAGTTCGAACGATTTCACGATCTGTGGGTTCCGCGCGTCGTTGCCCGGATGAACGACTACCAGCTCAAGTTGGCGCGAATTCGCGGCGAGTTCGTCTGGCACAGCCATGCGGAAACGGACGAAGTCTTCATCGTGATCGATGGAGAAATGGCAATCGATTTCCGCGATGGCAGCGTGGATCTGCGTGCGGGCGAATTGTTCGTTGTGCCCAAGGGCGTCGAACACAAACCGCGCGCCGACAACGAGTGCAAGATCCTGTTGGTGGAGCCGCGCGGTGTCGTCAACACGGGCGGGCACGGCGGTGCCATGACAGCACCGAACGATGTGTGGGCCTGATTGCGAACATGCGACAGATGCGGGACTAGGCTGGTTGTCGCAAATTCCGGTTGCGCCAACGTCCTGATTCCACTACCATTCGCGCCCCTTCATCGGCGCCATGCCGGCGAAGGTCCTGCCTCACCGCGCCGCGGGAGGCTGTTGCAGCGGAATTTCCGTTGCGATATCCACAAGGAGACAACATGCGTCACTACGAGATCGTGTTTCTGGTCCACCCTGACCAGAGCGAGCAGGTGCCTGCAATGATCGAGCGCTACAAGGCGCTCATCGAAGCCGATAACGGCAAGATTCATCGCCTCGAGGATTGGGGCCGTCGCCAACTGGCTTATCCGATCGAAAATCTGGCCAAGGCGCACTACGTGATGTTGAACATCGAGTGCGGCGCGCAAGTGCTCAAGGAACTCGAATCCGGATTTCGCTTCAACGATGCAGTCCTGCGCCACCTCATTCTCAGCCGCGATGCTGCCGATACGGAGCAATCGTTTATCCTGAAGAACAAGGATGAAAAAGGCAGCCGTCGTCGCGACGATGAAGGCTTTGGTTTCACCGGTAATGACGAACCACCGCCGCGTCGCGAACGCGAATCACGTCCGGATCGCGACGTGCGTCCTGATCGCGACGCACCGTCGTTCGAAGCCGACGCCGAATAAGCCAGGAGCCCAATCATGTCCAAATTCTATCGCCGCAAGAAGTATTGCCGTTTCACCGCCGAGGGCGTAACCGAGATTGATTACAAGGATCTCAACACGCTGCGTCAGTACATCAGCGAAACCGGCAAGATCGTGCCCAGCCGCATCACCGGGACCAAGGTGCGTTTCCAGCGCCAATTGAC